>NZ_JBIWCL010000004.1:0-470909 GCF_044761485.1 Streptomyces sp. NPDC097617
CCTCACGAAACTCAGCCGTGAACACCCGACGCTTCTCCGCCATGACTCTCAACTTCCCCTGCAGTCACGGACTCCACGCTACGAGGGGAGACTCACCGCCCTCACCAACAGCTGCGGCATGGCTGCCGTCCTCGCCAAGCTCCCCCACAACCGGCCGCGGCGTGGCGACCTCGATGCCGCGCTTGCAGCCCTCCTCGATCGCTGACCGCCGAGGCAAATACCCCCTGGGGTACCATGGAGAAGAACAGCACGCCAAGCAGGAGGTACCCGGTGAAGGTCGACGACGACGCGGTCAGCTCAGTCCTCAACCGACTGCGCCGCGCCCAGGGGCAGCTCGCCGGTGTCATCGCCATGATCGAGGCCGGCCGCGACTGCAAGGACGTCGTCACCCAGCTCGCCGCCGTCTCCAAGGCACTCGACCGCGCCGGATTCAAAATCGTCGCAAGCGGCATGCGCCAGTGCATGAACAACGCCGACGAGAGTCAGGCCCCCATGACCGAAGAAGAACTCGAAAAGCTCTTCCTCGCCCTCGCCTGACACCCATCCGGAAGACGCGCGGGCCGCTATTCTGCCGTGTCCCCCGGCCTCGCGCGGCCCATGAGCGCCGCACCGGAGGTGGCGTCCGGGCCCGCCCCCTGGGCCCGGACGCGACGGAGGTCGCGCGCTGGGTCGTGCTCCGCGAGCCCACCCACGGGCCGGCCCACACACCTCTCTCCGGTAGTCGACCACCTGATGGTTGGTCGCGTACCGGCGGGCACATCGTCGGGTCATCGGTCATCCGCGGGCAGCGCGGTGAACGAATCCACAACGACTCCGACGCGGCAGACACACAACACACCGCGATCGTCACTCGCGTCCTTCTCGGCGGCAGCCCCACGAGGAACCCCCGGCCTCACTTGGACCGCAGCTGGTGAACCCGGGCGCCGAACACGCGCCAGCGCCGCTCGTTGTCGCGCACGAGTGTCGCGGATTCCGCGAGAAGGTCTGCCGCTCGGTCGAGCAGCTCGGACGCCGAGAAGATGTAGGCAGGGGCATTGCGCTCGGACCCGAGGTCGGCCCGCAGCGCCGCAGGAGAGAACGTGACCCGGTCCAACAGGTCGAGGGAGCGGCGCAGCAGATGGGCAACCAGCGCGAGCAACCCCGCCGACTGCCAGTCGTTGGCGATGATGCGATGGCGCTCCCCCAGCAGATCGGCAAGCGCCGGATAGGCAGCCAAGAAGCCGGCGGCCTCCCACGCCTGCTCCATCGCTTGCGCCAGCCAGATTCCGGTCTGCTCGCTGTCTTCCGCGATCTCCCCGACATCCCGCTTCAGCCGCTGGAGCTCGACGGGCTCGCCCTCCCCTTCCATGAAGAGGATCCCCGACTCCGCGACGAGCCCGGGGGCATTCAGGTCCTCCGCACCGGCGAACGGGTTCCCTGCCGACTCACCGACATCCGTCACACTCCACCGGCCTGCCAGCGACTTCAATGCCCGGGACCGCGCCTGAAGCTCGTCTGCCTGCCGCAACGGAGCCTGCGAGTAGAACTGCTCGTGTTCTCGATGGAACCGCGCGAGGTTGGCGATCACCTGCAACAGCGGTTCGGGAGGGAAGGACTGCGCCTGGTCCTCGGACATGCGAGAAGTGTGCGCCCATGGCCACCCCCACCCGAATGACAACACGCCGCCCGATCGCGAACCAAGGCCCAACTCAGGAGTAGGCCACCAACGCATTCGCGGACTGTCCGCGAGCGTGGCGATCCGCTGTGACAGCCGATCAACAGCACGATCAGCGTATCCCGTCGGTGTAGAGCCAACGACAGCAGCGCCCACCGGCTCCTGGCGTCGCAGCAGCCGTTGCGGCGCCCCCACCAGGAGCGCAGGCTGCTGTACAGGCGGAGCCGAACCCATCCGAGAGGCCAGGATCCTCACCCGTCTCGAGCCTCTGCGATATCATCGTGTGACCATCCGATCCAGTTCCAGAACCATGGGATTGCTCGACGTTTGCGCAGGTCAGAGCGTTACGAGTCCTTCAAAGTCAGCAAAAGCCAGCATCGGAGCGCTCCGACACGGCAAGAGCCACGAGGATTTGTTCCTCCCGGAACTGGATTTGCAGCCCGCTCGCCATACCTCCGCAGCTCTGGGGTCGCCGCCAAGCCGCCACCGACCCGCTCCTCACGGGCGCTGGCGTCAGCCTGGCGGAATCAGGACGGCCCCACTGCGTCAGGCGAGTTCCCGGACGTCGAGTGGCAGCCGCCAGGAGTTGCGGCGGTGGGCCGCTTCGTATGTGGCCTGGAGCGGGGACGGAGGTACGGTCAGCACGGGGCAGGCCGCGTGCGCGAGGACGTAGCGGGCCACCGAGGGGCGGAGGATGCGACGGAGCGGCCCTCGCGGGCCCGCGCCCACCACGAGCAGGTCGTCCGGGTCGCGCGCGACGTCGACGAGCACGGCGCCCGCCGTGCCCCGCACCGTGAGGCCCGTAACGGTGACGGCCGGAGTCCCGGCACCGAACGCGGTGTCGAGTACCTCGCGCAGCCGATCCACCGCGGCCGACCGGCACAGTGCCAGGACCGGCACCCCGCAGGAGATGCGGCTGCCCGGCCCGCCGTCCGGAGCCTGCCACGCCAGCACGGCGCACAACTCGACCCGCCGGAGCCGGGCCTCGACAGCAGCCCGGTGAAGTGCTCCGAAGCCGCCCAGGCCTGCACTGACACCGACGACCACCTTCGACACGCTTCCTCCCCCATCACTCCGTCCGGGAGATTCATCCAACGGCAGGGACACCCTCCGAGGCCTATTCACTGACGGTCCTCTGACGCGGTCGGCCGCGATTCTGATGCGTTGCTGACGCCTCCGGTCCCCGGCCGTCAGCACTGCGTATGAACTGCGGCGTGCGCCGTCAAGATCCCGTCAGAGGCAGACCGCACAGGCACCGGACCGGGGATAGCTTTCGAGTGGCCGCCCCGGACTGCCTCCCCGCACCCGGGGCACCATCCTTCTCCGTTCACGGCTCCCCCAGGAGGGCCCCATGTGCCTGTTCCAGTACGACGACGACCCCGAGCCCGAGGAACGCGTCCCGGCCGGACTCCTCTACGTCCCCGTCCGGCCGGGAACTGCCGAGGTGGTGGTCCGCCTGTTCCGCACCCCGCTGGGTGCGCGGACCGCAGTCGGGTTCACCGACCCCCGCCGACTGGCGACCACGCTCGGCGCGGAGCACCCGTGGATCAGGATCTCCGAGCCGGCGCTCCGGGCGATGTCCGAGCCGCTCGGGGTGGAACTGCTGACCGTGGATCCGACGTTCACCGCGCCCTCGGTCACCCGGTCCCTCCCCAGCGGTTCCCCCGCGCTCGCCCCGGATCCGCGGCGAGCCTCTTCGGCGTCGGCCGCGTGAGAAGGGAGACCGTGCGATGACCACCGCTGTGATTCCGACCTCGGTATCGGGTACGGACGACCTCTCCGTCTGGCCGGCTTCCACGACCCGGCTCGCACACGGCGGCCTGGCCGTCGCCGGTGTCGACCTCGCGGAGGTGGCGGAGCGGTTCGCCACTCCCGTCTACGTCCTGGACGAGGGCGAGGTACGCGAGCGCTGCCGTACGTACCGGGCCGCGTTCCCCGAGGCCGAGGTCCTCTACGCGGCCAAGGCGTTCCTCTCCCGGGCGATGGCGCGCTGGGTGCAGGAGGAGGGCCTGGGCCTGGACGTGTGCTCGGCCGGGGAACTGGAACTCGCCGTCGTGGCGGGGTTCCCGCCCGAGCGGATCGTGCTGCACGGCAACGCGAAGTCGCCGCGCGACCTCGACAGCGCCCTGCGGCTCGGGGTCGGGCGAATCGTCATCGACAGCCCGTCGGAGATCGCGCGGATCGCCGCCGCCGTCGGGCCGTACGGGCACCAGAAGGTGATGGTGCGGGTGGTGCCGGGCATCTCCGCCGGCGGCCACGACAAGATCCGCACGGGTACCGACGGGCAGAAGTTCGGACTGTCCCTCACCGACGGGTCCGCACTGCACGCCGTGGCCCGCGTCCTGGCCCAGCCCCAGCTGGAACTGACCGGGCTGCACTGCCACATCGGCTCCCAGATCACCGCGGTGAAGCCCTACCTCACCGCGCTCCGCCGCATGGTCGGGCTGATGGCCCGCATCCGCGACGCGTACGGCCGCGTGCTGCCCGAGCTGGACCTGGGCGGCGGCCACGGCATCGCCTACCGGCCGGGCGAAGCGACCCTGGACATCACCGCGCTCGCCCGCAAGCTGCGCGACGAGCTGATCGAGGCCTGTGCGGCAGCCGGGTTGCCCGTCCCACGGCTGGCCGTCGAGCCGGGCCGGGCCGTGGTGGGTCCGGCCGGGGTGGCCGTGTACCGGGTCCTGGCCGTCAAGCACGCCGGGGACACCGTGTTCGTCGCCGTCGACGGCGGTATGAGCGACAACCCCCGGCCCGCCCTGTACGGGGTCCGCTACGCGCCCCGGCTGATCGGCCGCGCCTCCGCGGCCGCACCGCGGACGGCCACGGTCGTCGGCCGGCACTGCGAGGCCGGGGACGTACTCGCCGCCGGGGTGGAACTGCCCGGCGACATCCGGCCCGGCGACCTGATCGCCGTACCGGTGGCGGGCGCCTATCACCTCTCCATGGCCTCCGGCTACAACATGGTGGGCCGGCCGCCGGTGGTCGCGGTCCACGAGGGCACTGTCCGGCTCCTTGTCCGCCGCGAAACCCTGGAGGATCTGAGTCGGCGCGACATCGGCGCGTAGCGACCGTGTCTACGGCCTGTAGACGAGTTCGATCAGCATCGCCACGATGACGGCCCAGACTCCGATGCCCAGCAGCCAGAGCGCGTCGAGGATCGTGCCGACGCAGATGAGGGCCAGGCCGGCAGTGCCGAGAGCCAGCATGGTTCGGCGGACATGACGGTCAGGGCCCCACATAGCAGTCACAGCAGAAGGATCCCGCCGGTCCCCCGTTCTTGCGAGGGGCCGGCGGGATTCCTTGCGCTTCCCATACGGAAGGAGTCAGCCCGCGTGGACGTGCGGGCGGCGGGAGCGGTCCGGTTCGGCCTCGCGGATGACCTCGCGGGTGACGGGGGCGACCTCGCCCTGGCCAAAGAGGAAGAAGCGCAGGAAGTTGGCCATCGGGTTGCCCTCGGTCCACTCGAAGTAGATGTGCGGGCGCTGGCCGGTCTCGTCGCGTACGTGGAGCAGGAGCGCGGCGAGCGCGTTGGGGATGCTGGAGCTCTCCAGGGTCAGGACGCGGTAGCGGTCGTGCAGCACTTCGCCGCGTACGCGCATGCCCGATTCGAACTCGGACGCGTCCAGGACGGTGACCTCGACGAACATGACGTCGTCCGCGGCCGGGATGTCGTTGTCCGCGCGGATCTGTTCCTTCTTCTGCCGGTACTCCTCCAGGTCCCGGTTGTCGGGCTCGTTGGCGATGAACCGGATCGTCCGGTTCGCGGTGTCGCGGATGAACCGCTGCGCCATGTCGTCGAACTCGATGTGGGTGACGCGCAGCTCGAAGACGCGGGCCAGACGGGAGAGGAGGGACAGAGCGATGATGCCGGCGATGAAGCAGGCGCCGATCTTCACGCCGTCGGGGCGCTCGGCGACGTTAATGGCAGTGGTGTAGACGAAGACGGCGGAGATGATGCCGAAGCCGATGGTCCAGCCGCGCTCCCCCGCCCGGCGGGCCGCGATGGTAACGGCGACCGCCGCCGAGGTGATCAGAACCAGGACGCCGGTGGCGTACGCGCCGCCCTGTGCGTCCACGTCGGCGTCGAAGATCCAGGTCACGAGAAACGCGACCAGGGTGAACACGATGACCATCGGGCGCAGGGCGCGAGCCCACTGCGGGGCCATGCCGTAGCGGGGCAGGTAGCGCGGCATCAGGTTGAGCAGGCCGGCCATCGCCGAGGAACCGGCGAACCACAGGATCAGGATCGTGGAGATGTCGTAGACCGTGCCGAAGGCGGAACCGAGGTACTCGTGCGCCAGGTAGGCCAGCGCTCGGCCGTTGGCCTCGCCGCCCGGCTCGAACTGGGCGGCCGGGATCAGCAGGGTGGTGATGAGGCTGGAGCAGATCAGGAAGATGCTCATGATCACGGCCGCTGTGGTCAGCAGCTTCTTCGCACCGCGGATCCGGCCCGCGGGCTTCGCATCGGTGTCGTCCGGACCGCCCTTCACGTGCGGCATGACCGCCACACCCGTCTCGAACCCCGACAGGCCGAGGGCGAGCTTCGGGAACACGACGAGCGCGATGGCGATCATCATGAACGGATTGCCGTGCTCGGCGGTCAGCGCGGTCGTCCAGTCGGTGATGACCTGCGGTGCGGTGAACACGTTCCACAACCCGACCGCCACCACGACCACGTTCAGGGCGAGATAGGTGGCCACCAGGACCACGGCGACGCCGATGGCCTCACTGAACCCCTTGAGGAAGACGGCGCCGAGCAGCGCGATCAGGATCAGGGTGATCAGTACCTCGTGGCCGTGCAGGGTGCTGGTGAGGTGCGGGTTCTCGACCATGTGCGCGGTCGCGTCCGCCGCGGAGAGGGTGATGGTGATGAGGAAGTCGGTCGCCGCGAACCCGAGCAGGGTCAGGACGAACAGCTTCCCCTTCCAGAACGACAGCAACTTCTCCAGCATGGCGATGGAGCCCTCGCCGTGCGGGCTCTCCTCCGCGACCCGCCGGTAGACGGGCAGCGCGCCGAACAGGGTCAGCAGGACGAGCACGACGGTCGCCAGCGGCGACAGCAGCCCGGCCGCGAGGAACGCGATGCCGGGCTGGTAGCCGAGGGTGGAGAAGTAGTCGAGACCCGTCAGGCACATGACCCGCCACCAGGGCCTGCCGTGCGGCTGGGCGGCCGCCTCCTTGGCGGCGGGCGAACTGTTCTCGGCGGTCAAGCCTTCCAGCATCCACGCGCGCAGGCGTGATGTGCGGGCAGGGGTGGCCATCGTGGGTGCTCCTGTCGTACGGCTGAGGATCGGCCATCGACATGTGACGGCGGAGCCAGCGTACGCAGCCAGATCATTCATGCACGCAAACAGGCCAATCCTGACGCGTCCTTAACACTAACGGTCCTCTTTGGGTCAGGTGTCAGGTATCAGGTATCAGCCGAGGCCGGGGATGGTGGACACCACCAGGTCGATCAGTTTGATGCCGACGAAGGGCAGGATCAGGCCGCCGAGGCCGTAGACGCCGAGGTTGCGGCGCAGTAGGTCGTGCGCCGAGGCCGGCTTGTAGCGGACGCCCCGCAGGGCGAGCGGGATCAGCGCGACGATGATCAGCGCGTTGAAGATGATCGCCGAGGTGATGGCCGAGGTCGGGCTGCTCAGGCCCATGATGTTGAGGGCTCCGAGTCCGGGGTAGGCGGACGTGAACATCGCGGGGATGATCGCGAAGTACTTCGCGACGTCGTTCGTGATCGAGAAGGTCGTGAGTGCCCCTCGGGTGATGAGGAGCTGCTTGCCGATCTCGACGATGTCGATGAGCTTGGTGGGGTTGGAGTCCAGGTCGACCATGTTCCCGGCTTCCTTGGCGGCCGAGGTGCCCGTGTTCATCGCCACGCCGACGTCCGCCTGGGCGAGGGCCGGGGCGTCGTTCGTACCGTCGCCGGTCATCGCGACGAGCTTGCCGCCCTCCTGCTCCCGCTTGATGAGCGCGAGCTTGTCCTCCGGGGTGGCCTCGGCGAGGTACTCGTCCACACCTGCCTCCGCGGCGATGGCCCGCGCGGTCAGCTCGTTGTCGCCGGTCACCATGACCGTACGGATCCCCATGGCGCGCAGCTCCGCGAACCGCTCCCGGATCCCCTCCTTGACCACGTCCTTCAGGTGGATGATGCCAAGCACCCGGGGCCCGTCCCAGTCGTGCACGGCCACCAGCAGCGGGGTGCCCCCGGACTCGGACACGGAGACCGACCACCCCACGGCCTCGGCCGGCACCGTTCCTCCGCGCGCCGCCACCCAGTCGCAGACCTGCGCGACCGCGCCCTTGCGGATGGCGCAGCCAGCGCCGTTGTCCCAGCTCAGGTTGATGCCGCTCATCCGGGTGCGGGCGCTGAACTCGGTGAAGTGGGGGTTGCTGAGCTCCTCCACGGCGGCCGGCTGGAGTCCGTACCGCTGGGCCAGGGCGACGACGGAACGGCCTTCGGGAGTCTCGTCGGCGAGGGAGGAGAGCTGGGCGGCGTCCGCGAGCTTGGTGTGGTCGATGCCGGGGAGCGGGATGAAGGCCGCCGCCTCCCGGTTGCCGTGGGTGATGGTTCCGGTCTTGTCGAGGAGGAGGGTGTTCACGTCGCCGGCGGCCTCGACGGCGCGGCCGCTCATCGCGATGACGTTGCGCTGGACCAGGCGGTCCATGCCGGCGATGCCGATCGCGGAGAGCAGCGCACCGATCGTGGTGGGGATGAGGGTGACGAGGAGCGCGACCAGGACGGTCGTGGACTGGGCGGCGCCCGCGTACGCGGCCATCGGCTGGATGCTGACCACGATCAGGATGAAGATGACGGTCAGCGCGGCCAGCAGGATGTTCAGCGCGATCTCGTTCGGGGTTTTCTGCCGGGACGCGCCCTCGACCAGGGCGATCATCCGGTCGATGAAGCTGTTCCCGGGGCGCGAGGTGACGCGTACGACGATCGAGTCGGACAGGACGGTCGTACCGCCCGTGACGCCGGACCGGTCGCCGCCCGATTCGCGCAGTACCGGCGCCGATTCGCCGGTGACGGCCGACTCGTCGATCATCGCCGCCCCGTCGACCACGTCCCCGTCGGCCGGGACCAGTTCGCCGGCTTCCACGAGGACGAAGTCGAAGGGCTGGAGTTCGGCCGGGGTGACGGCCTCGGTCCTGGCGTGGTTCAGGTTCGCCCCGTACGTCCAGTGCTCCAGCCGCAGCGCGATCGTGTCCGTACGGGCCTTGCGCAGGGACTCGGCCTGGGCGCGGCCCCGGCCCTCGGCGACCGCCTCGGCCAGGTTGGCGAACAGGACCGTCAGCCACAGCCAGACGCTGATCACCCAGGTGAAGACGGACGGGTGGATGAGGGCGGAGAGCGTGGTGAGTACGGAGCCGACGGCTACGACGAACAGCACCGGCTTCTTCACCAGCTCACGCGGGTGGAGCTTGGCGACGGCATCCCTGGCTGAGGTGGCGAGGAGCTCGGGCTCCAGCAGGTTCACCTGGCCGGAGCGTTTCCGGGAGGGCCGGTTGACCGGGGTCCGCGGCGGGGAACCGAGACCCGGAGGTACGTGCTGGGCAGCGGCGGGAGCCATGCAGAGACCTTCTGGTGAGTGCGGCTGGGGCACCCCCTCGTCGGCGACGGCGGACGAGCGGCGGGTGCGGGTGAGGGTGAGGGGTGTGGCCGCCGGGGGCCTCTCCCTCGACCCCCTCGGCCGTCATGTGAGTAGGCGAGCCCCCCGGCGGCGCAACAGGCAGGAAACTACTGCCTGTTGGTCATGCGATCCCCTTACCGGCCGGGGAATTGGCGCCTTCTTGATGGCGGCGTACGGGTCACGTCAGACCGCCGTCAAGGACGCGTCAGCGAGCGTCGGACGTGACGCGGAATCGCAGCCGGCAGATCACCGCGTCGGTGTCCCGGCGGACCGCGTGCGCGACGACGGAGCCACGCTGGTTCTGGAGCAGCCGCTGCCACAGGCGAGCCGGTTCGGTCTCCGGGATGAGCACGGTGACCTGGGCGTCCGGGTGGTTCCGCGTCAGCTCGCGTACGTAGCCGGACACGGGGCGCCCGAGCGACCGGGTCTGTGCGGAAAGCTCGATCAGTTCCACGCCGGGCTTCCACAGCTCCCAGTCCCGGCGCAGTGCTTCGGCGGCCTGTCGGTCTTCAGGGGCGGGGTGGGTGACCGTCACGGCGAGGACCTCGTCCCCGAGGGAACGCGCGGCCGTCAGCGCCTGGCAGGTCAGTCGCGACAGTCCCGAGACGGGCACCACGACCAGGGATCGGGAGCGGTGCGGGGCCACCGGGATCCGGCCGAGCTCCAGGCGCTCGCCGATGTCGGCGTACGTGCGGTGGATCTTCTCGAAGCCGAGGACGAGCAGCGGCAGCGCGAGCACGATCAGCCAGGCGCCATCGGTGAACTTGGTGGCCGTGACGACGACCGCCGAGACGCCTGTGAGCAGCGCGCCGAAGCCGTTGAGGGCGGCCTTGCGCTGCCAGCCGCGCGGGTGTTCGGCGTACCAGTGCCGGACCATGCCGATCTGGCAGATGGTGAAGCCGACGAAGACGCCGATGGCGAAGAGCGGGACGAGGGTGTTGGTGTCACCGCCGGAGAAGAGCAGCAGGAGCGCGGAGACGAGGGCCAGCCACACCACGCCGTGTCGGTGGACCTGGCGGTCCGCCTTGAGCGCGAAGACGTGCGGCAGGTAGTTGTCCCGGGCGAGCAGGCTCATCAGGACCGGCAGGCCGCCGAAGGAAGTGTTCGCGGCCAGCGCGAGCAGCACCATGGTGGCGAACTGGACGGCGTAGAAGGCCGCGTTGTGGCCGAAGGAGGCGTCCGCGAGCTGGGCGAGGACCGTCACGCCCTCGACGGGCTGGAGGTGGAAACGGCCGATGAGGGCGGACAGGCCGATCAGCATGACGCCGAGCAGGGCGCCGAGGGCTACCTCGGTGCGCTGGGCTCGGCGGGCGGCCGGGGTCCGGAAGGACGGTACGGCGTTGGCGACGGCCTCGACGCCGGTCAGGGCGGAACAGCCGGCCGCGAAGGCCTTCAGCAGGAGCAGCGCGCCGACCGTGGTGGCGCCCTCGCCGAGTACGGAAGCGTGCCCTGCGGCGGATGTGGTGCTGACGGGCCCGTCGCGGAACAGGCCGACGGTGATCATGGCGAGGATCGAGCCGACGAACAGGGCGGTCGGGACCAGGAACGCCTTGGCCGAATCGACCACGCCCCGCAGATTGACGGCGGTGACCAGGACGAGGACACCGAGGCAGATCCACACCCGCTCCCCGTACAGCTCCGGGAAGGCCGAGGTCAGGGCGGCCACGCCGGCCGTGACGGAGACCGCGACGTTCAGCACGTAGTCGAGGATCAGCGAGGCGGCGGCGACCAGGCTGGTACGCCGTCCGAGATGCCGCTTCGCGACGGCGTACGAGCCGCCGCCGTCCGGGAACGCGGCGATCACCTGGCGGTACGAGGCCACGAGCACGGCCAGCAGGACCGCGATGGCGAGCGTCACCGGGAGGGTGAAGCCCATCCCGTACGCGCCGGCCGCCGCCAGCACCAGCACGATCGACTCCGGCCCGTACGCCACGGAGGCCATGGCGTCGAGTGACAGCGCTGAGAGTCCCTGCAGGGCGGTCAGTTTGTGCCGGTCCCCTGCCACTGCGACGGGCGTCGCCACGCCGGTATCAGGGGGTTCCTCCGTGCCGGGAGCCTGTCCCGTCGCCGTCGGCTTTCCCATGTGTATGGACATCTTCGCTGTTCCTCCGTTGGACAAGGTGAGGTCAGCGTCGGGGCGCCACGGCAGGGTGACCAGTGCCCTTGGCGAGATCCATACGCCGGGCGCGTCACTCTTCACGCGCTCCTGACGCCGGGTGCGGAATGTCGTATGGGGTGCGTCAAGACCTCACCAGGGTGTGTGGCTCCCCGTACACCCGGGGGCACGCTTGCAGTGGGCGACACATGCCCGACGACCCGGACGACTGCCAAGGAGACGTGCCGATGAACGCGGAGAACGCGATCGGGCTCATCATCGCCATCGCCCTGCTCGGCTATCTGGTGACCGCCTTGATCAAGCCCGAGAAGTTCTGAATCAGGATCGCCGTGTCCGGACCGGAGGCATCACATGTCCGGGTTCCGCTTCCATGACCGGGTCGCCCTGCTTGCGGCCCTCGTAACACCCCTCCTCGTGGCTCTCGCGCTCGTTCCCTTCCGTACGACTCTTTCCGCGACGAACGAGGCCCTGATCATGGTCGTCGTGGTGGTCGCGGTCGCCGCCTCGGGCACGCGGGCCGCCGGAGCGCTGTCAGCCCTTTCCGCGGCAGCCTGGTTCGACTTCTTCCTCACCAAGCCCTACCAGCGGTTCGCCATCTCCGGCCGTGATGAGATCCAAACAGCCGTCCTCCTGCTGATCGTCGGGCTGATCGTCGGCCAGCTGGCCGTACGCGCTCGCCGCCTGCGCACGACCGTGGTCACGGGCGCCGCGCACCTGTCCAGCCTCGAAGGGACCGCTCGGCTGACCGAGGACGGCGCCTCGCCTGACGCAGTCGTCGAGCGCGTCCGCCGGGAGCTCGTGGGCCTGCTGCGGCTGCGCGGCTGCCGCTTCGAGTACGGCTCGCTGATGGGCCACCGGCCCCGGCTGGAGCACGACGGGAGCCTGTGGCTCCGCCAAGGAGACCGGATCACGGAGTACACGGCCTGGCCGCCGGACGGTGAGACCGAGCTGAGGGTCGTCGGCGGTGGCCACTACTACGGCCGCTTCCTCCTCGACCCGGTCCCCGGCCGCCCCCTGCCTTCCGAAGAGGCCCGCCTGGTGGCGGTCGCGCTGGCCGCCCAGGCGGGCGCCGCCCTGGACACGACTGGCCTCCCCCACCGGTGCTGACACACGGCTCACCCGTCTGCTGCGTAAGGGCCTCGTTAAGAGTTCCCGTGCGTCCGTATGGACCCCGTCAAGACGTCTTAACACCCAAGTGAAGACAAGGTTATGTCGTCATCAGCCAACTGGCTGATTCATTTCTTCCCACTTCACTCAGGAGCTCGCGATGGCCGATCTGGCCTTCGTCGTCACCACGGTCGCGGTGTTCGCGCTGGTGGCTCTCATTGCCCGGGGGGTGACCAAGCTGTGACTGTCGAGAACATTGTCGGCCTCGTCGTAGCCGTCGCCCTGCTCGGATACCTCGTCCTCGCCCTCGTCAAGCCGGAGAGGTTCTGAGCACCGAAATGAGCCCCGAAATCGCTGGTGTGCTCCAGCTCCTCGCGCTGATCGCCGCGCTCGCCCTGGCCTACCGCCCCCTGGGCGACTACATGGCCAGCGTCTACTCCTCCGAAAAGCACTACAAGCCGGAGAAGTGGATCTACAAGGCCATCGGCGCCAATCCCTCGGCCGAGATGCGCTGGCCCGCCTACCTGCGCGCCGTCCTCGCCTTCTCCGCCGTCAGCGTCCTCTTCCTCTACCTCCTGCAGCGTCTGCAGGGAATCCTGCCCGGCTCGCTCGGCTTCGTATCGATCGACCCGGACCAGGCCTTCAACACCGCCGCGTCCTTCGTCGCGAACACCAACTGGCAGTCGTACTACGGCGAGCAGGCCATGGGCCACGTCGTACAGACCGGCGGCCTGGCGGTACAGAACTTCGTCTCCGCCGCCGTGGGCATGGCCGTCGCGGTGGCTCTCGTACGGGGCTTCGCCCGCTCGCGTACGGGTGAGCTCGGCAACTTCTGGTCCGACCTGGTGCGCGGCACGGTCCGCATCCTGCTGCCGATCTCGGTGATCGGCGCGGTCGTGCTGGTCGCCTGCGGCGTCATCCAGAACTTCGCCGGGATCCACGAGGTCGGGCAGTTCATGGGCGGCACCCAGCAGTGGAACGGCGGGGCCGTCGCGTCTCAGGAGGTCATCAAGGAGCTGGGTACGAACGGCGGCGGCTACTTCAACGCCAACTCGGCCCACCCCTTCGAGAACCCGACCCCCCTCTCGAACCTCTTCGAGATCTTCCTGATCCTGGTCATCCCCTTCGCGATGACCCGCACCTTCGGCCGCATGGTCGGCAACCTGCGCCAGGGCTACGCGATCCTCGCCACCATGGCCACCATCTGGATCGGCTTCACCGCGCTGATGATGTGGACCGAGTTCGCCCACCACGGCCCGGCCTTCGACGTCGCGGGCGGCGCCATGGAGGGCAAGGAAACCCGGTACGGCATCGCCGCCTCCTCGATCTTCTCGGTCGCCACCACGCTCACCTCGACGGGTGCGGTCAACTCCTTCCACTCCTCCTACACCGGTCTGGGCGGCGGCATCCAGCTGCTGGGCATGCAGCTCGGCGAGATCGCACCCGGCGGTGTCGGTTCCGGCCTCTACGGCATGCTGATCATGGCGATCATCGCGGTGTTCATCGCCGGCCTGATGGTCGGCCGCACCCCCGAGTACCTCGGCAAGAAGATCGGCACACGCGAGATCAAGTTCGCGGCCTGCTACATCCTCATCACTCCCGCCCTGGTGCTGGGCTTCACCGCCGCCGCGATGGCGCTGGACACCCCGGCCAACTCCATGACGAACTCCGGCGCGCACGGTTTCTCGGAGATCCTCTACGCCTACACCTCGGGCGCCAACAACAACGGCTCCGCGTTCGCGGGCCTGAACGCAGACACCCAGTGGTTCAACAGCACCATCGGCATCGCCATGCTGCTCGGCCGCTTCCTGCCCATGGTGTTCGTCCTGGCCCTGGCCGGCTCGCTCGCCGAGCAGAAGCCCGTTCCCGAGACGGCGGGCACGCTCCGTACCGACAAGCCGCTCTACGCGGGCCTGCTCGTCGGCACGATCCTCATCGTCACCGGTCTGACCTACTTCCCGGCCCTGGCGCTGGGTCCGCTCGCCGAAGGGCTCGCATCATGAGCACCGCCACGCCCACCAGGGCCCCGCACCAGGACGTGCCCACCGGCCACAAGCCGGATGGCGGACGCGTGGGCGGCGGCCTGTTCGACCCCAAGCAGCTGCTGAAGTCCTTCCCCGACGCGGTCCGCAAGCTCGACCCCCGCGTCATGATCAAGTCCCCGGTCATGTTCGTCGTCCTCGTCGGGTCGGTCGTCACCACCGCCCTGGCGATCGCGGACCCGGGCGAATGGTTCGGCTGGGCGATCACCGCCTGGCTGTGGCTGACCACGATCTTCGCCAACCTCGCGGAGGCCGTGGCCGAGGGCCGCGGCAAGGCCCAGGCCGACACCCTCCGCAAGGCCAAAACCGACTCCGTCGCCCGCCGCCTGACCAAGGGCGGCAAGGGTGAGGAGTCCGTGCCGGGCACCGAGCTGAAGATCGGCGACCTGGTGGTCTGCGAGGCCGGCGACATCATCCCCGGCGACGGGGACGTCGTCGAAGGCGTCGCCTCGGTCGACGAATCCGCCATCACCGGCGAGTCCGCCCCGGTCATCCGCGAGTCCGGCGGCGACCGCTCCGCCGTCACTGGCGGCACCAAGGTCCTCTCCGACCGGATCGTCATCAAAATCACGACGAAGCCCGGCGAGACCTTCATCGACCGCATGATCGCGCTGGTGGAAGGCGCTGCGCGGCAGAAGACGCCCAACGAGATCGCGCTGAACATCCTCCTCGCGTCCCTCACGATCGTCTTCCTGCTGGCCGTGGTCACGCTCCAGCCCTTCGCGATCTACGCGGGTGCGAAGCAGTCGATGATCGTGCTCACCGCGCTGCTGGTCTGCCTGATCCCCACCACCATCGGCGCGCTCCTCTCCGCCATCGGCATCGCCGGCATGGACCGCCTCGTCCAGCGCAACGTCCTCGCGATGTCCGGCCGCGCCGTCGAAGCCGCCGGTGACGTCTCCACACTGCTCCTCGACAAGACCGGCACCATCACCCTCGGCAACCGCCAGGCCTCCGAGTTCGTTCCGGTCAAGGGGACGACGGAGGCCGAGCTGGCGGATGCCGTCCAGCTGTCGTCCCTCGCCGACGAGACCCCCGAGGGCCGGTCCATCGTGGTCCTCGCGAAGGAGAAGTACGGCCTGCGCGAACGCCACCAAGGCGAACTCGCGGGCGCCGAGTGGATCGCCTTCACCGCCCAGACCCGCATGTCGGGCGTCGACGTGGACGGCAGGAAGACCCGCAAGGGCGCGGCCGGCTCCGTCATCGCCTGGGTCAAGGAGCAGGACGGACAGGTAACCGACGAGGCGGGCGCGCTCACTGACAGGATCTCCGAGGCCGGCGGGACCCCCCTGCTCGTCGCTGTCCAGGACGACAAGGGCGCCCGGGTGCTCGGTGTCATCCACCTCAAGGACGTCGTCAAGGATGGCATGCGGGAGCGGTTCGACGAGCTGCGCCGCATGGGCATCAGGACGGTCATGATCACGGGCGACAACCCGCTGACCGCGAAGGCCATCGCCGAGGAGGCAGGTGTCGACGACTTCCTCGCCGAGGCCACTCCCGAGGACAAGATGGCCCTCATCAAGCGGGAACAGGCCGGCGGCAAGCTCGTCGCGATGACGGGCGACGGTACGAACGACGCCCCGGCCCTCGCCCAGGCGGACGTCGGCGTGGCCATGAACACCGGTACCTCGGCCGCGAAGGAGGCCGGGAACATGGTGGACCTGGACTCCAACCCCACCAAGCTCATCGAGATCGTCGAGATCGGCAAGCAGCTACTGATCACGCGGGGAGCGCTCACCACGTTCTCCATCGCCAACGACGTCGCGAAGTACTTCGCGATCATCCCGGCCATGTTCGCCGTGGTCTACCCGGGCCTCGACAAGCTCAACATCATGGGCCTGGCCTCCCCCGAGTCGGCGATCCTGTCCGCCGTCATCTTCAACGCGCTGATCATCATCGCGCTCGTCCCGCTCGCCCTCAAGGGCGTCCAGTACCGGCCCACCAGTGCCGACAAGATGCTCCGCCGCAACATCGGAATCTACGGACTCGGCGGCCTGATCGCCCCGTTCATCGGCATCAAGATCATCGACATGCTCATCTCCCTCATCCCCGGAATCGGCTGATCGGCAATGAACTCTTCCGTATCCAGCACCGTGCGTCTGCTCGGTGCGGGCCTCCGGGCCCTGCTGGTCCTGACCGTGATCTGCGGCGTCCTCTACCCGCTCGCCGTCACCGGGATCGCCCAAGCCCTCTTCAACGACAAGGCCAACGGCTCCGAGATCAAGGACAAGAGCGGCCAGGTCGTCGGCTCCTCCCTCATCGGGCAGACCTACAACCTGCCGAAGAACGACCCGAACGACGCCGAAGAGGCCGCGAAACCGGACCTCAAGTGGTTCCAGCCGCGCCCCTCCAACGGCCTCGGCTCCAACAGCGTCAACACCCAGTACTCCCTGATCCTCTCCGGCGCCACCAACCGCTCCGCCGACAACGGCGCCGTGAACGGCCGGTGCACCAAGGACGCCGAGGAAGGCACCCTCTGCGCCCAGGTCATCACCGCCAAGGAAGCCGTCATCACCGACAACTCCACCAACGGCTACCAGGTCAAGCCCGAGGACGTACCGGCCGACGCCGTCACCTCCTCCGGCTCCGGCCTCGACCCGAACATCTCCCCCGCCTACGCCAAGCTCCAGGTCCACCGCGTCGCCGAGCAGAACAAGCTCGACGTCAAGCAGGTCGAGCAGCTGGTCGAGCAGAACACCGAGGGACGCACCCTGGGCTTCATGGGCGAGCCCCGCGTCAACGTCCTCAAGCTCAACATCGCGCTCAAGGCACTGACCAAGAGCTGATGCTCCACATCGCACGACCTGAGAGCCGGCGGGGTGCGAAACTCCTCCAGCTGCCTCTGGCCGGGGGTGCCCCCGGCCAGAGGCTGGGGGCCTCAGCGCCCCGCCGGCTTCTTATCCGTGCCCGCAACGAAGGAAAGGCTGCACGCCCATGACCCGGGTGCTGGTGGTGGAGGACGATCCCCAGCTCGTCCGCGCACTGAAGATCAATCTCCAGGCGCGCAAGTTCGAGGTCACGGAGGCCGGCGACGGCAGCTCGGCCCTCAGACTCGCGGCCGCGCAGAAGCCGGACGTCATCGTCCTGGACCTCGGCCTGCCGGACATGGACGGCATCGAGGTCATCAAGAGCGTCCGCGGCTGGAGTTTGGTCCCCATCCTGGTCCTGTCGGCCCGGCACACCTCGGAGGACAAGATCCGGGCCCTGGACGCCGGCGCGGACGACTACGTGACCAAACCGTTCAGCATGGACGAGCTCCTGGCACGCCTGCGCGCGGCCAGCCGCAGGCACGAAGCGCCGGCGACCCCCCAACCCGACAAGGTCACTCTGATCACGACTGATGAGTTCACCGTGGACCTCGTCGCAAAGAAGGTACGGCGCGGCGAGCGCACCGTGCGGCTGACGCCGACCGAATGGCACCTGCTGGAGATCCTCCTCACCCACCCCGGCCGCCTGATCACCCAGAGTCAGCTGCTCCTGGAGGTCTGGGGGCCGACTTACGGGGAGAACACGAACTACCTGCGTGTATACATGGCCCAGCTCCGGCGCAAACTGGAAGCGGATCCCTCGCACCCCCGGTACTTGATCACCGAGCCGGGCATGGGATACCGCTTCGAGCCCTGATCACCCCGATCACCACCAGAGAAGAAGAGTCGGAACATGGGACGCGGCAAGCTCCGCATCTACCTCGGCGCGGCACCGGGCGTCGGCAAGACGTACGCGATGCTCTCCGAGGCGCACCGCCGGATCGAGCGGGGCACCGACTGCGTCGTCGGCTTCGTCGAACACCACAACCGCCCGCGCACCGAGGTCATGCTGCACGGCCTCGAACTCATCCAGCGGCGCGAGCTGGAATACCGCGACACCACGTTCACCGAGATGGACGTCGACGCGATCCTCGCGCGCCGACCTGCCGTCGCGCTCGTCGACGAGCTCGCGCACACCAACGTGCCGGGCTCGCGCAACGCCAAGCGCTGGCAGGACGTCGAGGAACTCCTCCAGGCCGGCATCGACGTCGTCTCCACGGTCAACATCCAGCACCTTGAATCCCTCGGGGATGTGGTCGAGACGATCACGGGGGTGCGCCAGCGCGAGACCGTCCCCGACGAGGTAGCCCGGCGGGCCGACCAGATCGAGCTCGTCGACATGTCGCCCCAGGCCCTGCGCCGCCGCATGGCCCACGGCAACGTCTACAAGCCCGACAAGGTCGACGCGGCCCTCTCGAACTACTTCCGACCCGGCAACCTCACCGCCCTGCGCGAGCTCGCACTGCTCTGGGTCGCCGACCGGGTCGACGAATACCTCCAGGAGTACCGCGGCGAGCACAACATCCGCACCACCTGGCAGGCCCGCGAACGCATCGTCGTCGGGCTCACCGGCGGCCCCGAAGGGCGTACGCTCATCCGCCGCGCCGCCCGCCTCGCCGAGAAGGGAGCGGGCGGCGAGGTCCTGGCCGTCTACATCGCGGCGAGTGACGGCCTCACCTCCGCCTCCCCCAAGGAACTCGCCGTCCAGCGGACCCTGGTCGAGGACCTCGGCGGCACCTTCCACCACGTCATAGGCGACAGCATCCCCGACGCGCTGCTGGAGTTCGCGCGCGGGGTCAACGCCACCCAGATCGTCCTCGGTGTCAGCCGCCGCCGGTCCTGGCAGTCCGTCTTCAGCCCTGGCGTCAGCGCCACTGTCGCCCGCGAGTCCGGGCCCGACCTCGACGTGCACATCGTCACCCACGACGAGGCAGCCAAGGGTCGGGGCCTGCCCGTCGCCCGCGGCGCGCGGCTCGGCCGGTCCCGCAGCATCTGGGGCTGGGTCACCGGCATCGCCGGCCCGGCACTGCTCACGGTCCTGCTGAGTCAGGTCGTGCCGGACCTCGGCCTCGCCAACGACATGCTGCTGTTCCTGACTTTCACGGTGGCGGCAGCGCTCTTGGGTGGGCTGCTGCCCGCCCTCGCTTCGGCGGCCTTCGGCTCGCTGCTCTTGAACTACTACTTCACCCCGCCGCTGCACGAGCTCACCATCTCCGACCCCAAGAACATCGTCGCCATCGCGATCTTCGTCGGCGTGGCCGTCTCGGTGGCCTCCGTCGTCGACCTGGCCGCCCGACGCACCCACCAGGCCGCACGCCTGCGCGCCGAGTCCGAGATCCTCTCCTTCCTCGCCGGAAGCGTCCTGCGCGGCGAGAACTCCCTCGACGCCCTCCTCGAACGCCTCCGCGAGACCTTCGCCATGCAGTCCGTCGTCCTGCTCGAACGCACCAGCGAAGTTGACCCCTGGACCACGGCCGCATCCGTCGGCACCAGCCCTGTGGCCCGCCCCGAGGACGCCGACGTCGACCTGCCCATAGGTGAGAACATGGCCCTCGCTCTCACCGGCCGGGTCCTCCCCGCCGAGGACCGCCGGGTGCTCGGCGCATTCGCCGCACAGGCAGCCGTCGTACTCGACCGCCAGCGCCTCGTCGACGAAGCCGGCAAGGCCCGCGAACTCGCGGAGGCCAACCGCATCCGCACCGCACTGCTCGCCGCCGTCAGCCACGACCTGCGCACCCCGCTCGCCGGAATCAAGGCGTCGGTCAGCTCCCTGCGCTCTGACGACGTCGAATGGTCCGAGGAGGACAAGGCCGACCTCCTGGAGGGCATCGAGGATGGCGCTGACCGGCTCGCCGCCCTGATCGGGAACCTCCTCGACATGTCGCGCCTCAACACCGGCACCGTCGTCCCCCTGATCCGCGAGACCGACCTCGACGAGGTCGTCCCGATGGCTCTGGGCGGCGTACCGGAAGACAGCGTCGACCTCGACATCCCCGAAACGCTCCCGATGATCGCCGTCGACCGCGGTCTGCTGGAGCGTGCGGTCGCCAACATCGTCGAGAACGCCGTCAAGTACAGCCCCGACGGGCAGCCCGTCAACGTGTCCGCCAGTGCCCTGGCCAACCGCGTCGAGCTCCGGGTCGTCGACCGCGGACCCGGCGTTCCGGACGAGGCCAAGGACCGCATCTTCGAACCCTTCCAGCGCCACGGGGACGCCCCGCGCGGCGCCGGAGTCGGGCTCGGCCTCGCGGTCGCCCGCGGTTTTACTGAGGCCATCGGCGGCACCCTCACCGCCGAGGACACCCCCGGCGGCGGCCTCACGATGGTCCTCACCCTCCCCATGGCAGGCGGCACTCCACCGGTCTCCGCGGAGTTGCCGACCTCAGCCGTAACCTGAACCCTCACCGACGCTCCGCCCAGAACCACGCGAGCCGTCCGGCCCCCGGTATCCCCACACCGGAAAGCCGGACGGCTCATGTGTTGCGCGACGGTCGACCAGGCACGCTCTCGCCTCGCCCCCCTCCTGGAGCCGGCACTCACCACCGAGCCCGGCGGGCGCGTCGTCAACATGTCCTCCTCCCTCCACCGCACCGGCGCGATCCAGTGGAGCGACCCGAACCGGGAGCGCCACTACTCGAGGCTCGCCGCCTACGCGCAGTCGCAACTGGCGCTGACCGTCTTCGCGTCCGACCCGCGGGTCACCGCCGTCTCCGTCCACCCCGGCATCTGCCAGACCGGCCTGCTCCCCCTCTACGCACACGAGGGCGGGTCCGCCGCCGAGGGCGCGGGCCACGTCGTACGGCTCTGCGACCCGGCCACCGAGATCGTCAACGGCGCCTACTACGACCGCTCCGAGCGCATGGCCCCGGCCGCCGCCGCCACCGAGGACCGCACCATCAAGCGCCTCAACAAACTCGCCGACCTCCTCGTCGGCCACACCGCCTGAAGGGAACCACCGCCTCCATGTCGAAGCGCGCACGCAAGAAGAGGGCCCGCCGCAAGAGGGGCTCCAACCACGGCCGCAAGCCCGGCCAGTAGCCCTCCACACACCCGACGGGGCGGCCCTCATGACAGGGCCGCCCCGCCTCGATGCAGCGTGCTCGGGGTGTCCCCATGACGTCGATATCCCCGTCGGCCCTCAGGGGGACAACCCTGCTGTCTGCGGGTCACTACGATGTGGCGCAGCCGAACTTGACTGCGGCCGCATGAGTGAAGGCGGCGAACAGGTCCTGGGGAGCAGGTGCGCCGGCGCCGATGGATTCGCTGTACGATGAGCCGGTCTCCATGGCGAAGTACGTGGGCTTGCCTGAACAGGCCGAGACGGTGTGGGTGGCGTCGAAGCCCTGCCCCGTGAATCCCTTCGACTTGCGTATTCCTGAGATGACGGCGGGGTCCTGGGTCGCGGAGAAGGTGGCGTAAGTCTGTTTCGCACCCTCGGCGGTTGCCGTTCCGCAGCTCCAGGTGGCACCGGAGTCCTGGACGGTTTCCCTCAGGACGGCAGGAAGCATGAAGCCGGGCAAGCCGCACACGCTGCCTGCGGTGGCCGGGCGCTGCTCCGCCGCCGGGGCGATGCGATCGGGGGCCAGCAGCGGGGCGGGCGGGGTGCAGCCCGCCCGGGCGCTGATCCGGTTCACAGTGCCGGTCAGTAGCCGTACCAGCCTTTCGGAGTCCGCGGCCTCCGGGGCGTACGCCTCCACCGGACCCGCCTGGCTGTCCGTACAGCCCGCCGGGAGCTGGACCCAGGCACGGCCGGGCGCAGCGCCGCCCCCCGGAAAGAACGACACCGTTGACGCATCGGGCCGGCGTCCGCCGGTGAATGCGAAGTCGCCGCGTTCGCCGGTTCCCTGGATGTGCAGGCGCTCGGTGTCAGAGCCCGGCAACGCCGCCGCGCTGCGCTCGATGACACAGTCGAACCGGGTCTTGCCGTCGTCCGCACCGCTCCGCGGACCCGGGCGGGCGGAGATCCTGCCCGCGCCCGTGAGTACGGCTTCGGCGTCCTGGGCCGACACCGCACCCCCGCAGAGGGCGGAGTCGCCGAACGTGTTGGTGTTCAGCCACAGATGCAGACCGCCCAGGACGGCCACGGCGGTGACGGCGGTGACGGCGGCGGCAAGCGTCCTGCGCGGGAACGTGGTTGCCCTCTGCGGGGATGTGGTCATCGTGCGCTACTTCCTTGTGCGGAGGGCGGCGTAGGCGTCCTCGCGTCCGGTGAGGTAACTCTGCTTGGCCTCGCCCCCAGCGTGTTCGTGGGGCACCGACCCGTTGGCTCCCCGCCCGGTCGCGAGGCCGCTCGCCGGCGGTGTCGATACCACGGGCCGCGGCAAGTCGAGCAGGGTAAGGCCTGGCGCCACGTCGTCAGAGCAACGGCATCTGGCCCCAGCGGCCCGGTTGGGGTTCAGGGCTTGATCTCGCCATAGGCGCTGAGCTGGCTCCCGTCCACGTCGGCCAGCAGGCTCTGCCGAGTCTGCTCCTCCGTGTTCCGTTCCCGCGTCCAGGTGCGGGCCATGTCGATTCCCTGAGTGCGCAGGCGGTCCGGGCGGTCCTCCTCCGGTGAGTTCTTGAGGTCCTTGAGCCACGTGGCGGTGAGGTAGGCGGCCGGATCGTCTTCGTAGGTATTCGGCGTGGCCGTATCGTTCAGTAGCTGGTCCAGGACGGCTCGGCGCCACTTCTGGGCGTGCTCCTTGTCCCGGCCATGGGTGACCGCGTTGGCTATGCCGTCCAGGATGCCGAACGCGCGCGCGTTCGCCGTCGGTGGGACGGTGAACTCGTGCCCGGTGGCGTCGGCGGGGACAGCGGCGAGCCGCTCGGCCGCCGTCCGGGTCTCCGTCATGCGCAGCAGGGCGTAGGCGTGCGGGTCCTGGGCAACCGCGCGCACGGTTTCCCTGAGGACGTTTGTGTACACCGACAGGTGGTAGGTGCCGCCGGATTCCCAGGGCGGAGTGTCGCGGCCCGCTTTGAGAACGTACTGGCTGTCGAGGCCTGCGAGCATCGCGTGGAGATCGGGCCCGTAGTTGGCCAGAGCTGTGGCCAACGGTGAGCGGAGCGCTGGGTCGAGGGTGAGCTCCTTCGGCTGCCCGAACCCGAGGGCGTACAGTACGTCCTTCATCGCCTGCGCCTGTGCCTGGGTGTGCTGGGCAGGCCCGCTCCCCGCGGTCGCCTTCACGATGGCTTCGCCTACTGAGGCGCAGCTCATGCCCGGTTGGAGGCCAGCGCCCACAGACTGGCGTACCTTCGTGTCCTCGGGTAGTCCGTTGCAGGGCGCGGCCGCCTCTCTTCCGACGAGGAGCCAGCCGGCGAGTCCGCCGAGGAGTGCCAGGCATACCCCGGCAGCGGCCCATGTCTTCACCGGCAAGGCTCGGCGCCTTGTGCTCCCCGTCACGGCTGTCCCACTTCCATTCTTCGCTGCCTGATCAGTTGGTGGTGTCGGTCAGGTACTTGTGTGCCGTTTCGGTACCCCGGACCCGTCCTTCGAGTACATCGCGGGTGTAGTCCTGGATGTCGCTCTCGGAGGTGTCCGCCCGGTCGTTGGCCCACTCACGGATCAGGATCGGCACCTGCGTGTTGACCGAGAGGTATTCGTCCGCGATTTGCGGGTTCACCTTGGCGTCGATCTCCCCCTTCATCCGGTTGCCCCACTCCCAGGCCCACGTGTCGACGCCCCGTTGGATCGAGTCACCGAAGGCGAGGGAAACGCCGCCGGCTGTGGTGAAGTACATGGGCGTCACCGCACCGCCGATGACGTGGTAGGCGAGCTTCGCCTTCCAGTCCGCCTCGCTGTAGCCGGCCATCCGGCCGTCGTTGATCACGTCTTCCCTGATGGAGCTCATCACACCCAGAGCCGTGCCCGCCTTGTTGATCGGGTTGGACAGCTCGGAACCTTGTGCTCCCTTGGGGATCTGTTCCAGTGAGAGGTCGATGTACCGGGACTCCGCCTTGTGGAGCGTGCCGTAGGCCTCCGGGTCCTCCGAGAGGCCCCGCATGAATTGCACGAGGTCTTTCTGGGACACGGCCATGTGGGTGTTTCCGCCATCCTGGAAGTACCCGGTGCCGGCCGCGGAAATGTACTTGGAGTCCAAGCCTCCCAGGATCTCGTGGGTGTCCGCGGTATACGAGCCCAGAGCGCGGGCGAGGGGCTCGCGCATGTTCTCGTGCACGCTCTGGCCCGGTCCGAGCTGACCGATGACGTCGTGCATGATCCGCGCCTGGTTCTCGGTGTGAGGGGTCGCGGGCCAGGGGTCCTGGTTCGGGCCGAGCGGCACGTGCCCGGTCGCCGACGATTCAAGGAGGAGGCCCAAACCGGTACGGGCGTCCTTGCCCTCGCTCTCCGAGTCGCTATGGGTTTCGATGTTGCCGCGCCAGACCGGCGTGTCGTCGAACTTCCAGTCCCGGTCCCCCAGCAAGTACTGGAGGTTGTCGTTCTTGTGGTCGGCTCCCGGGTCCAGGTAGGAGGTGGCGGCGGCGGGGTCCTTGGACATGATGCCGAGGAGCCCGTCGAGCGGGTCGTTGGCGAACCATCCCCCGTCCTTGCCGCTGAAGTCGCCCTGCAGGTCCCAGATGTTCGGGTCGCCACCGCGCTTCTTGTCCTCCGCGGAGCGGATGTCGTCGGCGAGGTCGTGCATGAACGGGGCAGAGTAGCCGTCACCGCTCTGCATGAGAGTGATCAGGCTCTGGTAACCGCGGACCTGCTGACCGTGACCGCGGCTGATGGTGTTCGGCCGCTCTGCTGCTTCCTTGAGGTCGAACTTCTCGACGCCTGCCGTCTTCAGCTGTTCCCGGAAGTCCTTGTAGAACGCGGACTTAGGGTCCTGCATGGCGTTCGAGAGGGAGCCGGCCAGACCTCTCTGGAGGTCCAGGTATCGCTGCTTGTGGCCCTTGTCGTCGCCGTACGCGTGGTCGCTCAGTGTGTTGGTGAACTTCAGGGTGTTCTCCGCACCCATGCCGTTGAGGAAGGTCTGGTTGAACTCGGGCCGCTTGGCATTGTCACGGAAGGAGCGGTCCAGCTCCGCATAGTCGGTTTCCGAGACCTTCTCGCCGCTGTTGATGCGGGTGGCGATGTCCTCGGCGTTGCGGGCTTCGTAGACCTCGATGTCACCCTGTGCACCGGCGTTGAAGCCGTCGAGGGTCTCGTCGTTGCCCGTGCCCAGGGCGTCCTTGTTGCTGTCGACGACCACGGCTTCAAGGGCGATCTTCACACCGTGGTCGGCCTCGGAGACGGCCTTCACACAGTCGTTGATGTGCTGCTGCCACTTGGCGACCGCAGTGCGGATGGTGGTCTCGCCATCCGGGTCGTGGTGGATCGCGCTGCGTTCCTGCGGGGTGAGCTTCGCGTAGTCGTACGCAACGATTCCTTCTTCCGAGACGGTCATGTCGGCCTTGATCGCATCGTCCCGCGCGCTCTCGACCCTTTTCTTGAGCTCGGTGAACTGGCTGTGCGCGTCGCGCAGGAGGCTTGCAACGGCCTTGGCCTGGATGTGCGCGGCGGAATACTCGTAGCGGGTGGCCGCGAAGCTCGTATGGGCCACGCCGACACTGATCCCGGTCCAGTTCTGCCCCATGGTGATCTTCTGGACGCTGTCGCCGTAGCGGGTTTCGACCTTCTTCAACTCGCCGCCCATGGACTCCCACTTGTCGGCCGCCGTCGTCAGCAGGCCCAGGTCCGTGGTCATCACCTCGTAGTACGTCAGCACCTGTTTCCCCCTAGATCCCGCTGAGCTTCGACTGACCGATCGGCCGGAACTGGTCACCCAGGCCGCTGTCGTTGCGCACGAACAGGCCCGAGGCACCGCGCAGGGCGATCTTCTCGGACCCGAGACGGCCCATCAGAACCTTGACCTGTTTGTCCCACGTGTCCGCGACCTTCTTCAGACCGGGGGCGGTGTCCCAGCCGTCGAAGCCCTTCACAGCGGTATTGGTGGCCTCGTCCGCGTGCTCCGTGGCCGTCTTGGTGTCCGGCTGAAGCTCGGTCTCGATCGTGTTCGCCGCCGCCGTCTTCTCGGCCGGTGTGGACCCGAAGGTTCCCGATCCCCCAGGTGCCAGCGGTCCTGCTGGACCACCTGTGCCGTTCAACCGCATGTCCACTTGCTGATCGGCAGCGCGGGCGCGTAACGCACCCCACTCACTGTCGAACTCCCCCGACATGTCCCGTCCTCCCTCTTGGCCTTCTTGTGATCAAAAACATGGAAATTGCTGACCCTGTCCGGACGCTGGACCACCGGTCGGAATCCCTCACGCGTCGAAGCGGTAGCCCATGCCGGATACGGTGATCAGATGGCGCGGCCGGGACGGGTCCAGTTCGAGCTTCCGTCTGAGGTGAGCCATGTAAACCCGCAGGTAGTTGGTCTGCGTCTCGTAGGAGGAGCCCCACACCTCCTGCAGCAGCTGTCGTTGTCCGACGAGTCGGCCGCGGTTGCGGATCAGGACTTCCAGCAGGTGCCACTCCGTCGGTGTGAGCCTGATGTTCACTCCACCACGCCTGGCCTTCTTCGCGAGGAGGTCGACGGTGAACCCCTCCGTCTCGACGAGCGTGTCGCACTGCGCGACCGCACTCTGCGCCAGGGTTCGGCGTGTGACGGCTCCGAGCCGGGCCAGCAGCTCGTTCATGCTGAAGGGCTTGGTGATGTAGTCGTCGGCGCCGGCGTCCAGGGCCTGGACCTTCTCGCCGGAATAGTGGCGGGCCGAGACCACCAGGATGGGCACCTGTGACTGCGCACGCAGCCGCTTGATCACGTCCACGCCGTCCATGTCGGGCAGCCCGAGGTCGAGCAGTACCACGTCCGGACGGCGGTCCGCGGCGGCCTGCAGGGCGGTGCCCCCGTCGGGCGCGGAATCCACCTCGTACGTGCGCGCCCTCAAACTGATGACCATCGCCCGCACCAGCTGCGGTTCGTCGTCCACCACCAGCACCCGGGTCATCGGCCTACCGCCTTCCTCTCTGTCGCCGTACGGGCCGCCTCGTGATGAGTCCCGCGACAAGTCCCATCCCCCGCAGTCCGGACCGCCGCGGCCTCGGCGGTGATCGTCACACCCTCGCCAACCTCTCATCACGGGGATCGGCCACTCCCCCTGTCGGCCATTCTGCGGTCGCCACACGGCGCTGGCTCACTACCTTGACGCCTCTTTGACGGCACACCGATCCTTCTTGACGCGCCACTGACAGGAGGCACGGATGGCCCCCCATCCGCCCTGGTCAGAGGCGCGCCGGGTGCAGCGACACACCTCTCCGTCCGAGGCCGCGCGACACCGTCTCTGCGCCCGACTGCCTCAGCCGGCCAGGTCGAGCCGAGCCTCCTCAAGGTCCAGGGAGCGCTGGAGCCTTCGGCGGGTGGTGTCGCTGATGTGCTGTTCGTCGTAGAGCCGACGGAGTTCGGCAGTCTCCACCTGGATGAGGTCTCGGCGCAGCAGCCGGTAGACGTGGTCGGCGGATTCGGCCGGGTCGGCCTCCTCCAGGCGGTCGCGGGCGTGTTCGAGGCGGGCCTGGAGGCTGCGCCGCAGCCGGTCCGCCACCACGTCGGGGACGGCTTCGACGTCGGCCATCTCGTCCAGTCTCCGGATTCCGGCGACGGCGAGGCTGCACCGGGCGGAGGCCTCCTCGGGTTCGGTGTGGTCGGGTTCGAGGGCGATGCCGGAGCGGCGGACCACGCCGCCCAGGGTGAAGCCCTGGGCGACCAGGGTGAACACCACGACCGAGGTGGTCAGTACGAGAACGAACGGGCGCTGGCCCAGCAGCCCGGCGTCGTCCGCCGCGACCGGAAGGGAGAGCGCCGCGGCCAGCGGGACGACCCCGCGCGTGCCCGCCCACGTCAGTACGGCCGGGACCCGCCAGGACGGGCGGGCACCGGCGTTGCGCTGAACGACGGCCGAAAGCGGAAGCACCCGCAGCAGGCGCACGGCGATCAGCGTCACGGCGACGGCCAGTGCGTACAGGGGCCAGGCCCGGTCGCCGGCCGTCAGGGCCGCGACCTGTGCCGGGAGGGTGAGACCGATCAGGCTGAAGACGACGCTCTCCAGTACGAAGACCACCGTCCCGTTGACAGCGTGCAGCTGGAGCCGTATCCGGGCATTGGTCAACCGGTCCGCCCGGCCCCCGATCACCACGCCCGCCACGACGACGGAGGTCACGCCCGACGCGTGCACCGCCTCGGCCAGGACGTACGCGGCGTACGGGGTCACCAGGGTGACGACGGTCTCCAGTACGGGGTCCTCGGTCCTGCGGCGGATCAGCGTCGCCACCCCCGCGACCGCTGCCCCGATCAGGACGCCGCCACCGGCGAGCAGAGCGAACTCGGCGCCCGCCGCCTGCCAGGAGAGACCGGCGGAGGCCGTGGCGACGACGACCGCGACCCGCAAGAGGACGAGGGAGGTGGCGTCGTTGAAAAGGTCTCGGCCTGCACGAGGACCTGGACCCGGGGCGGCAGGGCGAGGCGCCGGCCCAGGGCCGTGACGGCCACCGGGTCCGTACTGGCGAGGACGGCGCCCAGGACCAGCGCCATCTGCCAGGACAGCGGAGTGAGCAGCGAGGCGACCGCGCCGACCGCGGCCGCCGAGGCCAGTACCAGTCCCACCGCGAGCACGCTCACCGGCGCCCACACCAGGCGCAGTTCGCGCCAAGGCAGTTCCTCGGCGCCGGCGTACAGCAGGGGCGGCAGGACGACGAGGTCGATGACCTCGGGACTGACGTGGATCTCGGGAGCCCCGGACATCAGAGCGACGACGATGCCCGCGACAACGAGCAGCGACGGTGCGGGGATGCGCCAGCGGCGGGCACCCGTGGCCACCAGTGTGGCCAGCACCACGAGGATCAAGACCGTACCGACGCTGTGCATTCCGCCCCCACCCGAATCGACGCGGACCGTGCGGTCCCACGACGCCGACCAGGCTTCCCGGCACACCACCTTCACCCTATCGGTGGAGCGGGCGTCAACACGCCGTCAAAGTCCTGGCCGAGTGGCGTCAGGAGTACGTAAGGGCCGTTTCGTTCACGGCCCCGCTGCTGTTCGCTGGTGAAGTTGAGGGCGCATCGAGGAGTCGGGTTCGGTTGAGCACGGAGAATGTCGTAGGCATCATCGTCGCGGTCAGCATCGTCGGGTATCTGGTCCTGGCGTTGTTCTTCCCCGAGAAGTTCTGACATGACGACCACGGACGAGGCGAGCCCGGCGACGGCCCCGGGACGGCCGGTCGTGCCGCCCGGAAGGCTCAAGGTCTTCCTCGGCGCTGCTCCCGGGGTCGGCAAGACCTTTTCGATGCTCGACGAGGCGCACCGCCGGGTGGCCCGCGGCGCCGACGTGGTGGCCGGCTTCGTGGAGTGCCACCGGCGCCGGCACACGGAGGCGAAGCTCCGCGGCCTCGAACGCCTTCCACCTGCCGATTGCGAGTACCGGGGCCTCCGGTACCCGGAGTTGGACCGGCAGGCACTGCTCACCAGGCGGCCGCAGGTGGTGCTGATCGACGAACTCGCCCACTCCAACGCGCCCGGGGGTGACCGGCACGCGAAGCGCTGGCAGGACGTCGAGGAGATCCTCGCCGCCGGGATCGACGTCGTCACGACCCTCAACATCCAGCACCTGGAGTCGCTGAGCGACGTCGTCGAGAAGATCACCGGTGTGCCGCAACGCGAGACCGTTCCGGACGAGTTCGTGCGCCGCGCCCACGAGATCGAGCTGGTCGACATACCTCCCGAGGGGCTCAGGCGCCGGATGTCGCACGGCAACATCTACCCCCCGGAACGGATCGACGCCTCCCTCGCCAACTACTTCCGTCCCGGCAATCTCATCGCACTGCGGGAACTGGCCCTGCTGTGGCTGGCCGGCCGCGTGGACGAAGCCCTCCACAAGTACCGCACCGAACATGGCATCGGGACCGTCTGGGAGACCCGTGAACGCGTCGTGGTCGCCCTCACCGGCGGCCCCGAGGGCGAGACCCTGATCCGTCGCGCGGCGCGCATCGCCGGCCGGTCGGCGGGCGGCGAAGTGCTTGCCGTACACGTCGCACGGAGCGACGGGCTCGCCGTCGGCGTCTCCCACGCGGCACTGGCCGGGCAGCGGGCCCTCGTCGAGAGCCTGGGCGGCAGCTACCACTCGGTCGTCGGGGACGAAGTACCCACCTCGCTGGTGGACTTCGCGATGGCAGAGAACGCCACGCAGCTCGTCCTCGGCACGAGCCGCCGACGTCGGCTGGAACGTTTCCTCACCGGTCGAGGAATCGGGGAGACGGTGGTGGCGCTGTCCGAGGACATCGACGTCCACATGGTCACGCACGAGCGCGCGGGTCACGGCCGCCTCCTGCCGTCGCGCCGCCGCACGCTCCCCACCTCCCGGCTCATCGCCGGCCCCGTGGCCGCGCTGGTGCTCCCCTTACTGCTCACGCTCGTCCTCGACCGCATACGCGGCACGTTGAACCTCACCAGCGAGGCACTGCTGTTCCTGGTGACCGTCGTGGCCGTGGCATGCATCGGCGGGGTGACCTCCGCACTGCTCGCAGCGCTGACCGCGGCCCTGCTCCTCAACTACTGGTTCATGCCGCCCATCGGCGAGTTCACCATGAGCGACCCGGACAGCGTGCTGGCCCTCGTGGTCTTCGCCGGTGTGGCCGCCACCGTGGCCGCCGCAGCCGACAGGTCCTTGCGGCTCTCCCGACGTTCCGCGCGCGCCACGGCCGAGGCGGAGACCATGTCCTCCCTCGCCGGAAGCATCGTCCGCGGCGACCAGACCATTCCGGCGCTGCTGGAACGCACTCGGGAGACCTTCGGCATGGACGCGGTCGAACTGGTCGAACTGGCCCCGGAAGCCCCCGGCACCGACGGCTCGCCGGATCCCGCCCTGGTGGTGGCGGCCGGGCCCGGTGCCTTCCTCGTCCTGCGCGGCCGTACGCTGCCCTCCTCCGAACGCCGCGTACTGGCCGCCTTCGCCGCACACGTCGGCGCGACCGTCGAACGGGCCCGCCTGGCCGAGGCCGCCGCCGAGGTCGAGCCGATCAAGGCCGCCGACCGCCTGCGCACCGCCCTGCTCCGGGCCGTCGGCCACGACCTGCGGACACCGCTGTCCGGAGCACTGGCCGCCGTCAGCTCACTGCGTTCGCCCGACGTCGACTTCTCCGCCGAGGACCGGGCGGAACTGCTGGCTTCCGCCGAGGTGTCCCTGCATCGGCTCAACCGCCTCGTCGAGAACCTGCTCGATCTCAGCCGCCTGCAGGCCGGCGCCCTGCCGCTGGCCCTGCGGGCCACCGCCCTTGAGGAAGTCCTGCCGGCCGCGCTGGACTCCCTGGGCCTGGTACCGGAGGACCGGCCTGCCGTCGACGTGCAGAACCTGGAGGCGGTCCCGGCGCTGCTGGCCGATCCGCCCCTGCTCGAACGCGTACTCGCCAACCTCGTCGGCAACGCGGTCCGCCACGCACCCGCCGACCGCCCCGTGCTGGTCACGGCCAGCACACTGGCCGGGAGGGTCGAGATCAGGATCGCCGACCGGGGCCCCGGGATCGACACCGACGACCGCGAGCGCATCTTCGAACCCTTCCAGCGCCTCGGCGACCACGACAACACCACCGGACTCGGCCTCGGCCTCGCTCTGGCCCGCGGACTCACCGAGGCGATGGACGGCACCCTCACCCCCGAGGACACGCCCGGCGGGGGCCTGACCATGGTCCTGGCCCTGCCCGTCGCCACCGATGCATCCGCAGGACGGCTCTGACCTGGCGATGCCCTCAACCCTCCACCTCCGAGCAGGACTCGGGCAGCGCTCCCAGCACCTGGTCATCTGCGGCAACGACGGACTCATACACCGTCTGGCACAGGAACTCGACGCCGTAAGCAGCGAAGCCGTCACCGTCGTGCTGCCTTCGCGACGCGACGGGCACGGCGCCGAGGTCCTCGCCCTGCACCGCGATCCGCGCTCCCCCGTCGAGCTGCTCGTCGCCGAACGGCCCGACGAGCGGATCCTGCGCGCCGCGGGCGTGGAACATGCCGCGGCGCTCGCGCTCACGTACGGCGACGACCAGACCAACATGACCGCTTCCCTGCTCGCCCGCAGCATCAACCCGTCCGTGCGCCTGGTCATCCGCATGTTCAACCGGGACCGGGGCCGCCACCTGGAGCTGCTTCTCGACCGGGCCGCAGAGGCACACACCGGTCACGACGACGCGTCCACGACGATCCTCTCCGACGCCGACACCGCCGTGCCCGAACTCGTGGCCGCGGCGGCGGTCGGAACAGGGCACACCCTCCAGATCGAGGGCAAGGTGTTCCGCGGCGTCGTACGCCCCGCCGGAACACCACCCCAGACGACCGACCTGGCCACACTGGCCGTCCTTTCCGGTACACACATGGACGATCCCCTGAACGAGGACAGCGCGGAAACCCGCGGCGCCAGCGGCACCCAGCTGCTGCCGGACACGGCGACCACGTACCACCGGCAGTTCACGCACGGCCGGCTCATGCTCGAAGAGGTGACCCACCACCACCCACCGGAACCGTCGTCCCGGCGCCGCGGCTACCGGGCGTGGTTGCGGGACCGGCTCGGCCACCTTCCCTGGAGGATCTTCGTCTCCCGCGAGGTGACCGCGGTCTTCGGCGTACTCGGGGTGGCCGTGGTGCTCCTGGCCTCGGCCACGGCCCTCGTGGAGGACGGACCGCTGTGGAAGGCGATCTACCTGCCCCTGCTGGACATCTTCACCATGGGCGATCCGGCGACCGAGGAATCCACGGGCCGCCAGGTCCTCCAGCTCATCGCGGGCTTCGTCGGCCTGGCCGTACTTCCGCTGGTCGTGGCCGCCGCCATGAACGCCACCCTGGCCTTCCGCACCGCCTCGGCCAACCACGCACCGGATCCCGGCCTGCAGGGCCACATCGTCCTGATCGGCCTCGGCAGGATCGGCACCCGCGTCCTCGCGCAGCTGTGCACCACAGACCACGACGTCGTGGTCATCGAGCGGGACCCACAGGCCCGAGGGATCGCGCTCGCCCGAGAGCTCGGCGTGCACCTGCTCCTCGAGGACGCCGCCGCTCCCGGCGTCCTCGATCGCGCCCACATCAGCACCGGAAAGTCGCTGCTCGTCCTCACCCACGACGACGGGGAGAACCTCGACATCGTGATGGCCGCACGCGAGATCAACCCGCACGTGCGCGCGGTCATGCGGGTGTACGACGACGACTTCGCCGCGACCGTCTCCCGCACCATGCGGGCCTGCTACCCGGACGCCCTCACGCGCAGCCGCAGTGTCTCGGCACTCACGGCACCTTCCTTCGCCGCCGCGATGATGGGCCGCCACGTGCTGGGCGTCATGCCGGTGGAACGTGGGTCACTGCTCTTCACGGTCGTGGACGTCGGCGGTCACCCGGAACTGGAAGGGCACTCGATACACGAGGCGTTCAAGGAACACGAGTGGCGCGTGCTCGCGGTCGGGCCGGCCACCAGCCGGCGTTCCACCTCGTCGACGGACACCCTCGGCGGATTCCGCACGGAGCCACCCGCCTTCGACTGGCGCCCACCCCACGGACGGGTCCTGCGCCATGAGGACCGTGTGGTTCTGGTCACCACTCGCCGCGGTCCCGACGTTCTGATGGCTGGCGTCCAGCCCCGCTCGACAGTCCGCCTGCCTCACCCGGGAAATTGAGCTCGTGCGCGGAAAACCACTTTCCCCATGGGGTCTTATGTCATTCGATGAGAAATGGGCGGAGCTCAGGGCAGCCGCTGCCCTGACCATAGGGACCAGCCCTCTGAGGCAGAGCGGGCTCCCACGAACCTCCACCCCAGGACGCAGCCTGTGAATCGCGACGACGAACCGGTATTCAAGCGGAGCAAGTGGGGAACCAACCGCTACGAATACAACCCCCGCAACCCCATCGGTCTCGCCCTCATCGTCATCACTCTGGTCTTCGGCGCAACCATGCTGATCCTCATGGCCAACCGGGCCGGTCCGTTCAAGCCGGCCCCCGACCCCAAGCCGTGGAGCCCACCGGCGTACGACTACTCCTGGCCTCCACCTTCGAGCAGCCCGCAAGGCCGCTGAACACGACGGGGTTCCCATCGAGGGAGAACCCCGTCAAGATCCCGTAGCCATCACATCAGCAGTGTGTCAGCGTCCCACAACGAGGCTTCAGCCCGCCCTAACGTCACCCTCATGGAACGACGTTTCACACAGGACACCCAATGGGCCGGTGAACGACGCTCGGCGATCGGTGTCGCGTTCCTCCTGTTCACGGCCTTGCTCAGCATGGACGCGGGGCTCGGCGAACTCGACGTGACCCGCGGCGTCTTCTGGACCGGCCTGGCCGGACTGCTCTTCGTGATCCTGCTGCCGCCCCGGATCTCGGTACGGCCCGGCCGTCTCAGTACCCGCGGGCTGCTCGTGAAGGACACCGTCCGCACCGACGCCCTCGTCTCGGTCCGGTGGTACGACGGGGTGGCACAGCGGATGATCCTCCGGGACACCGAGGGCTGCCAGGTCGAGATCGACCCGACCGTCCTGGTCCGGAACCCCCTGATGTGGCACCGGCTCGACGTGGACGCCCGCACGTCGATCCAGCGCGGCACCCTGCTGAGCGGTACGACCGCGCTGCGCGAGCTGTCGGAACGCATCGACCGCGAGACGGTCCACGCGGTCTTCAAAGCCTCCGGCCTGGAGTGACCGGCTCGGAGCTGCCGTCCCTCGGCGCGCATGCGGCGACGGGCCGGACCAGGATCCTGGTACACCCCAGCGGCGGCAGCCCGAGGCAGGCCGCCTGGGATCCCGCCGGCGTACCCAACGAGGCGGCCCTTTTCGGCCTGCTAGGACAACTCACAGTCGATGTCCGCAGGTCAACGCCCTCCGCTGGTCAGTGACCGCCTCTTCGGGGGGCCGCTGCCGGAAGGGTGAGCTTCACAACGAACCCGGGGCCGACGGCCACAGTTTCGAGGGTGCCTCCCATGGTTTCCGTGAGGTCGCGGGACATCCGCAGAGTCAGGCTGTCGGCAGCGACCCGGCTCGGACGCGTCTCACGCTCGGAGCCTCGGGGTCCTTCGTCGGTCCCGTCCGTCACCCGGATCTCCACCTGGCCGGACCGGGCCTCGGCCGTCAGCAGCGCACTGAGTTCCGTCGGGCTGTGCCGCTGGGCCTCGGCTGCCAGCGCGGTCATCACCCGTGTGAGGACGGCCGCGTCGGCGATCACATCCGGCAGCTGCTCCGGTAGGACGCAGCGGATCGTGTGGCCACCGGGGCCGAGAGCGTCGAGTACGGCGGTCAGCAGCTCGTCCAGGTCGACCGGGCGCAGGTACAGGTCGAGCGCTCCGGCGTGCAGGCGGCTGAGCTCGTCCAGATCCTCTACCAGCTGCAAGCCCCGTCGCACCGACGATCGGACATGGTCCAGGAGACGGGTCTCCTCCGCGTCGCCGCGGGCGGGCAGGCTGCCGAGCGCTCCGTCGGCGGCACGGAGCGGATCCCGCAGGTCTCGGCTCGCGGTGAGGAGGATCGAGGCCCGGGTGTGCTCGGCTGTGGCGCGCAGGCCCGTTTCGGCGTCGTGGGCAGCGAGCCGGCTGTGTGAGTACGCCATGCCCAGCTGGGCGGCGCACGCTCCCAGGACACGCTGATCATCGCCGCTCAGCGGATGTCCTCGTGCGGCGAGTGTGAGGTTGTCGCCGACGGGGCTTTCGACGTCGGCTTCGTACGGTCGTTCCGGCGCGTCCGTGCCGGTACTCGCGACGACGAACCAGTGGGGCTCGGCGGCATGCCCGCTGTCCCTCTCCAGCAGACTCACCGCCTCCAGGCCGAAGTCCTCCCGTACCTGTTCGAGCAACTCGGGCAGATCCCGACCGTGCATCATGGCCGTGGCCAGTCGGCTCAGTGCCCGGGCTTCGGCGCTCGCCCGGACGGCCTGGTACGTGCGGCGCGCAGCCGTGCTCGCGGCGGTGCCGACGACGACGGCCGTGACGACGTACACCACCAGCGCGAGGACGTCGGCGAAGCGCTCGACGCGCAACGAGTGCACCGGCGCGGCGAAGTAGTAGTCGGCGAGCAGTCCCGCGACGAGCGCGGCGAACAGCGCGGGGACGAGCCCGCCGACCAGGGCGATCACGACGACGGCCAGCAGGAAGAGCACCAGGGCGAGGGCGAGGTCCACGTGCTCGCCCAGGAGGACCAGCAGGAGCGTCATGGCCGGCAGCGTGACCGTCGCGAGCGCGATCGCCGTCCAGAAGCGGCGCGGTCCGGTGGCACGGCTCGGGTGCGGCAGCCGTAGGGCGGAGTCCGCCCCGGAGGCGTGCTCATGGGTCACGACGAGCACGTCGATGGGGCCGGAGCGCCGGATCGTCCTGTGTCCGACGCCGCCGCGGAGGAACGTGGAGAGCCTGCCGCGGCGGCTCGCGCCGAGCACGATCTGCGTGACGTTCTCGGCCTCCGCGAACTGGAGCAGCGACTCTGGGACGTCGTCACCCGTGGTCTGGTGGTAGCTCCCGCCCAGAGACTCCACCAGCTCACGCTGGGCGGCGAGGGTGGCCTGATCCCCGTGGGTGAGGCCGTCGCTCGGTACGACGTGCAGTGCCAGCAGCTCACTGCCGGGGACGCGGGCCGTGACACGGGCGGCACGGCGGATCAAGGTGCCGCCCTCCGCACCACCGGTGAGAGCGACCATGATGCGCTCGCGTGTCTCCCACGGAGTGGTGATGCCGTGCTCGGCACGATAGCGCTGCAGACCCTCCTCGACCCGGTCGGCGAGCCACAGCAGGGCAAGTTCTCGCAGAGCGGTGAGGTTGCCGATGCGGAAGTAGTGGGTGAGGGCGGCCTCGATGCGCTCCGCGGGGTAGATCTCGCCGTGCAGCATGCGCCGGCGCAGCAGTTCGGGCGGCAGGTCGACCAGCTCAATCTGGTCCGCACGGCGCGCCACTTCGTCGGGCAGGGCTTCCCGTTGCGGGACGCCGGTGATCTGCCGGACCACGTCTCCCAGGGAGTCCAGGTGCTGGACGTTGAGGGTGGTGACGACGTCGATCTGCGCGTCCAGGAGTTCCTCGACGTCCTGCCATCGCTTGGCGTGGCGGGAGCCGGGCACGTTGGTGTGGGCGAGTTCATCGACCAGGGCGACCTGCGGGCGGCGGGCCAGCACCCCGTCCAGGTCCATTTCGGTGAAGGCCGCCCCACGGTATTCCATGGTGCGCCGGGCAATCGTCTCCAGCCCCTCGGCAAGGGCGGCGGTGGGCCGTCGTCCGTGCGGCTCCACGAAGCCGACGATCACATCAGCGCCCACCGCGGCCAGCCGCTGCCCCTCTTCGAGCATGGCGTACGTCTTCCCCACACCCGGGGCGGCACCGAGGTAGATCCGCAATCGTCCACGCGCCATGAGCGGGCTCCTGCCCGGTCCTCACACCACTCGCCTGCTCCTTCCATGGTGCGCCCATCAGACCACTCGCGCGCTCCGCCTCGTTACCGCCCGGTCTTCAGGCACGTGCGGTCACGCGGCCTTCGCCTGCCTGCACAGTGTCTGACGGCGCGCCGTGCCGGTGGCGTAGTGGACGTATTCACGGGTGAGGCGGAATCCCGCCGACCAGGCGAGGAGGCGGCTGGGGCGGTTGTCGCGCGAGCAGGTCCAGCTCGGCGTCCGGCCCCGGGAGGCGATGTCCGCGCACAGGGCGGTGACGCAGGCGAGCGCGAGGTGCTGCCTGCGATGGCCGGGATCGGCCAGGGCGGCGACGCCTGCGGCCCCGCCGGGGAACCAGCGGGCGAGAGCGGGGATGTTGGAGGGCAGGAGCTCGATCACGACGGATGCCGCCTCGGTTCAAGGGAAGAGGGGCGGGGGCGGCCCTGGACGGTGGGCCGCCCCCGCGGGAACCAGCGCCGTGAGCGTCAGCGCCGGCCGGCCTTGCGGCCGCGATTGTTCTGGGTGACTCCGTTCAGGCGGAGTGGCCGACGAGCAGCTCGGCGAGCTTGTTCAGCCGCTTGATCGTGCGCTCCTCGGTCGCTCCGCGGGCCGAGTCCCTTCGCGTGCTCCGGTCGTAGTAGGCGCCGTTGACGATCTCCAGTGCCGGGTCGCAGAGCCGCGCGACGTGTGCGGCGCCCTCGGCGGGCGTGGCGCCCTCGTGCCCGTAGAGCGGCCTCAGTGCGGTCTCGCAGACGCCCGGGTCGACGGACACCGCGCTGACGCGTGGATCCGCGGCGAAGACGGTGAGTGCGAGCTGCGACTGGGCGTAGGCCGCGAGGCGCGAGTACCGGCGGGTGCGGTTGGGGTCGTTCCACGAGATGGACGCGGAGCGGTGCATCGAGGAGGAGACGTTGACGACCCGGCCGCCCGGGTCGGTGGTGAGCACCGGTTCGAGCAGGTTCGTCAGCAGGTAGTGGGCGAGGAAGTTGACCTGGAAGGAGAGCTCGTTGCCGTCATGGGTGACCGTGCGGTGCTCGGGGGCGGCCACGGCGGCGTTGTTGACCAGGACATCGAGGTGCGGGTGCCCGGCGACGACACGGTTGGCGAGCCGCTCCACCTCGTCAAGATGCGCGAAGTCCGCCGCGCACGGGCGCAGGAGCTCGGCGTCGACGTCCGCGGTGGCGATGAGCCGGGCGACCGCTGCCCGGGCCTCCTGCGGGGTGCGGCCGTGCAACAGCACGGTGGCGCCGGATTCGGCGAGCAGGCGGGCGGTCTCGTAGCCGATGCCGGTGGTGGCGCCGGTGACCATGACGGTCCGGCCGGACAGGAAGGAAGGCATGAGTGGTTCCTGAAGAAGGGCATGGCGGCGCGAGGCCCTGGAGGCCGGACCACAGCCATGCGGTGGAGTTGATTGCGGGCCCCGGGGAAGTCCACCCTTCGGCCCAACGGGCGCTAGCTCAGAGGCAGGTGAACAGGGTGCTTCCCCGGCGCCACCGGATTCGGCGGCCGGTCGTCGTAGCGCGAGCCGGTGTTCACGTCATCCATCCAACTGGCTTGCGTCTGAGCTCTCAAGGGCTCTGACAACCCCTTGATGCAGCATTGATGGATTTCGGTCCGGCAGGGGGCAGCTGGTCCTGCACCCCGGCCGCCGAACCACACAGCGGGGGTGCAGGCCGTTCCTCAGCGGAATTCCGCCAGCCGGCGCCGAAGCCCTAGGGCGCGTATTGGGTCGTGATCAGTGGGTGGCTCGCGTGAGGTCCTTGATCCAGGAGCCACTCGCCGCGCTGGCATTGGCCTCCATCGTCAGCGGCTGTACACGGCTGCGGCCGCCGCAGTGGTCCGAGGCTGTACCGGTTGTCGATCCCGACGCACCGTAGCCGAGGAACATGTCCGTCAGGAGACGCACTACGGGCGCTGGACAGGACGCCCCCCTGGAAATCTCGGTGGCCGGAGTCACCTCCTGCCGTCCTGCCTCCCTGCACGGGTGAGTGAGCAGCCGGGAGACGGTCAGCGACCCTGCGGAGGTCGGTTTCTTCTCTCGCCAAAAATACCCCCTGGGGTACTCGTGCTAGTCTCGAAATATACCCCCGGGGGTAAATTCCGACCGAAGGGAGCAACCTCGTGTTCTTCATCGACACCATCGAGACCGAAGGTCTCGGAAACCGCAGCTACCTGGCGGGCGGCGCCCACACCGCAGTGGTGGTGGACCCGCCCCGCGACATCGACCGGGTGCTCGCGGCGGCCTCGAGCCGTGGGGTGCGGATTTCCCACGTGGTGGAGACCCATGTCCACAACGACTACGTCACCGGCGGGCTTGACCTGGTCCGCATCACCGGCGCCGTCTACCTGATACCCGCCGACGCCCGTGTGTCCTTCACCCGGACGCCGATCAGGGACGGTGGCACGGTGAGCGTGGACGAGGGCATCACCCTGCGAGCGATGGCCACCCCCGGTCACACCCCGCACCACACCTCCTATGTCCTGGAAGAGCGGGGCGCGGTGGCCGCCGTGTTCACCGGCGGGTCGCTGCTGATCGGCTCGGTGGGGCGCCCCGATCTGGTCGAGCCGCGATTGACCGAGCAGCTGGCCCGTGCACAGCACGCCTCTGCCCACCGTCTGGCCGCTGAGCTTCCCGACGAGACTCCGGTACTGCCCACCCACGGATTCGGCAGCTTCTGCTCGTCCTCCCAGTCCGAGGGCGATGCGACCACCATCGGCAAGGAGAGGGCGGGGAACGACGCCCTGGTCAAAGACGTCGACTCCTTCGTCGCCGCGCTACTGGCAGGGCTGGAGGACGTGCCCGCCTACTACGCCCACATGGGCCCCGCCAACTCGGCCGGCCCTCACCAGCTGGACCTGACCGCGCCCCCGCTGGCCGACGCCGCCGACATCGCGGAACGCCTGTCCGCCGGCGAGTGGGTGGTGGACCTGCGCAACCGGATCGCGTTCGCCGAAGGGCACGTCGCGGGATCGTTCAACTTCGAGGCCGACGGGAAGATCGCCACTTACCTCGCCTGGATGATCCCTTGGGGCAAGCCCGTCACCCTCCTCGCCGAGTCACCCGCCCAGCTCGCCGCCGCCCAGCGCGAACTGGCTCGCGTGGGCATCGACCGCCCGGCCGCAGCCGCCACCGGCACCGTCCGCGACTGGATACCCGGTGGACACACCCCGCGCTCCTTCCCCCGCGCCACCTTCGCCGACCTCGCCGCTCAGGCCCCCGGCCCGGACGTGGTCCTGGACGTACGCCGCGACTCCGAACGCGCCGAGGGCTGGATCGCGGGCTCCGTGCACATCCCCATCCACCAGCTGCACCGGCGCCTGGCCGAGGTACCGGCTGGGACGGTGTGGGTGCACTGCGCCGGCGGGATGCGCGCGGGCATCGCCGCCTCCCTGCTGGACGCCGCCGGACGCGACGTCGTCGCCGTCGACGACTCCTTCGACGCCGCCTCCGAAGCCGGCCTGTCCATCACGGCCAATGCCGGCTCCAGCACCAGCGGTTGAACCACGACCGCCTTTGCTCACCCGGTGAAACTGAAAGGAATAGCCATGTCCCTCTTCCGTCGCGGCACCACCCGCGTCACCCCTGACCAAGCCCACGAGCGCGTCGCCGCCCAAGGCGCCATGCTCCTCGACGTGCGCGAGCAAGCCGAATGGACCGCCGGGCACGCCCCCGGTGCCGTCCATGTCCCGCTCTCCCGGCTGGTCACCGGCACCGGGCTGCCCGCCGATGCCCAGGGGCGGCTGATGTTGGTGATCTGCCGCTCCGGACACCGCTCCCAGCAGGCCGCCAAGCTCCTGGCCGGACACGGAGTCGAAGCAGTTGATGTCAAGGGGGGAATGAGCGCTTGGACGGCGGCCGGGCTGCCCGTGGTGGACGAATGCGGAAACAGCGGCCGGATAGCGTGAGTGCCGTCCTCCTCGCCCTCACCGCCGGGGCCGTCATCGGCCTGGCCCTCGGAGCGCTCGGCGGCGGTGGCAGCGTCCTGGCCGTCCCCGCCCTGATCTACCTTCTGGGCTTCACTCCGGCGGCCGCAACCACCGCCTCGCTGCTCATCGTCACAGCTACCTCCGCCACCGCCCTCTTCACCCACGCCGTCTCGGGCAACGTCCGCTGGAAAACCGGTGCTCTTGTCGCGGCCGCCGGGATCCTGCCCGCGATCGCTGCGGCGGCGCTCTCCGCCCGGCTGCCCGATGCGGTCCTGACCGCCGCGTTCGCCGCGATAGCGGCCCTCGCCGCCGTCAGGATGCTCAAGCCCTCCGACCCCGACCAGCAGTCCCTCACGATCAGACCGGCGCGGGTTGCCGGGGCGGGCGCCGGACTCGGCGCCGTGACGGGCTTCCTCGGCGTGGGCGGCGGTTTCCTCGCCGTCCCCGCGCTCGTGTCCGTCCTCGGCCTGCGCATGCGCGCTGCGGTCGGGACCAGCCTCCTGATCATCACCGTCAACTCCCTCGCCGCGCTGACCGCCCGCGCCCACGCCGGTACGCCTCTGCAGTGGACGGTCATCGCCCCCTTCACCGCCGCCGCGATCCTCGGCGCCTGGGACGGCAAACGCCTCGCCGTCAAAGTCTCCGGCCCCACCCTTCAGCGGATCTTCGCGATCGTGCTCCTGGCCGTCGCCGCCCTCATGCTCATCGACGCCGTCCACTGAACGAATTCGGAGCGCGACGCGCTCCGACAGCATCCCGCCGATGCCCCCTGAGGCAACGCGGTGCCCATTTCCGGGCGCCTCCGATCGACACGATGACCAGGAAGAAGCACATGACGACCATCCCCCACATCGACACCGTCCAGGCTCGCACTCGCCTGAACGAACTGATCGTCCTGGACGTCCGCACTCCCGGCGAGTACGCCACAGGCCACCTGCCCGGCGCCCTCAACATCCCCGTGGATCAACTGGACCGGGCCCTTCCCGACATCCGCCACGCCGCCGAGCGCGCCGACATACTCGTCGTCTGTGCCTCAGGTGCCCGCTCCGAGAACGCCTGCCGAACCCTCGCCGCCCACGGCGTCACCACCGCCACCCTCACCGGCGGAACCGCAGCCTGGACGGCAGGTGGCCACACCCTCCACCACCCCGATGGTGCCCGCCTCACGGCATGGAGCATGGAACGCCAGGTCCGCCTCGCCGCAGGTGCCGTCGTCCTCGCCGGTCTCACCCTCGGCCGCCTGCGCCCCGCCTTCCGCCTCGCCTCCGCGGGCATCGCCGGCGGCCTGGTCTTCTCCGCCCTCACCAACACCTGCGGGATGGCTGCCTTGCTCGCCAAGCTCCCCCACAACCGGCCGCACCCGGACGACCTCGACGCCGCCCTCGCAGCGCTCCGGATTCCCTGACCCCGCCGGTTCAGATACCCCCTGGGGTACTATGGGGTGTCAGTAGACAAGGCCAGGAGGCAACCGGTGAAAGTCGACGACGACGCAGTCAGTGCAGTACTCAACCGCCTGCGGCGCGCCCAGGGACAGCTCGCCGGCGTCATCGCCATGATCGAGGCCGGCCGCGACTGCAAGGACGTCGTCACCCAGCTCGCCGCCGTCTCCAAGGCCCTGGACCGCGCAGGCTTCAAAATCGTCGCCAGTGGTATGCGCCAGTGCATGAACAACGCCGACGGGAACCAGGCCCCGATGACCGAGGAAGAACTCGAAAAGCTCTTCCTCACCCTGGCCTGACAGTACTGCCCCCGGACGGCCCGGCCACCATCAGCGGCCCGGGCAGGTGTCATTCGCGGCCGGCCGGCCGCCGAACCCCCGCCACGACACGATCCTTACGCCTCCCGCGCAGAGCGAACCTGCGCCAAGGCGTGGCCCAGGCCACGCCACCCGCACAGGAGTCCGCCCCGGGACGGCAACCGCCTGCCCCACTCGATAGCGTGGGCACCGTGACCGAGCTCCGCAAGAACCGAACACAAGACAGCGACGACCGCGGAATGTCGGCGTGGGCGTTCGCCGCACTCCTGCTGAGCGCCTTCGTCGTCGTAGCCGCATGCGCACTGATCGGCGGTTGGTTCGGGCTGGTTGGCATCGCCGTCACCGCAATCCTCCTCACCGGCTTCGCCGCCTACCGCCTGTAGAACACCTTCGGCCCGTGCACAGAGGCGACGGGCCCCTCGCGGTACCCGAATCCGGGTCTGGGACGGCGCTGTCGAATGCCAGGACCTCGATCGCGCTCCGCACCAGGTTGGCGGTGCGCTCCCTTCGAGCCTGGGCGTGTCGATACGCTGGCCGCGGACCGGGCCGTCGGGCGGTCTGCGGAAGGGAAGCGCGTGGGTGTGGGGGATCCGTTGACGCAGGTACCGAGGATGCGGCTGGACGAGCTGCTGGACGAGCTCCAGGTGCGCATCGACGCCGCGCGCGGCACCCGCGACCGGGTACACAGCCTCCTGGAGGCCGTGGTGTCGGTGGGGCGGGAGCTGGATCTCGCCCAGGTGCTCCGGCGGATCGTGGAGGCGGCCGCGCTGCTCGTGGACGCCGAGTACGGGGCACTGGGAGTGATCGGCCCCGACGGCCGCACGCTCGCCCAGTTCCTGACCGTCGGGCTCGCGAAAGGGGAGATCACCGAGATCGGTCCCCTACCGGCCGGCCACGGCCTGCTCGGGGAGGTCATCCACCACCCGGAGCCCCTGCGCCTCACCGATCTCGGCGCGCACTCCTCGTCCTACGGCTTTCCGGCTCATCACCCGCCCATGCGTACCTTCCTGGGCGTGCCGATCCGGGTCCGCGACGAGGTGTTCGGCAACCTCTACCTGACCGACAAGCGGGGCGGAGTCGACTTCGACACCGAGGACGAGACGGTGATCTCGACCCTCTCGGTGGCGGCGGGCGTGGCGATCGACAACGCGCGGCTCTACGAGGGCTCGCAGCGCCAGCAGCGCTGGCTCAAGGCCAACGCGGAGATCACCGAGAGCCTGCTGTCCGGGAGTTCGCGACCGGCTGTGCTGGAGCTCATCGCCCGCCGGGCCCAGGAGATCACCGCCGCGCGGCTCGCGGACATCTCCATGCCGGTGGCCGGCGTCGACGGCCTGGTCGTGGAGTTCGCGGCCGGCGCGGACCGAGCCTCGCGGCAGGGCCTCGTCGTCCCCTTCGCCGGCACGCTCTCCGGAGCCGCACACCGGGCCGGCAGGCCCGTCACGGCCGTGCTGACCCCGAAGGACGAGCACTACCCGGCCGAGGCCGAGATGCCGGGGCGGCACGGGCTGGGGCCTGCCGTGGCCGTCCCGTTGGGCACGGCGGGCGGGGAGAGCCGGGGCGTCCTGCTGCTCGCGCGCCCGGCGGGAGATCCCGTGTTCGGCGAGGGCGAGCTGGAGCCGCTCGTCGCCTTCGCAGGGCAGGCCGCACTCGCTCTGGAGCTGGCGGAGCGGCGCCGGGACGCCGAGCAGATAGCCCTGCTGGAGGAGCGCGACCGGATCGCCCGCGACCTGCACGACCTGGCCATCCAGCGGCTCTTCGCCACCGGGATGACCTTGCAGAGTGCCGCCCGGCTCGTCGAGCACGAAGGGGCTGCCGAGCGGGTGGGCCGGGCGGTCGACGACCTGGACGAGACCATCAAGATCATCCGATCGACGATCTTCGGGCTCCGCACCAAGGACCGCGAGAGCGAACCCGGTCTGCGCGCACGCGCCGCCCGCGCCGTCGGCGACGCGGCGACCACCCTCGGCCATCCGCCGCGCCTGAGCATGGAGGGGCTGCTCGACACCGATGTACCGCCGCAGATCGCCGACCACGTGATGGCGGTACTGGGCGAGCTCCTCAGCAACGCCGCCCGCCACGCACAGGCGACCCGCGTCAGCGTGAGCCTCAAGGCCGGGCAGGGCGAGATCGTTCTGACCGTCTCGGACAACGGCAAGGGCATCCCGGCCCAAGGTCGTCGGAGCGGATTGCGCAACGCAGCTGATCGAGCACAGGAGCTGGGCGGTGGCTTCACCTTCGACATCCCTCAGGACGGGGGCAGCCTCCTCGTGTGGCGTGCGCCCCTACCCACTGGAAGCTGACGTTCTCAGGACGGTCGATTCGGGCGGCAGCCCCCTACCCGCGCCTCCTCAATGCGACGCGAACCGCACAGCACGGTCCGCCTCCAGCCGGAATCCGGTGACGAGGTCGGGGCGGATCCGCAGGGCTGCGGTCATGGGCTGTCCCACCCAGGGGCGCAGCAGGGACGCATAGCGGTCCGCCTCCGCCGCATCGGTCACCGGGCATGCGTAGCCGGTGACGACGACGCTCCAGCCGAGGTACGTAACGGGGTCGATGGCATCCGCCTCGTAGGCCACCACCACACCGGGAGCGTCCACGGGTGCCGCCAGAGCGGCCAGGGCCCCGCCTTCGTGAATTCGGATGATGACGTCCTCGCCGTCGACGAGATGGTTCACCGGCCGTACGGCGGGCAGCGCCTGCTGGGTGAAAACGATGCGTCCCAGTGAAACCGTGGCGAGAAGTCTCAGGGCTTCGTCCCGGTCCAGTTCTCGCATGTGCCGGGCGGCGGCCTGGGCACCGGTCCGGCGAGCGGGTCGCCCTGTGCCTTCCTGATCCATGATGTGTACCTTCGTCCGGCCCTGCTCGGTCTTTCCGGCGTGCGTCTTCCCGGCTTCCCTCCTGGTCCACTGGCAGGAGCAGGGCCGAACGGCCCCCTTCCCGCATTCGGATCCGGACAGCTCCGCGGTCACGAGACGACGAACTGCAGCTCTCGGTCGGCACCGAGCACCCGCATGGACTTGATCACCAGAAGCGGCACGTCGCAGAGCAGGAGCCTCGTGCCGGACGCACGGCAGCGGCGGTTCAGAAGGAGGAGGAGGTCGATGCCCGCGGTGTCGCAGAAGGAGAGGTCGCACAGGTCCAGCACCACGTTCGGGTAGTCGGATGCGGCGAGTTCGCAGAGGCTCGGCCCCACTTGTTCCGAGGTGTAGCAGTCGAGTTCGCCGGCCAGGGCGATTCTCAGGCCGCGGTCGTCGTGTGTCACGGTCTTCAGGTCGATCAAGGCGGTCGTCATGGAGTCCTCCGCGCTGCGTGCGGCTCCGTGGAGTCGCGCCGATCCGTGTGCGCCCTCAGTCCATCCGGTGCCGTGCGCGCGCGGGAAGGCCCGGCAGGCCCTTCAAACAGGGCCGAAGGTCCCTTCTTCGCGGGGCCGAGTCGCACCTGCCGCTCCGGGCACCGGCCCCGTGAGGGCCGATCGGCCCTGGCCGGCCGACCCTCACGGCAGGCAGGATGCCTGTGTTTCGTGCGTCCAGGACGGACCCAGGCGAAGGAGTCGCTTCATGACCGGCAGCGGTGCCCCCTCCCCCGTGGCGGAGCCCATCAGCGTCTTCCTGCTCGACGACCACGAAGTCGTGCGCCGAGGGGTACACGACCTGCTGGACGCCGAGCCCGATCTCACCGTGGTCGGCGAAGCGGGCACGGCGGAACAGGCACTCATCCGTATCCCCGCACTGCGCCCCCGGGTCGCGGTCCTGGACGTACGGCTCCAGGACGGTGACGGGGTCAGCGTGTGCCGGGAGCTGCGTTCGCGGATGCCGGAGCTGGCCTGCCTGATGCTCACGTCGTTCGACGACGAGGAGGCACTGCTGGACGCCGTGATGGCAGGGGCCTCCGGGTACGTTCTGAAGCAGATCACCGGCACCGACCTGGTGACCGCCGTCCGGACGGTGGCGTCCGGCCAGTCGATGCTCGACCCCGGGGCCACCACGCGGTTGATGGCACGCATGCGCGGTGACGTGCCGAAGGAGGTTCAGGTACCGGGGCTTCCCGGCTTCACCGACCGGGAGAAGGAGATCCTCCTCATGGTCAGTGAGGGCCTCACCAACCGGGAGATCGGCAAGCGGCTGTACCTCGCGGAGAAGACCGTGAAGAACATCATCTCGCGGCTCTTCATCAAGCTCGGAGTGGAGCGCCGCGTCCAGGCCGCGGTGATCGCCAGTCACGCCCTGACACCGCCCGGCCGACACCCGCTCCCGGCCTCGCAGTAGGAGCCGTCAGCGGTACGGGCCGGGCGGGTCACATCGCCTGCCCAGCCTTTCCGTGAGCGCGCCGTCGGTTCAGTGGTGCGGGACGACGGCGACGGGGCAGGCCGCGTGGTGGAGCACGGCGTGGGCCACCGAACCGATCCGCGTGCCCACCGCCGAGCGGACCCGCCGGCCGACGACGAGCAGCTGGGCGTCCGACGCGGCGGACAGCAGCACGCGGCCGGCGCTCCCCTGCTCCACGTGCGCGACGACCTCGACCTCGGGATACCTCAGCCGCCACGGCTCCAGCGCCTGCTCCAGAGCGGCCTTCTCGAACTGCTCCAGCCCGCCGAACTGCTCGGCGATCCACACCGAGCCGAGGCTGTAGGCGTAGACCGGAGGGACGTTCCAGGCCCGGACCGCCCGGAGCGGGACCCTGCGTGCGGCAGCCGCCTCGAAGGCGAAGCGCAGCACCTCGGCGGACTCCTCGGCACCGCCCTGCTGGCCCACGACCACCTCCCCCTCATCGGGCCCGGTCACCGGGCTGCCGTGGCGTGCGCGGACGCAGACGACCGGGCACTCGGCGGAGCCGGTCAGCTGTTGCCCGTAGGAGCCCAGCAGGAAGCCGGCCAGGGCGCCGTGCCCGCGGCTGCCCAGCACCAGCATCTCCGCGCCCTTGGCGGCCCGCAGCAGGGCCGGCACGGGGACGTCCGGCACCACTTCCGCGGAGAGCGAAAGCCTCGGGTGGCGACGGGTCAGCTCGGCCTCCGTCTCCTCGATGATCTCCTGGACCCGGCGGGCGACCGCGTCCCGGTCCTGAACGACCGGGACGGTGAGCGGCTGCCACAGCCAGGCGTGGACCACGTGGACGTGCAAGTCGCGGCGCACGGCTTCCTGAGCCGCCCAGTCGGCCGCTGCCCGGCTCTCGGGGGAACCGTCCACTCCGACGACGAGGGTGCGCTTCACAGTTCTGTCCTCCGTACTGATGCCCAAGGCATCGGGGTCGTTGGCCGGAACGGGTGGCGTCGGCCGGGGGAAGGGCCGGCGCCACCGGGATTCACCTTCGCCGCGCCGGGCAGGGGCGGAGAAGGGCCAACGGTCCCTTGTTGAGGGCCGGTCCTCCCCTGCCCGCCCGACCTCGCCCGAATGCAGGGTTGTAGGCATCGGCTCAGTCGACGCAACGTCCCGGACCTCACAGGCAGGAGCGGACATGACCGTGTTGACCGCGTATTCGATCTCGGAGCTGGACGCCCACTGGCGGGCCGCGAACTACCTGGCGGTCGGCCAGATCTACCTCATGGGCAATCCCCTGCTGACGGAACCGCTGCGGCCGGCGCACATCAAGCCCCGGCTGCTGGGGCACTGGGGCACCTCGCCCGGCCTCAACCTGGTGTACACCCACCTCAACCGCGTGATCAGGGAGCGTTCCCTGGAGGTCCTGTGCGTTTGGGGACCCGGGCACGGAGGTCCCGCCGTCCTGGCCAACTCCTGGCTGGAGGGCACGTACAGCGAGACCTATCCGGACGTGAGCCGCGACGCCGACGGCATGGCCGGACTGTTCCGGCAGTTCTCCTTCCCCGGCGGAGTGCCGAGCCACGTGGCGCCGGAGACACCCGGCTCCATCCACGAGGGCGGCGAGCTGGGATACGCCCTCTCCCACGCCTACGGAGCCGCATTCGACCACCCCGGCCTGCTGGTCGCCTGTGTCATCGGCGACGGCGAGGCGGAAACGGGGCCGCTGGCTGCGTCCTGGCATTCGAACAAGTTCCTCGACCCGGTCCACGACGGCGCGGTCCTGCCGATCCTGCACCTGAACGGCTACAAGATCGCCAACCCGACGGTGCTGTCCCGGATCCCCGAGGACGAGCTCGACGCGCTGCTGCGCGGCTACGGCCACGACCCGCTGTACGTGAGCGGCAGCGACCCCACCCTGGTGCATCAGGCCATGGCCCGCGCGATGGACCACGCCCTGGACCGCATCGCCCTCATCCAGCGGGAGGCGCGCGAGGCGGCTACCGATCCGGGACGGGAGTACGCACACTGGCCAATGATCGTCCTGCGCACCCCCAAGGGGTGGACCGGCCCGGCGACCGTCGACGGCGACCCGGTCGAGGGCACGTGGCGGGCGCACCAGGTTCCGCTCGCCGGGGTGCGCGAGGACCCCGCGCACCTGAAGCAGCTGGAGGACTGGCTGCGCTCGTACCGGCCGGACGAACTCTTCGACGCAGACGGCCGCCCGACGGCGCAGGTCCTGGCCTGCGTCCCGGAAAGCGAGCGCCGCCTCGGCGCGGTCCCGTACGCGAACGGAGGCCGTCTGCTGCGGCCACTGCCGCTGCCCGCGCTCGACGCGCACGCCGTCACCGTCGACAAGCCCGGCCGCACCCTCCACGAACCGACGCGCGTCCTCGGGCACTTCCTCACCCAGGTCATGCGGGAGACGGCCGGGCGGCGGGACTTCAGGGTCGTCGGACCGGACGAGACCGCCTCCAACCGGCTGGACGACCTGTACGAGGCCACCGGCAAGGCCTGGCAGGGCATCACGGAGGCCACGGACCGGAACCTGTCCCGCGACGGCCGGGTCATGGAGATCCTGTCCGAACACGTCTGCCAGGGCTGGCTGGAGGGCTACCTCCTCACCGGCCGCCACGGCCTCTTCTCCACCTACGAGGCCTTCGCGCACATCGTCGGCTCCATGGCCGGCCAGCACATCAAGTGGCTCAAGGCCGCGCGCGAGCTGTCCTGGCGGGCGCCGGTCGCCTCCCTCAACTACCTGCTCACCTCACACGTCTGGCGCCAGGACAACAACGGCTTCTCCCACCAGGACCCCGGGTTCGTCGACCACATCCTCAACAAAAGCCCCGAGGTCGTGCGGGTCTACCTGCCGCCGGACGCCAACACCCTGCTCGCCGTGGCCGATCACGCCCTGCGCAGCCGCGATCAGGTCAACGTGATCGTCGCCGGCAAACAGCCCTGCTTCGACTGGCTGCCGATCGACGAGGCCCGCACCCACGTGGCGCGCGGCGCCGGGGTCTGGGAGTGGGCCGGCACCGACCACGGCTCCCGCGAACCGGACGTCGTACTCGCCTGCGCCGGCGACGTGCCCACCATGGAGGTGCTGGCCGCAGCGGCCCTGCTCCGCGAGCACCTCCCCTCGCTGGCCGTCCGCGTCGTGAACGTGGTCGACATCGCCCGGCTGATGCCCCGCGAGGAACACCCCCACGGCATGACGGACGCCGAGTACGACGCGCTCTTCACCACCGACAGGCCGGTGATCTTCGCCTACCACGGCTACCCGTGGCTCATCCACCGCCTCGCCTACCGCCGGACCGGCCACCCCCGGCTGCACGTGCGCGGCTACAAGGAGTCCGGCACCACGACCACCCCCTTCGACATGGTCGTGCGCAACGACATGGACCGCTACCGGCTCGTCATGGACGTCATCGACCGCGTCCCCGGCCTCGCGAGCCGCGCCGAAGGACTGCGCCAGGCCATGGCCGACCAGCGCATCCGCCACCACGGCTGGATCCGCGAGCACGGCATCGACCTTCCGGAAGTGGCGGGCTGGTCCTGGCCGTACTGATCACACTCCGCACAGCCCTCACGGTGGACAGCACACGGCAGGCCATGGGCCGGTCGGTCCCCGCCCTGGCCCACTGGTCCCTGCCGAGGCGGACGCCCGGGTGCCGAAACTGAAGAGGTCGAAGAAGGAGGCCGGTCATGCCCGCATCCCGCTACACCGTCAGCGACGTCATGACGCACACCGCCATAGCCATCGGCCGTGAGGCGTCCTACAAGGAAATAGTCGAACTGATGCACGAATGGAAAGTCAGCGCGGTCCCCGTCCTCGAAGGCGAGGGCCGTGTCGTCGGACTCGTCTCCGAAGCGGACCTCCTGCCCAAGGAGGAATTCCGCCGGGAGGAGCCCGTACTGCCGGATCAGCTGGAAGAAGCCTCCAAGGCCGCGGCCGTGCTCGCCGAGGACCTCATGTCGAGCCCGGCGGTCACCGTCCACCCCGCCGCCACCCTTGCCGAGGCCGCCCGCATCATGGCCCGCAAGCACGTCAAGCGCCTGCCCGTGGTGAACGAGGTCGGCATGCTGGAGGGCGTCGTCAGCCGCAGCGACCTCCTGAAGGTGTTCCTGCGTCCCGACGAGGAGCTGGAGGAGGAGATCCGTCGGGCCGTGCTCGCCGAACTCGCGCCGGGGACGGCCGCGGACTTCTCCGTACAGGACGGCGTCGTCGTACTCCGGGGACCGCTGCGGGACCGGGCTCTGGTTCCCCTTCTGGCCCGGGCGATCCACGCCGTCGAAGGAGTCGTCGATGTCCGGATGGAGCTCGACGGGGCCGTGTCGGCTCCTGTGTAGGTCCGGCCCACGGCTGCGGAGGGCGCCATGGTCGGCTTGACGGGTGCGACCGGCCCCCTCCTGAGACAATTCCGGGGGAAGCATATGCAGCGTCATCCGGATCAGGCGGCGACCATGTCCGACGCAGCGAGCGCCTCCGCGGAGGCCTCCATCAAGGTGTTCCTCCTCGACGATCACGAGGTGGTCCGGCGCGGGCTGCGGGACCTGCTCGAAGCCGAGGCGGACATCACCGTCGTGGGCGAGGCGGGCACGGCGGACCAGGCCCTGGCCCGGGGACCGGCGCTTCGGCCGGACGTCGCCGTCCTCGACGTCCGGCTGCCCGACGGTGACGGCATCACGGTCTGCCGGGAACTGCGCTCCCGCATGCCGGACCTGGCCTGCCTGATGCTGACGTCGTTCGACGACGAGGACGCCCTGCTGGACGCGATCATGGCAGGCGCCGCCGGATACGTCCTGAAGCAGATCAAGGGCTCCGACCTGGTGTCGGCCGTACGAACCGTCGCCACGGGGCAATCCATGCTCGACCCCGCCACGACCGCCCGCCTGATGCGCTCCCTGCGCCACCCGGAGGCCACGAAGGCGCCCGAGGACACCCGCCTGGCCGCCCTCTCCGAGCGCGAACGGGCCGTCCTCGAACTGATCGGCGACGGCCTCACCAACCGCCAGATCGCCAAGCGGCTCTACCTCTCGGAGAAGACCGTCAAGAACCACATCTCCCGGCTGCTGGGCAAACTGGGAGTCGAACGGCGGGTACAGGCGGCCGTAATCGCCGCACAGGTCCACGACCACGGGCACGAAGGTGATACGACACCGCCCAGGCCATAGCCTTCCGCGATCTCAATGCGACAGCTCGCTCTACGCGGTATCGGTGCCTGTGCGGCGGTGCTGCTGGCAGGGCCTCCCCTGCTGGCGCTGCCCGCGCGGGCACACGGCCACCAGCAGCCGGCAGGCTCTGCCGTCCTGAGGCTGACCAGGGCGGAGAGGCAGGTCGAGCCCTTCACCCAGGAGTACCACGACGCGGCCATGCAGCAGCACTCCGAGGGCAAGAACACGATCACCGTCCGGGGGGAGTACCTCACCCCCGAACTCGACGCCGCTCTCGCGACGTGGACCGAGCAGAACCAGGCCGACCCGGTCTTCCGCGCGAAGGACGCCCCCAAGAGCTGGTCGCTGGCCAGCCAGAGCGCCACCGAGACCCATGAGAAGGTCGTAGTGACGGAAACCTTCGAGGACGGCACGGCCAAGGACGTCTGGTACCGGGTCCGACTCGACAACTTCCTCATCGACGGTCTCCAGCACCCGACGGTCTGACGAAGGTCCGACCAGGAACCCAGGGCGCCCCGCTGGACCGGCACGGAGACGGTCGAGCGAACGGGTTCCCTTCGAGCAGACCGACACACAAGGCTGTGGCTTTGGTCGGGTGGCCGGCGTGCTCGGCCCATCGCCCGGAGCGTCCTCGAAAACCGTCCCGGTCCCCCGGGCGGAAAGAGCCCGCCCGCTTCTCGCGGAACCTGATTGTGCGGTGCACGGCCGTCAGCCGCTTCTCCGCATCCGTTCAGGGCTCTTTCCGTCATCTTCAGCACAGCACTGATCGGCGGAACTCACAAGGACCGAAAGGTCCGCGATCACCCCCGCTCAGCACTCGCACGGAAGTCGGGTGTGCTCTCCGGAGTTCTCCGGGCACGACCCAGGGTGCTCAGCCACAAACCAATCGGCCGCGCGTGCACCGGACGGGCGTGACCTTCGTCCGGGAGGCATGCTCATACGGGTGGCCGGCACTTCACCCGGCCCGCCCTGCCCACTGTACGCCCCGGCAACCACTTCGCCGGCGGGGCGAAATCGTCGTCCGCGTGCGCGCATCCTCACGGCCGGGGCCAGGCACCGGCGCGCAGGAGAGCACGGCCTGACGGCGGAGCCGGCCTGGCCATGAGCGCAGTCGCGCGGTGCCACACCTGGCGGGTCGGCCGGGTCTGCCGCCGCCTGGACCTGATGACGGCCGCAGCCTTCGGGCCAGTTCAACCCCTCGCCGACGGCCATCCGATCGGCGATGGTGAAGCGGCCTCCGCCGCCCGCCTGCCGACCTGGGCCTCCAGCATCCACAACGTGCCGCGCTCGATGGTGAACTCGATGCCGTACAGGCTCGGGTGCTTGGCTTCCAGACGAGCCGTGCAGTCGCGCAGCCGTGCGTACGAGACTGGGTCCAGCTCTGCCAGCCGTGTGAGCGGCACGGTGTCGCGGATTCCCGCCACGACGTCCTCGCCCTGGGCGTTGGGCAGGTATGCGCCATGGACATGGGACCGTCCCGTGGCAGGATCTCGGATGAAGGCGATCCCGCTGCCGGAGTCGGATCCGAGGTTGCCGAAGACCATCACCTGGACGGTGACCGCCGTGCCGAGATCGTCGGGGATGTGCTCCCGGTACCGGTGGACGCGTCCCGGTTCCCCCTTCCATGCCGTGAAGACGGCCAAGATGGCCCTGCGCAGCTGCTCGACCGGATCCTGGGGAAATTCCTCGCCGACCCGTTCCGCGATCAGGTCCTTGAACGACTCGACGACTCGGATCAGGTCGACGGTGTCCAGGCGGCTGTCGTCGGCGACGGCGTGCTGGCGTTCGATCCGGCCGATGATGTCCTCGAAAAGCGAGTCGTCCACTCCCATGAGCGTGCTGCCGAACATGCGAACCAGACGTCGGTAGGAGTCCCAGGCGAACCGTTCGCGCTCGGGCGTCTTGCCCAGGCCCAGGACGGCAAGGTCATTCAGGCCCACGTCGAGAATCGTGTCCGTCATCCCGGGCAGCCCCACGCCCGCGCGTACGGAGAGCAGCAACGGGTCGTCCACCTGACCGAGACGCTTACCCGTCGTGCGTTCCAGGGCCGCGAGGTGGTGCGCGATCTGCCCCTGCAGTTCCTCCGGCGGCGCACCCGTCGCCATGAAGACGCGGCACGCCTCGGTCGTAATGGTGAAGCCCGGCGGTACTGGGAGTCCCATCCGGGTCATCTCCGCCAGGCCGGCGCCCTTGCCGCCGAGGAGCCCGGCCATGTCCAGGCTGCCTTCGGTGAAGTCGTACACATACCGCTTCATCAGCGTGCCCATCTCTCCCGGTGCGCCCCACATCCGGACATCCCGAACGTACGGCGGGGCCGCGCCCGGCAGGCGACTGGGACCGCGTCCGTCCGGGCCGTTTCCTTTCCCATCTTCGCTGTTGATGCTTCCTCGCATCAGGGCCCACCGGTTCCGGGCGTGGGCCGAATGGGTCAGCCCCGGGACCGCTCGGCCCTCCCCAGGTGACGGACCGCGCAACAGACTGAGAAACGGACACGAAGGGAGGCAATCATGCGCACGCGTCCCGCAACCCAGATCTCCGTCCTGCCCCTGGAGTACCGTGCCCGCCTCATGGAGCACGCCCAAGAGGTGAACTTCGCGGAAGGCACACGCCTGTTCAACGAGGGTGGTCTGGCCGACCGGTTCTGGATCGTGAAGTCCGGCGTCATCACGCTGGACCTGCACGTCCCCGGGCGGCAGGCCGCGGTCGTCGAGAGCCTCGGCTCCGGAGAACTGGTCGGCTGGTCATGGATGGCCAGTCCGCACCGTTGGCACCTGGGCGCCGAGGCCATGACTCCTGTACGCGCCTACCAGTTCGACGCAGCCACCGTACGGATGCTCATGGACACCGATCCGGCCTTCGGCTCCGCCGTCGGAGGCTGGGTGGTTCAGGTACTGGCCCACAGACTGCAGGCAGCCCGGACACGCCTGCTCGACCTCTATGCACCCCACGGCAGCGGCAGCACCCTCTGACCCCCTCGTGTGACCGTTCACCGCACGCCCCGCGATTGCCCACCGTCGACAGCGTCGGCACGATCGAGGGCGTCGGCAACCGCAGCGACCTGCTCAATGTGTTCTACAAGGAGTGCCAGGACCCGACCGGAAGGAGTCGGACGTCGTGTCGCACCGCATCACCGTCGGCCTGGACGGGACGCCCGAAAGCACCGCCGCCGCCGTATGGGCAGGCCGCGAGGCCGAGCTGCGGGAAGCCTCACTGGACCTCGTCCATGCCACGGAATGGCTGGAGAACCCGCCCCTCTCCGCCACCACCATGGAGGAACACGAACGCTGGGGTTTCTCGTCGGAGCCGTCGGGACGGGTGTCGTCGCCGAGACGGAGCGGCCTGTGGTGCTCGTGCGGTCCGTCGGCGGCACGGGGACCCCGCCCGATGGTGTTCGCGATCACGGACCGGTCGTGGTCGGGGGACCGGTCGTGGTCGGGGTGGACATCCGTTGCGGTCGTCGCCCACGATTGAGGCCGGCCGCATTCCAAGGCAACTTCGCTCCACCCACCCGCGCAGGTCCGTTGTCATCCAGCGCGGACCCCATCGCAGAACCTGGGCCGGAGCCTCCTCGCGAGGGGCTCAGTCCGGCTCCATGTAGGGGCGCCGGAAGACGGGGGCCTGGCTGGTGCCCCACGGTCGTACCGCTGCCAGCGCCTGGACGACTGCGGATTCCAGAGGCCCGCTGGTGTCGATCGGAACCGCCTCTGTCCAGAGCGGCTCCTTGGCCGCCATGGCTGTGGCGATGTCGAGGTCGGCGTCGGATGCTCCGGGAGCGCGGGTGTCCAGTCGTGCCGCTGACACGTCTCCCGGAACTCGGCAGTGCAGAGCCACCAGGTCGGTGCTGGTGCGCCCGGCCAACCGCTGTGCGGCCTCCCGCTGTTCCGCGTCGGACCAGGTGGCGTCCAGGACGACGGACTCGCCCGCGGAGAGCAGGGAGGCCGCGCGGTCGAGCAGGGTGGCGTAGGTTCTGGCGGTCCACTCGGGCGAGTAGATGCCCTCTCCATAGGCGGCCGCCGCGGGCTCCTCCGCCGCAATGCCCGCCAGCTCCTTGCGGAGGCGGTCGCTGCTGAGCAGCGTGACGCCCAGCCGATCGGCCAGCGCACCGGAGAGGGTGGACTTCCCGCTGCCCGGCAGGCCGCCGACGAGTGTCAAGCAGACGGAGGAGGTCCGCAGATGACGCAATGCCGCCGAGACCAGCCGTCGGGCCGCCGCCTCCGCGCCGGGCGTGCCCTGCTGCGCCTGGATCAAGGAGACCTTGGCGCGGACGAACGCGCGGTAGGCGACGTAGTGGTGTCGCAGGGACGGGGGTGCGGGGTCTCCGGAGTACTCGCTGTACTGGGCGAGGAAGTACGCCGCGGCCTCGGGAGCACCGAGCTGTTCCATGTCCATGGCGAGGAAGGCGGCGTCGTCGAGGCCGTCGACGGAGCGAAGCCGGTCGTCGAACTCCAGGCAGTCCAGGACGCGGGGCCCGTCATCGAGACAGAAGATGTCGTCGGCGAGCAGGTCTCCGTGGCCGTCGACCACGCGCCCTTGCTCGATGCGGGCGTCGAACAACGGACTACGGCCGGCGAGATAGCGGCGCACCAACCGTTCTACCTCCGCCACTCCGTCGGGCAGGCCGCCGTCACCGACCATCGCACGGATCTGGGCGAAGCTGGCTTCCCAGCGCGACGACAGAGCGTCCCGTGTGCCTTGTTCGTCCACTTCCCGGCTGCGGGGTGCGTCCGCGTGGCGAGCGGCGAGCTGCCGGGCGACGGCGCGAAGGGCATCGCCGACGTCGACCCCTTCTCGTACGAGCCGGGAGAGGCAGCGGTCGGCCGGCATACGGCGCATCACTACGACGGGCTCCGACTCGTCGTCCGTGCCCGGGCCGTGGAACTCCCCCACCCCCAGGTAGACTTCGGGGGCGAAGCGGCGGTTGAGAGCGACTTCCCGCACGCAATCCGATCGTCGGGCCGCGACGGTCGTGAAGTCCAGGAACCCCAGGTCCACCGGCTTCTTCAGCTTGTAGACACGGTCTCCGATGAAGAGCACCACCGCGGTGTGGGTCTCCCGCACTTCGGCGCGCGGCACGGCTTCTGGGCGGCCGCGGGCGGGCTGGGGCACGGATTCGCCCGACGGATGTTCGAACATCGCCGACTCCTTCCGACGGCTCGGCTCAGTCATGCGGGACCACGGCGACTGGGCAGCGCGCGTGATGGAGGGCGGCCTGGGCCACGGGGCCCAGCCGGGGCGCGAGGGCAGGTCGCCGCCTTCGCCGGCCGACGACCAGCAGACCGGCGTCCTCGGCTGACCGGACGACGGTCTTGGCCGGGCTTTCGACACCGATGCTGTCGGTCACCTCCACAGCCGGGAACTTCTCTCGCCAGGGTTCCAGGGAGCTCTCGACGGACTCCAGCCCGCGCGAACCGAGAACGGTCATCTCGGACTCGGATGCCGCTTTCAGCAGCGCGTCCTGGGCATCATCGGCAATAAGGTTTCCGACGACGGAGAGGCCCGGGTGGCGCGCTTGCAGCTCCGCTCGCGCACTGTGCACGAGCCGTTTCGCCCAGTAGTTCTGATCGATCTCCGCGGGGACGCGGGGCGGCTCCGGCGCGAGCATCGGCCACGCGTGCAGCAGCCGCAGCGCCAGCTTGCGCCGCTCGGCTTCGTCGGCGGCCCAACGGGCCGCGGCCATGCTTTCGGATGATCCGTCGAGGCCCACGGTGATCACAGGCTCCATGGCGGCTTCCTTCGTGTGTACGTGCCTCGCAGGACAGTGAAGGAGTACCCCTGTCCAGAGCGCCCTCCCGTTCAGGTAGCTCTGTCGTGAGCGGCTGCGGGCCCACTGCGAGAGCTATCGGTGTCTCACTTGAGGAGTACCTCAACCCGTGCGGCGGCGCATGGGGAGGCAGGCCGAACGAGGCCCGAAGGCGTAATGATCGGCGGACTCACGCACGACCTGGTGGCCGACCGGACAACGGCTACGTGTACGTCTATGGGACAGGCCGACCGCCGATCTCGCCGACGCGCACCGGGGCACGCTCATCCACGGCACGACCCGGCGGAGGAACACCACGCGCACGTCGGCCCAGTCCTACGGCGGCCGAGGGAGGCCCGCCGGCCTGCGATGCCCGGTGATGCGGCCCGGCCCAACGCTCGGTGCCGGGTCCGCGCCTAGCCGGTCGGCGGATGCCCGACGGGCACAGGGTCACCGATGAGCCAACGGCGACGTGCCGACCGGGTTCGGCTCCAGTTCGATGCCGATCTCCGGCAGCCGCTGGAGCGTGTTGTGGACGGTGCAGTGCGAGGCGACCGCGAGCAGGCCGGCACGGCGCCGCTCGGGCAGGCCCGGTGGCGGCACGATCACGACGTGCACCGCGACCACCCGGGCGGGGCGGTCGACGGCCATCGTGAAATCGGTGCGCACCTGTAGTCCCTCACGCGGCAGGCCGTGGCGAAGGAGGTAGCGCCCCGAGTAGAAGGCGATGCACGTGGCCAGCGAGGCGGCGAACAGTTCGGTCGGTGTCGGCGCCGCGTCCGCCCCGCCCGCGTTCGCGGGCTGGTCGACCAGTACCCGATGGCCGCGTACGACGGCGGCGTAAGCGTCGCCCTCGACGTGGGTGACCACCAACCGGTGCACTCCGTCCGGCTGCTGGGTCATGCCTTTCTGCGTCGCCGTGTCCGGCATGGTGTGGCCTCCTTTCGCTCGCTCTACGGATGACTACCGTGCACCGTGCGATCACGGCCTGCGGGAACCGAGCGGGCTCTCTCCGTCCGCACGTGGAGGAACGGTCGCGTTCTGCGGACCTGGGGGCTCCTCCAGGACGCTCCAAGCCACCGGGCCGAGCAGGTCCGCCACCCGCCGGAACACATCCATCAGCATGTCGTCCACGGTCAGCATCCCGACCACGAGACGACCGTTCACGACGGGCAGCCGCCGCACTCCCGACCTGCGGAAGGTCCGGTACGCCTGGTGGATGTCCTCCTCGGCCGCGACCGTGACGACGGGTGTCGTCATCACGGTGCGCACCGGCTCGTCCCCGCCGATCCCCCTGGCCACCGCCCGCACCGCTATGTCGCGGTCGGTGACGATACCCAGCAGCGTCTCGTCCTCCGTCACCACGACGGAGCCCACCCCGTAAAGCTCCATGTGCCGCGCCACCTCGGCGATCGGTGTTCCGGCTGCGACGGTCACGGCGGGGGCGGACATCGATGCGGAGACATTCATCGTCCGGCTCCTCTCGGGGGAACCTGCGGACACCGTCACGGTAGGCAGGGAGTCCCGGCGTACGGCAGGGCCGTGTGGTCTACCGCCAGGTCCCACACGGCCCTGTACCGGTCGGACCGGGGGGACCCTGGCTCCGGCTCCGTACCCACAGCGGCCGGAGCCGCTGACCGGGGGGCGCCTGTCCGGATTCGGATGCCGGCATCCTCGGAGCCTGCCGATCCGGGGTGCGGGCCGTCGGGACCGGGCAGATCATCGGCCCATGGCTTCTCCACCCCGCGTCCGGCAACCCGTTGGTCAGAAGAAGGGGGCCGGTACCGGAATTGTGCGAGGGGGTGGTCCCGCAGGCCGGGTGGTCGAGGACGGAAGCAGCGCGATGGAAACGTTCGCCCGTACGGCGGTCATCGGGATCGGCAACGAGTTCCGGCGGGACGACGGGGTCGGGTGGGTCGCGGTCTCGCTCCTGAGGGACCGGGCCACGCGGAGGCAGCTGCCCCGGGGCACCGTTCTCGCGCAGTGCGACGGGGATCCCGGGCGATTGATCGGGCTGTGGGAGAACATCGACCTGGTGATCGTCGTCGACGCCTGCTTCCTCCCTTCGGCGCAGCCGGGACGGATACGCCGGTGGGATGCCGCGACGGGCAGCCGCCTCGGTCCGGCAGCCCCGGGACGGCACAGCACGCACGGGCTGGGACTCGCCGAGGCCCTGTGCCTCGGCGACGCGCTCGGTCGCGGTCCCGGTCGTCTGATCGTCTACGCGGTCGAAGGAGCGGACCGCTCGGTGGGTGTGGGCCTCAGTGCGGCGGTGGCGCGCGTGGTGCCACGTCTGGTCCGGCGGATCGAGGCGGAGCTCGAACAGCACGACGGGGCCTCGGGTCACGCACGAGCGGGGACCGCACCGCCGGTCGGGACTCGCCGGACGGGGTTCGCGGCCCGGCGGCCTCCTGCCTGACACCCTGTCCGAAAGCAGCCGCACCTTGTAACGACCTCGGGGCGGTGGACCGCGCCGCGTGCGCCCGTGCCTCCGGAGGAGGCGGAGGAGGCGGAGGAGGCGGAGGAGACCAGACCATGAGCGACCCCGAGGACACCGCACGAGTTCCCGGCACCGGGACCGAGGCGGTGCTCGACCGAAGCGGTCTGGAAGCGCTCGTGCGGGTCCTGAAGCGCCGCGGCCGCACGGTGATCGGCCCGACCCTGCGTGACGGGGCCATCGTTCTCGACGAGCTGGATTCCGCCGCCGAGCTGCCCTACGGGTGGGGGGTGGAACTGGAGGCCGGCCGGTACCGGGTCCGCCGACGCGACGACGGGGCCGCCTTCGCGCACAGTGCGGGGCCCCAGTCGTGGAAGTCGTTCCTGCACCCCGAGCGGGTCAGGCAGTGGTCTGCGGATCGCCAGCCGGGCGGCGAACTGTCCGTGCGCGAGGAGAGGCCCGAGAGTATCCCGTACGCGTTCCTCGGCGTACGGCCCTGCGATCTGCGCGCCATCCGGATCCTGGACCGGGTGATGTCCGGCGGCCGGTACCGGGATCCCACCTACCTGTCCCGGCGGACGGGCGCCTTCCTGATCGCGGTCGAGTGCACCGAGCCGGGTGCCACGTGCTTCTGCGTCTCGATGGGCACGGGACCGGCCGTGGACGCCGGGTACGACCTCGCCCTCACCGAGGTCGTGGACGACGCCGGCCACCGCTTCCTGTGCCGCAGCGGCACCGAGGAGGGAGCCGCGGTCCTCGCGGAGCTCCCGTGCCATCTCGCCGACGACGCCACCCGTGCCGCCGCCGCCCATGGGGTACGCGAGGCCGCCGAGCGCATGGGCCGGTCCATGCCACCGGTGGACCTGCGCACGCTGATGCGGGACACACTGGAGGCGGACCGCTGGGACGATGTCACGGCCCGCTGCCTGAGCTGCGGCAACTGCACCATGGTCTGCCCGACCTGCTTCTGCACCACCACGGAGGACGTGACCGACCTGACCGGCGACCACGCCGAGCGGTGGCGCCTCTGGGACTCCTGCTACGACCTGGATTTCTCGCTCCTGCACAGTGGCCCGGTCAGGGCCACCCCTCGCAGCCGCTACCGCCAGTGGCTCACCCACAAGCTGGGTACCTGGCACGACCAGTTCGACAGCTCCGGCTGCGTCGGCTGCGGCCGCTGCATCGTCTGGTGTCCCACCGGCATCGACCTCACCGAGGAAGCCCACGCCCTGAACGAGGAGGCCGCGCGGCAGGAGAAGGCCCCATGACCGCGGATCCGGCCGGGTCCGGAGGCGAGGGCCTGCTCGCCGGTCTTCCCCCGCAGGAGCGCGAGCAGCTGATGGGCCTGGCCCGTGACATCGCCCTGCCGGGGACCAGGCGGATCTTCGAGGAGGGCGGGGAGGCGGACCGCTTCTGGATCATCCGGTCGGGGACGGTCTCGCTCGATGTCCAGGTGCCCGGCCGGGGCCGCGCGGTCGTCGAGACCATCGGTGCGGGCGGCCTGCTCGGCTGGTCGTGGTTGTGCCCTCCCCGGCAGTGGCACCTCGGCGCCGAGACCCGGGAGCCCATCCGTGCCTGGGAGTTCGACGCCGCCGCCGTGCGTGCGGTGTGCGCCGAACGGCCCGCCCTGGGTCTGGTCCTGGTCACTCTGGTCGCCGGGACGATCGGAGAACGGCTCAGGGCCTCCCGCACCCGGCTGCTCGATCTGTACGGATCACAGGAGAGCGGGCCCACGCCATGACGGCGGCGCCCCTTCCCTACCGGGTGCTGGACCGGCGGCAGGAGACGACACGGTCACGATCCTGCTGGAGCCGGCCGGAGAACCCCTGGCCCCCTTCGCACCGGGCCGGTTCGCGATGGTGTACGCGTTCGGCGTCGGAGAGATCCCCGTATCCGTGTCGCGGATCTCCGGCGGGCGGGTACCGGCCCACACGGTACGGGCCGTCGGCGCCATCTCGCGGGCGCTGTGTGCGTTGGCGCCCGGTGCGCAGGTCGGGGTACGCGGCCCGTTCGGTACCGGATGGGACACGGCGGCCGCGCGCGGCCACGACGTGCTGGTCATCGCCGGTGGCATCGGACTCGCACCACTGCGGCCCCTGATCCACACCGTGCTCGACGAGCCGGCCGCGTACGGGCGGCTCAACGTCCTCGCCGGTGCCCGGACACCCGGCGACCTGCTGTACGCGGACGAGTTCCCTGGCTGGTGCCGGCCGTTCGCGGCGGTCACCGTGGACCGGCCCTCGGCCGACTGGACGGGCCGGGTCGGAGTCGTCACCGCGCTGATCGTCGAAGCCCGGTTCACCCCGGCGGACACGACCGCGTTCGTCTGCGGCCCCGAGGTCATGATCCGGGCCACGGCGCGTGCCCTGGTCGGTCTGGGCGTGCACCCGGCCCGCATCCAGGTCTCCCTCGAACGCAACATGCGCTGCGCCACCGGACACTGCGGACACTGCCAGCTCGGCCCCCTGCTGCTGTGCCGCGACGGCCCGGTCATCGGCTACGACCAGGCCGAGCCCCTGCTCACCGTCCGGGAGCTGTGAATGAACGCGCCCGACACACCGCAACGGTCCGCCCGCCCCCGGCTGGGCGTCTTCAAGTTCGCCTCGTGCGACGGCTGCCAGCTCACGCTCCTCGACTGCGAGGACGAGCTCCTCGGCCTCGCCGACGCCCTGGAGATCGCCCATTTCGGGGAAGCCTCCAGCGACGCCGCGCCCGGTCCGTTCGACCTCGCGCTCGTCGAAGGGTCGGTCAGCACGCCCGAGCACGTGGACCGCGTCCGCCGCATCCGCGCCGATTCCCGCCACCTCGTCACCATCGGAGCCTGCGCGACCGCCGGAGGCGTCAAGGCGCTGCGCAACTACGCCGACGTCGAGGAGTAGCTGGCGACCGTCTACGCCCGCCCCGACTACATCGCGACCCTCGCCACCTCCACACCCGTATCCGCCCGCGTACCCGTCGACTTCGAACTGCGCGGATGCCCCATCGACCGCGGTCAGCTCCTGGAGGTCATCACCGCCTTCCTCGCCGGACGCAAGCCCGGCATCCCGAACCACAGCGTCTGCTTCGCCTGCAAGCGACGCGGCAACGTCTGCGTCACCGTCGCCCACGGCACGCCCTGCCTCGGCCCCGTCACCCACGCGGGCTGCGGAGCCCTGTGCCCGACCTACGGGCGCGGCTGCTACGGCTGCTTCGGACCCGCCGGCACCACGAACCTTCCCGCGCTCATCCCTCTGCTGCAGCGCGACGGAATGGACGAGGAGGACGTCGGCAGGTTCCTGCACACCTTCAACGTCACGGCCTTCACCGCCGTCGAGGAACAAGGGCCCGGCGTGACGGACACGAACGGATCCGGATGAACGAGCCCGCGCCCCGCTCCCGAAGCCTGCGCATCCCCGCCCTGACCCGCGTCGAGGGCGAGACCGCGCTCCGCCTGCGGATCCACGACGGCACCGTCGTCGAGACGCACCTCGCGATCTACGAGGCCCCCCGCTTCTTCGAGGCCTTCCTCCGCGGCAGGGCCCATACCGAGCCCCCCCCCGACCTCACCTCACGCATCTGCGGCATCTGCCCCGTCGCCTACCAGATGAGCGCCTGCCGGGCCATCGAGGACGCGTGCGGCGTCACCGTCGACGGACAGCTGGCCGCCCTGCGCCGCCTGCTGTACTGCGGTGAGTGGATCGAGAGCCAGACCCTGCACATCCACCTGCTGCACGCCCCCGACTTCCTCGGCCACGACGACGTGATCGGGCTGTCCCGCTCCCACCGGCAGCACGTCGAACGCGGGCTGCGCCTGAAGCAGACCGGCAACGCGCTGGTCGAACTGCTCGGCGGCCGCGCCATCCACCCCGTCAACATCCGTCTCGGCGGCTTCCACCGCACCCCGACCCGCACCGAACTCCGTCCGATGGCGGAGCGGCTGCGCACCGCACTCGACGACGCGTGGGACACGGTGCGCTGGGTCGCCGGCTTCGACTTCCCCGACGCCGAGTGCGACGCCGACCTGTTCGCCCTCACCGAAGCCGGTACCTACGCCATCGAGTCCGGTGTCCCCACCGTGCTCCCGTACGGCGAGCCCCTCGTAGGCCCCTTCGAGGTCGAGAGCGCACTGATGGAACATCCGGCCGTGGCGGAAGCGGGCGTGATCGGCCGCCCGGACCCGGTCGTGGGGGCCGTCGTCAAGGCCTTCGTGTCGCTGCGCCCCGGGTGCGAACCGGAGGCCGGGCTGAAGCGCGAACTGCTGGCGTTCGCCCGGCAGCGGCTGGGGCCCGCGGTGGCCCCGCGGGAGATCGAGTTCGACCAGAACCTTCCGAGAACCCGCAGCGGCAAGGTGATGCGCCGTCTGCTGCGGGCCCGTGAACTCGGTCTGCCCGAGGGCGATCTGTCGACCCTGGAAGGTCCCGTCTGAGACGTGCGAGGAAGGGAACACCATGACCACCACGACCAAGCGAACTCCCGGCCCGAAACATCCCGGCGGCCGGCGTCGGCCAACCGAACCGCGGGCAGGCGCGCGTCCCGGCCCCGACCACCAGTGGGAAGCGCTGCGGCAGATGCTGCTGATCCGCCGGTTCGAGGAACGCTGCGTCGAGCTCTACAGCGGGGCGAAGATCCGCGGCTTCGTCCACCTGTACATAGGCGAGGAGGCCGTCGCGGTCGGCGTCGGCCGGGCCCTGCACGAGGAGGACGCCGTGGTCTCCACGTACCGCGAGCACGGCCACGCCCTCGTCCGGGGCGTGCCGGTCGATGCCGTGATGGCCGAGATGTTCGGCAGGGCCACCGGGTGCAGCCGCGGGCGCGGCGGCTCGATGCACCTGTTCGACGCGGGACGGCGGTTCTACGGCGGCAACGCGATCGTGGCCGGCGGACTGCCCCTGGCCGCCGGTCTGGCCCTCGCCGACCGGATGCGGGGCGCCGAACGGGTGACGTGCTGCTTCTTCGGCGACGGGGCCTACGCGGAGGGCGAGTTCCACGAAACGGCCAACCTTGCCGCCTTGTGGCAGCTGCCCCTGCTGCTGGTCTGCGAGAACAACCTGTATGCCATGGGGACCAGTCTGGCGCGGGAACACGCGCAAACGAACCTCGCGATGCGTGCCGCGTCGTACGGTATGCCCGCCTGGACGGTGGACGGCATGGACGTGCTGGCCGTCGAGTCGGCCGCACGACGGGCGGCCGACTCCGTCCGGGCCGGCGGCGGCCCGATCTTCCTGGAGGCGCGGACGTACCGCTTCCGGGCCCACTCGATGTACGACCCGGACCGCTACCGGAACAAGGAGGAGGTAGAGCGGTGGAAGGCACGTGACCCGCTGGCCGCCCTGGAGGAACGGCTGCGTGCCGAGGGAATCCTGGACGACCGGGCGAGAAAACGGCTGGAGGAGGAGGTGACCGCGGAGATCGACGCGTCCGTTCGCGCCGCCGAGGCCGCCCCTTGTGAACCGGTCGCGGACCTGCTGCGGTTCGTGACGAGCGATTCCGGGAGCACGAGATGAACACGCGTCGGTCCACCGCGGACTCCGCGACCGCCGGGCAGTTGATGACGGCTCCACCAGTGACCGTGCCCCCGGGCGCCACCATCGCCGGCGCGGCCCGTCTGATGGCGAAAGGACACTTCAAGCGGCAGCGGCCGATGCCGTCATCTACCGGGATCGCGCCCCGTGGCACGTTGCCAGGTGCGGTAGGCGGCGACGGCGGTCGACAGGGTCGGGTAGATCCGTTCCGGGCCCACCGAAGCCGTCAGGCCGTACGCGTCGAGGGGGACACGCAAGTCCTGCTTGACGCGGGCGAGGGCGAAAGTGATGCCTCGTCGGGCGAGTGCGGCACGCAGGGCTTCCACGGCGTCGAGGGCGGTGATGTCGACCTCGACGTTGGCCTCGGTGTTCAGGACGAACCAGCACACCGGCTCGTCCTGGGTATCGACGGCGATCAGTGCCCGGCGGCGGAAGTCCTCCGCATTGGCGAAGAAGAGCGGTGAGTCGTACCGGTAGACGAGCAGACCGGGGATGGTTCGGGCTGCCGGGTAGTCGTCCACGTCGTGCATGCCGGCCAGACCCGCGACCGTGCCGAGTACCGCGTCGTGTGGGCGAGCGACCCTGGCGAGCAGTTCGATGACGGAGAGGGCCACCGCGACAACGACGCCGTAGAGGATGCCGAGGGCGAGGACGCCGAGTGTGCAGCCGAGGGCGAGCAGGAGTTCGCGTCGACGGAAGGCCGCGAGGCGGCGGAACTCGCCCACCTCTACGAGGCGCACGGCGGCGTAGACGACGATGGCGCCGAGGACGGAGGCCGGGGTGCTGGCGAGCAGCGGACCGAGGAAGAGCAGGACAGCGGCGACGCAGACGGCGCCGACGAGGGAGTACGCCTGGGTACGGCCGCCCGCCGAATCGGCGAGAGCGGTACGGCTGGCGCTGCTGCTGACGGGAAAGCCGTGCAGGACTCCGGCGCCCAGGTTGGCCGATCCCAGAGCCAGCAACTCGCGGTTGGCGTCCAACGGCCGGGGGTCGTCCGGCCGGGCGAAAGCGCGTGCGGTCAGGACGACGTCGGAGTATCCGACGAGAAACACGCCGACAGCCGGCAGGACCAGGTGGGCGTAGTCCGACGGCGCGGGCAGGGCGACCCCGGGCAGCCCGGTCGGGACGGCACCGATGACATCAATGCCGTAGCGGCCGTCCAGGTCGAAGGCCGCCACTGCGGCCGTGGCGAGCACGAGGACGACCAGCGGGGCGGGCAGCGGCCGCCACAGCAGAGGCAGGGTGAACAACAGGGCAAGACAGCCTGCGGACACGACCACCGTGGGCGGGTGCGCATCAGGCAGATGACGCAGGAACGCGAACAGCTGGGCGAAGAAGCCCCCACCGCTGCTGGTGGTCGCGACGAGCCGCGGTAGCTGATCCACCATCATGATGAGGGCGACCCCGGCCAGGTAACCGACAAGGACGGGTCTGGACAGGAGGTCGGCGAGAAGGCCGAGCCGGACGGCCCACGCGACCAGACACAGCAGCCCGACCACCAGAGCCAGAGCGGCTGCGAGTGCCGCGTACCGCGCGGGGTCACCCGCCGCCAGCGGGCCGACAGCCACGGCGGTCATGAGGGCGGTGGTCGACTCCGGGCCGACGGACAGCAGCCGGGAGGATCCGATGAGTGCGTAGAGGATCAGGCCTGGGAGAGCGGCCCACAAACCGGCGACAGGTGGCAGGCCGGCTACTCCTGCGTAGGCCATGACCTGGGGAACGAGGTAGGCGGCGACCGTGATGCCGGCGAGGACGTCGCCGTTGAACCAGTGTGTTCGGTAACCGCGGAAGGCGGGAGGCAGCAGGGCGGTCCGGTCATGCCTCGGCACAGCACCTCCGGAACTCGCTCCTGACATCTGCCGCACCATGGTGCCGTGCGGAGACGTAGTTGGAGGTCAGACGCGCGAGCGGGCAGGCGCTGCCAAGCGTCTGCCCGGGGCCTGGATCCGGTGACCGTTCCCGGTCTGATCCGGCCGGCACCTGATGCCGGCGCATCGGCCCAGGGGTTCAGGAGCCGCGCGTAGCGGTTCAGCTCGGTTGGGTCGGTGACGGCGTCGGCGTAGCCGGTGGCGACGGCACTCCAGCCCAGACGGGTGCCGGGGTCGATGGCAGCGGCCCCGGCCGCGGCGAAGGCGCCGCAACGGCTCGGGGCACCCTCCGTTCAGCCGGCGAGCCCGGGAGCCGGACCCGTGGCGGTGCTCTCATGTGGCCCTTGGGCCCGGGGCGTTGCCGCGCAGCACCGCGAGCCGGCGCTGATATTCCTCGTCGTCGATCTCACCTCTGGCGAATCGCTCCGCCAACAGGTTCTCGACGCCCTCGGAGGGGGAAGCGCCAGGCTTCGAGGCTGCTGGGCCGTCCGTGTCGTGTCTCAAGGCCCGGACCACCAGCACGATCGCTGCCAGGAGCAGGGCCCAGACGATCAGCGTGGTGAAGGACATGGCGAACCATCCCCAGGCACCCATGCCATGACCGTTCCAGTACATCTCACACCTGCCTGGGTCAGCGGGAACGGCGGCCGGACAGGCCGCCTGCCTTCCAGAGTCTCTGTTTCCGGCGATCCTCGCATGGGCCGTTCGGTCCCGGCAGGGGCCCACAGGGCCCATCCCCGAATCGGGCCCGCTCCACCAGGACGCGCAGCGGCGGTGACCGTGCGGCAGACCGGTTCTGGACCGTCCGGTCTGACGTCGTGAGCCGGGATGTCCATATCCCCGGCCGACGCTCCGCCTTCATCGCGTGCCTCGGCACCGGTGAGCTGGTCGGCTGCTCTCGGCCGTACGCGCCCCTCCCAGCGGCAGCGGCCTGTGACCGAGCGTGTCAGATACGGCCGTCTCCGCCGAGGATGGCGGTCACGGCGGGGGTGGGGAGAGGGGCACCCGCCATTCGAGACGGGCGCCCGGCTCATCCGACGCGCACGGGCCGACCCGCAGGGTTCCGCCGAGCCTTTCGGCGCGTTCGGCGAGATTGCGCAACCCGCTGCGACGGCCGCCCTCGGACACCCCGACGCCGTTGTCCGTCACGGTGACGGTGAGGGTGCCGTCCTCAGCGACGATCGAGGCCTCCGCACGGGTGGCCCCTGCGTGCCTGGCGACATTGGTCAGAGCCTCTGCGAGTACGGCGAGGGCATCGTCGGCCACGGCAGGTGGTACGTCGGTGTCGATCAGACCTTCCATGCGCAGGGCCGGAGCGAAGCCGAGGCCCGCCGTGGCTTCGTCCAGGGTCTGGACGGCACGGGAGCGCAGCTGCGAGCCCGTCGCGGGGGCGTCGTGCTCGCGGAGTCCGAAAATCGTCGACCGAATGATCTTGATGGTGGCGTCCAGATCGTCCACGGCGCGGGCCAGTCGCTCGGACGCCTGGGGGTGGTCGACGAACCGCTGGGCACTCTGGAGGGTCATTCCGGTGGCGAAGAGGCGCTGGATGGCCAGGTCGTGGAGGTCACGGGCGATGCGGTCGTGGTCCTCCAGCATGCTCATCTGCTCGGCGTCGCGGCGCCGGTCGGCCAGTTCGAGGGCGAGAGCAGCCTGGCCGGCGAATCCTGGCAGGGCGGCGACCTCGGCGGTCGCGAACACCGGGCGGCCGTGCAGCCTGGCCAGGATCAGAACACCGCTGAGCCTCTCCTTGGTGCTCACGGTGACGGCGACGGCCGGGCCGAATCCCGTCCATCGCTCCCGCTGCACGGTGACCCGTACGTCGCTCTGCACGTCCGGGACGGTGATCAGACCGTCGTGCGCGAGGGCGGCTTCGGCCAGGGTGCCGCTGGTACTCGGCAAGACGATGCCCCGGTGGGCTTCGGCACCGCGCCCCGAGGCGATCGAGCCGCGCAGCTCCCCGCCGGAGCCGAGGAGGTAGAAGACACCCATGTCGGCGCTGGTGATGTCCTTGGCTCGCTCCAGCATCCCGGTGAGGACCTCGTCCTCGCAGGCGCCGGAGAGGAGGGAGCTGGTGACGTCCGAGCTGGCCTCCAGCCATCGCTCGCGCAGGCGGACCTCCTCGAAGAGGCGGGCGTTCTCGATGGCGATGCCGGCGGCGACTGCGAGCGTGGACAGGACCGCCTCGTCCTCGGCGTCGAACTCGGCGCCGCCGCGCTTCTCGGTGAGGTAGAGATTGCCGAAGACGTCATTGCGCACGCGGATGGGGACCCCGAGGAAGGAGTGCATCGGCGGATGGTGGGCCGGGAAGCCGTAGGACGCGGAGTGCTCGGACAGTTCGGACAGCCGCAGGGGTTCCGGGTGCCGGATCAGTTCACCGAGGATCCCGTGGCCGGACGGCAGGTCGCCGATCTGCGCACGGAGGTCGTCCGAGATACCGACGGGCAGGAACTCGGCCAGCTTGCGGTCGTCGCCGATCACGCCGAGGGCGCCGTATTGCGCGTCCACGAGGACGACGGCGGCCTCGACGATGCCACGCAGGACCTGGGGCAGGTCCAGTTCGCGGCCTACCGACATGACCGCTTCGAGCAGGCCGGTCAGCCGGTCCCGCGTGCCCCTGACCTCGTCGATCCGTACCTGGAGCTCGGCCAGCAGTTCGTCCAGCCGCAGCCGGGGCACGCCGCCCTGGGGGGGCCGGCCGTCCGCGCTCATGTCCCACCTCCGGCCGCCGGAACGTGGGGCCACTTCCTCCACGGTAGTACGGCCGCGGTCGCGTTACCGCTCCGACTGGGTGCTATTGCTCCGTGCGGCGGACATTCGCTCCGCGTGCAGGTGCCGGACGTGAGCGTCCGGGCCGGGGAAGAACACGCTGGTGCGGCCGGTGTCGGACCAGCGCACGTCGTAGGGCGGGGTGCCGTCGTCGTGGTGCAAGGCGATGACTTCTCCGTCCCGGCCCGGTGTTCCGACGGTGGGGCCGCCCACGACGATCTGGTCGCCCACCTCCGCGTGGACCCCGTGTCCGGGCACGTATGCCTTCATGATCTTGCCCTTCTGTGGAATGCGCCCCGCAGGAGCCGGGCAGCGATGAATGCCGCAAAGGCGGCCGCCGTGGCCAGCGCCATGCCGGCCCAGCCCACGGGCTCGGTGTCCAGCAGCGACTGCAGAGCCGGCACGTGCAGGGCGGCCATCGCGAGAAGGGCGGAGGCCGCCACGGAGGCGGGGAGGAAGATGTTCTGCGTGGTGAACAACCGGGCCCGCAGACCCAGGGCCACGCCCAGCTGGGCCGCGAGCAGAGCCACGAAGAGCACGCTCTGCCAGGGCAGATCCATCGCACGCGCGGCAACGCCTGCGGCCAGGCTGAACGCTGTCACAGCCGCGGCGAGGACGAGGAGGCGCTGCCACACACCCGCGGCCAGGATGTGCTGTCCAGGAGGGCGGGGCGGGCGGTGCATGGCCTGCGGATTGACGGGTTCGGCGCCCATGGCCACACCTGTCAGACCGTGGGTGAGGAGGTTGATCCACAGGATCTGGCCGGCCCGCAGCGGCAGGGACAGGCCGAGGAGCGGGCCCGCCAGCATCACCAGGATCTCGGCGGTTCCGCCGGCCATGGCGTAGACGAGGAAGCGGCGGATGTTGTCATAGACGCGGCGGCCCTCCTCGACGGCCGTGACCACGGTGGAGAGCTCATCATCGGTGAGCACCAGGTCCGCTGCCTGGCGGGCCACTTCCGTGCCGCGGGCGCCCATGGCCACGCCGATGTCGGCCTGGCGGAGCGCCGGACCGTCGTTGACGCCGTCCCCGGTCATGGCCGTGACCGCACCGCGGGCACGCCAGGCGTGGACGATGTCCAGTTTCTGCTGCGGGTCGGTCCGGGCGAAGACGCGGACTTCGGTCAGGTCGGTGTCCGGGGCCGCGGCCAGCTCAGGGCCGGTGAGGACCTCATCAGCGGTTCCGTCCTCGACGAGGCCGGTGCGTACGGCGATGGCGTGGGCGGTGGCCGGGTGGTCGCCGGTGATCAGGACGGGGGTGATGCCCGCGGCGCGGCAGGCCTCCAGGGTCGCGGCGGCCGCCGCCTTCGGGGGGTCGCTGATGGCCACGAGGCCGAGCAGGCCCAGGCCCTGCTCGGCCTCGTGGGCCGGCCGGTCCCACACGAGACGCTCGGCGCCCGCCAGGGCCAGGACACGGAACCCGTGCGCGGCGAGATCGGCCGCGTGGCGACGGGCCTGGTCCAGGAGGCCCTGGGGCTCGGCGAGCACCGTGGGCGTCAGGACCGCCTCCGGTGCCCCCTTGAGGCACACCAGGACGTTCCCGTCGGGAAGATGGTGCAGGGTGGTCATCCGCTTGCGCAGGCTGTCGAAGGGCGCCTCCGCGATCCGGGGGCAGGCCTGGCGCAGTGCGGCCTGGTCCGGGCAGCCCGCCTTGGCGGCGGCCGCCAGCAGCGCGGCCTCCATGGGATCGCCCACGGCCGTCCAGGCGTCGGAGCCCTTGCTCGGTGGTCGCAGACTCGCGTCGTTGCACAGGGCCGCCGCCGTGAGCAGCTCCTGCAGCGGTCGGAGCTCCTCGGGTGTCAGGGGACGTCCGGCGCGGGTCAGATCTCCCTGCGGCTCGTAGCCGCTGCCGGACACGTCCGCGGCGCCCGAGGGGGCCCACACCTGCTGAACGACCATGCGCCCTTCGGTGAGGGTGCCTGTCTTGTCCGTGGCGAGCACGCTCACCGAGCCCAGGGTCTCGACCGCCGGGAGGCGTCGGACGAGTGCGTTGCGGGCGGCCATCCGGCGTGCCCCGAGGGCCAGGGCGAGGGTGACCACCGCCGGCAGGGACTCCGGCACCGCCGCGACGGCGAGGCTGATGGCGGTGACCGCCATCGTGCTCAGTGTGAGGCCGCGTGCCAGGCCCAGGGCGAAGAACAGGACGCACAGGGCGATGGTGACGGCTGCCAGGATGCGTCCCAGGGAGGCGAGACGGCGCTGGAGCGGGGTGGGGTCTCGGCCGGTGTCGAGGAGCGCCGCGATCCGGCCGAGGGCGCTCGCGGCGCCGGTGGCGGTCACTGTGGCCGCCCCTCGGCCCCGCACGATGACTGTGCCGGCACTGATCGTGTCGTTCACTGCCTTGTTCACCGGTTCGGATTCGCCCGTGAGCATCGACTCGTCCGCCAGGAGCACGGATGCCTCGGTGAGGTCGGCGTCCGCGGCGACGATGTCCCCCTCCCCCAGCAGCAGGGTGTCACCCGGCACCACGACCGCTGCCGACACCTCATGCGGGGTGCCGTCGCGCAACACCCTGGCGTGCGGGGCCGAGAGGGCGGAGAGCGCGGCGACGGCGCGGTCCGCCCGGACCTCCTGCGCCACTCCCACGGTGGTGTTGAAGACGACCACCAGGCCGATGACGACGGCGTCCGGGTGGTCCCCGATCGCGATGGTCAGCAGCATCGCTCCCAGGAGCACCATGATCAGCGGGTCACGCAGCTGCGCCAGGACCCGCTGGTGGAGAGGCGTGGGCGGCGGCGGCGCCACCTCGTTGCGGCCGTACCGGGCCAGCCGGCGTCCGGCTTCGGCCTGCGTGAGCCCGGGCCCCGCCGGGGAGCCCACAGGCGGCCTGTCGGTCGTCCGGCTGCTCATGGCGGCCTTCATTCCGTGGGTACGGTGATCACCGGGCAGTGAGCGCGGTGCAGGAGGCCGTGGACGACGGATCCGATCCGCATGCCACTGTATCCGCCGCGGCCGCGGCGGCCCACGACGACGGACAGGGCGTGCTCGGCCGCGCGCGCCAGCTCCTCCACCGGGTGTCCGGTCAGGATCTCGTGGGTGACGTGCACGTCCGGGTACTTTTCCGACAGTCCGGCGGTGGCCTCGGAGAGCAGGGTGCGCTGCGCCCGCAGAGCCACCTCCTCGTCGTTCGGCATGAACACCGGCTGCTGCCACACGCAGACGGCCCGGAGCGCGGCTCCGCGCAGATCGGCCTCGTCGAAGGCGAAGGCCAGCGCGGCCGTCGCGGACGCGCTGCCGTCGACGCCCACGACGACGTAGGGCGGCTGCTGGCTGATGTGCTCCGCTTCGCCCACGACCACGACCGGGCAGCGGGCCTGGGCGCTGACGGGGACCACGATGGATCCGGCGCTGAAGAACTCCGCGGTGCGGCTCAGGTGGCGGGAGCCGAGCACGACCAGGCGGGCTTCCTTGGCCACGCTGCCCAGGGCGGGGGCGGGGAACCCGGCCAGCAGATCGCCGGTGACGTCGACCTCGGGGTGGCGGTCGCGTACCCAGTTGCCGGCCTGCTGGAGCCTGTCGGCCGCCGCCTGTCGCAGCGCCGTGTGGCCCGGGGTGCCGTCGACGTGGTGGGTGTCGTGCTGGGGCGGCACCGCGAGCACCAGGCGCATGGGGAGCCGTCGGCGTTGCGCCTCGTCGGCGGCCCAGGCCAGGGGCAGGTGCCAGTCCCTGGCCGGGTCGATCCCGACGACGATGTCGCGACCCCGGCGGCCGGTCATGACCGGCTCCCGAAGTCGCTGCCCATCCGCGGGATGAGGAGGACGGGGCAGTGCGCGTGGTGCAGGACCCTGTGGGTGGCCCTGCCCAGGTTGCGGCCGATCCCGAGGGAGTCGGGGACCCGGCGGCCGCCCATGACGAGCAGGTCGGCGTGCCGGGAGGCCTCCACCAGGATGCCGGCGACGGACATGCTCTTCTCGGCGTCGGAGCACACCTCGAGGTCGGGAAATTCGCCGCGGACCGCGTCCGTGACCGCCTGCAGGGCCTCTTCGTGCTTACGGGCGATCTCGCTGAGGCCGTCGAGCATACTGACCACTTCGCCGACCGACTGCATCACGTTCCACACGTGCAGGAGGCGGAGCCTTCCCTTGCGCAGTTCGGCTTCGCGCGCGGCGTACCGGGCGTAGAGGAGGTCGTGCTCGTCATGGATGGCGGCGAGAACCGTGCCGGTCTCCTGCGCTCGCGGGATGCCGCGGACGACGATGACGGGGGTCATGGCGGCGGCCGCGACGTCCAGGCCGACCGAGCCGAGCATGAGGGAGTCGAATCCGCCCAGGCCACGGCTGCCCACCACGATCGTGCCGTGCAGGGCGCCGGCCCGGTGGAGGCTGCTCACGGCGTCCGCCCGGCTGAATTCCGTGCTCACGCGCAGGCCGGGGTACTCGTCCGACATGGCCTTCGCCGTGTCGTCCAGGAGCTGTCGGCCGTTGGCGCGGACCCGTTCGATGGTCTCCGCCGACACGTACAGGGCCCTGCCGTCGGTGTCGGCCCCGTAGACGATGTGCAGGGGACGGTCACGGCGCACGGCCTCCCCGGCCGCCCACAAGGCGGCGGTCCGAGCCGCGTCCGAGCCGTCCACGCCTACGACCACCGAGCTGGTGTCCGGGGTGCGGAATGTGCTTTCCACGGTTCCTCCCAACCGAGAATCCGATGAGGACACCCCTCACGCTGGCACCCGCAACGCCCGGAGGAGAGGGCCGCCCGGGACCGTGATCGGGACCAAAGGTCCCCATCGCCCCGGTGCGCCACGGTCCGCGAGGTCTCCCAGGGCCCGTACGGTCCCCGGACGGGACCGTTCGGCCCTCGCTCGGCGGCAGCCCCCGGCGGACGGTGGGGACACACCCGACGCGGACCGAGACCTCGCGTGGAACGGCGGAGGAGGAGGACGGCATGAAGCACATCAGCGTGGCCGACCTGATGACCGACGAGGTCGTCTCGGTAGTGCCTGACACCGCGTTCAAGGATGTCGCGAAGCTCCTCGCCCAGTACGGCGTCTCCGGGCTTCCCGTTCTGGACGACGAGGACCGCGTGGTGGGTGTCGTCTCGCAGACGGACGTCCTGGCCCGGACCGTGCCGGCCCCCCACCCGGCGCAACGGAGCACCACACCGGCAAGGCCGCTCACCGCGGGCGACGTGATGTCCGCGCCCGCGGTGACCATCCAGGCCGAAGAGACAGCCGCGGACGCCGCACGGCTGTTGACGCGCCGGGGCATAGAGCGGCTGCCCGTCGTGGACGAGGAGGACCGGCTGGTCGGCATCGTCACCCGCAGGGATCTGCTGCGCCTGTTCGTCCGCCCCGACTCCGAAATACGCCGACGGGTGACCGACGAGGTGCTCACGGAGGTGCTCGGTGTGCCCCGTGGCGACGTCGATGTCCACGTGGTGGACGGCATCGTCACCCTGGACGGCCGCGTCGAGCTCCGGAGCCAGCTCCCCGCACTCGTCAGCCTGGTCGAGCAACTCGACGGGGTCGTCGCCGTGGCATCGCACGTCACGGCCCGAACCGACGACGCCCCGGCCGCTCACGCCGGCCGCCACGCTCTCCCCTGGTAGCGGGCACCGACCCCGACGACAAGGAGTTCCCTCCATGAAGGACCACGTGACGGTCGGAGTCGACGGCTCCCCCGAGAGCCGGGCGGCCGCCCGCTGGGCCGCTCATGAAGCCGTCCTGAGGCACGTACCGCTGCGGCTCGTCCACGCCGTCGACTGGCCCCTGGACCCGGTGTTCCCGGGCCTGGGCCGCCAGGACGTGGACCGCTGGGCCGACGCGGCTCTGACGGACGTCACGCAAGAACTGCACCAACGCCATCCCCCACTGGAGATCACCACCCGCTGCCTCGCGGCCCGGCCGACAGCCGCCCTCGCCGCCGAGGCCTCCGACGCGGCACTGCTGGTCCTGGGCTCGCGGGGCCTGGGCGGGCCGGCCCGGTTCATCGTCGGCTCGGTGGCCATGTCCACCCTGGTCGCGACCGCGACACCGGTCGCCCTGGTCCGGGACACCGACGACCCCGACGGCCTGGGGATCAATATCTCCGAGGTGGTCGTCGGCGTCGACATTCACGCATCGTGCGACCGGGTACTCGCCTTCGCATTCGAAGAGGCAGCCCGGCGCAGCTGTTCGCTGCGAGCCGTGCACAGCTGGAAGATGCCACCCGCCTACATGTACGTCCCCTTCTTCGACCCGGACAACGAGCGGGACATCAGCAGGAGCGTCACGCACATGGTGGAGGACGTGCTGCTGCCCTGGCGGCACAAGTTCCCGCACGTGGACGTCAGCCACCGTGTGTTCATGGGATCCGCGGGCGATCATCTCGTCAGGGCCTCCCAGGGCGCCGGCCTCGTCGTCGTGGGCCGCCACCTGCGCCGGTCCCCCCTCGGCCGGCATCTGGGGCCCATCGCCCACGCGGTCCTGCACCACGCCGCCGCTCCGGTGGCTGTCGTCGCGCACGAGTGAGGAGCGTCATGGAACACCTGCGCACCGTCGACGACGTCATGACGCACGCCGCGGTCTCCGTCGACCGCGAGACGGCGTTCAAGGACATCGTGGAAGCACTGCGGATGTGGGGAGTCAGCGCCCTGCCCGTCCTGTCCGAGGACGGGCGAGTGGTCGGCGTCGTCTCGGAAGCCGACCTGTTGCTCAAGGAACCGGGCACCGGGACAGCCGGCGTCACCACGGCCGGACGGCTGATGACCCGCCCGGCCGTGACGGTGACCAAGGACGCCCCCCTCCGCGCCGCGGCCCGCCTGATGGCCCGCGGCCATCTGAAGCGCCTTCCCGTCGTGGACTGCGACGGCCGTTTGACCGGCGTCGTCAGCCGCGGTGACCTGCTGAAGGTCTACCTGCGCCCCGATGCGGACATCGGGGCCGAGATCCGCGAGATGATCATGTGTCAGCTGATGCCGGGCGGGTCCGGCGAGGTGTACGTCCACGTCGCCAACGGTGTCGTGTACCTGCACGGATCTCTGCCGGAGCCGGCGCTGCAGGACGCCGTCACGCGCGCTGCCGGCACCGTGCCCGGCGTGGTGGACGTGAAGGCGGACTTCACCGTCCCCGCAGCCGCGTGAGGGGCGGCCGCCATGGGACACCGCAGTGTCGCGGACCTGATGACGCCCACCGCCATCACCGTCCGGCGCGCCACCACCTTCAAGGAGGTCGCGCGGCTCCTGAAGGAGTTCGACATCACCGCCGTGCCCGTGATCGACGAAGCCGGGCACCCGGTCGGTGTCGTGTCCGAGGCCGACCTGCTCCGTCCACGGCCTACCGGTGGTGCGGCGACTGCGGAACAGCTGATGACCAGTCCGGCCGTGACCGCCCGGCTCGAGTGGAGCGTGGTCCGCGCGGCCCGGGTGATGCAGCGGCACGGGGTAAAACGTCTGCCTGTCGTCGACACGGACGGCCGGGTGGCCGGCGTGCTGAGTCGCAGCGACCTGATCCAGCTGTTCCTGCGCCCCGACCACGCCATCCGGGAAGAGATCCTTGAGGACGTCCTCACCCGCACGCTCACCCTCGCTCCCTCGGCGATCACCGTCGACGTCGAGGACGGTCTGGTGACGCTCAGCGGTACCGTGCCGCGGCCCGAGTTGCTGCCCGTGGTGAAGCGCCTCTGCCACGGCGTGGACGGAGTCGTCACCGTGGACAGCAGGCTCACCTGCGACAGCGCCGACCGGACCTGACCGGGATCGAGGGGCCGTTCGGTCCCCGGTAGGGCCGCTCGGTCCCTGTCCGAAGCACGGCGAACGGCGGAGCCTGAAAGAGCCGGTCATCCGAGCACGGGAGGCACGCCATGTCGAACCGGATCATCGTGGGCCTGGACGGATCGCGCGCCGCCGGCGCCGCAGCCGACTGGGCTGCACACGAGGCCGAACTGCGCGGCGCCGATCTGGAGCTCGTCCACGCCCAGGACTGGGCGCCGTACGAACCCTTCGCCGCGCGGCTTCCCGAGCCTCGTCGTCAGTGGGCGGAGGACCTCCTCGCGCTCACCCGGGAGCGACTCCTGCGCGAACACGCCACGCTCGCCATCAGCACCCGCGAGATCGAGGGGCTCGCGCCGGGCACGGCCCTGGCATCGGCGGCGGAGGGCGCCGACATGCTCGTGCTCGGTTCACGCGGTTTCGGCTCCGTCGCCGGGTTCCTCGTGGGCTCGACCGGTTCGTCGACGATCCCCGAGACCGAGGCGCCCGTCGTCCTCGTGCGCCAGCTCGACGGCGTGGACCGCCCGGACGCTCACGCGAGCGATGCCGGGCCGGTGGTACTCGGCGTGGACCTGCGCAGCGACTGCGACCGCCTCCTCGCCTTCGCCTGCGAGGAGGCGGACCGGCGGGCCTGCCCCCTGGTGGTCGTTCACGGCTGGTCCCCGCCCCCCGTCCTCTCGTACGCTCCGGCCCTCGACCCCGGCGTGCAGGCGGAGATCGCCCATGGTCTCGCGGCCACGCTCCGGGAGCTGCTGAGTCCCTGGGAGCGGAAGTACCCACGCCTCACCGTCGATCCGCGCATCGTCATCGGGCAGCCGGCCATCCAGATCCTGGACGCCGCAACCGGCGCGGCCCTCGTCGTGGTCGGCCGGCGCATCCGCCGCGCAGCACTCGGCACCCACATAGGCCCCATCACCCATGCGGTGATGCACCACGCCACCTCACCGGTCGCCGTCGTGGCACACGACTGAGACCGTACTGACAGGACCAGTCCCATGACCGCAGCACACCTCGACCCCGACACCGTCGCCCGGCTCGTCGGCGATGCCGTCACCGCCCCGTCCATGCACAATGCCCAGCCTTGGAAGTTCATCTTCCGTCCTGGTGGCAACACCATCGAGCTGCACGGCGATCCGGAGCGCGCCATGACGCGAACCGATCCGAATCACCGGGCCCTCCACCTGGGTTGCGCGGCGGCCCTGTTCAACCTGCGCGTGTCCGCGGTGCGGCACGGACTGCGAGCACGCGTGCGCCTGCTGCCCGACGACCTGCAACCGTGGCTGCTGGCGACGGCGGTACTCGACGAGCCCACCGACGAGGACCGCGAGCTGGCTGCCCTGCACCCCGCGCTCCGGCGCCGGCACACCAGCCGTTTCCCGTTCAGTGACGAGCCGGTGCCCGACACGCTCATGGACGGTTTGCGGAGCGCTGCCCGTTGGGAGGGATGCCGGCTGACCGTCCCGGGCGACTGGCACATGGAGACCGTGCTCGGGCTGGTCCGCGACGCGGAACACCGTGAGGACATCGACCCTCTCGTCCGGGCGGAGACCTCCGCCTGGGCCTCCCCCGCGCCTGCCTCGGCCGCCGGACGCGGCGACGGCATTCCCGTCGCCGCGTTCGGTCCGCGTAGCTCCGGAGGACCGGCCCCCGTGCGGGACTTCGGCCGGGACCACCCTGTGGCGGATCGTGGCTGGGCCGTGTTCGAGAAGCGGCCCCAGCTCGCCCTGCTCGGTACGTCGACGGACACGCGGGTCGACTGGCTGCGGGCCGGCCAGGCACTGGAGCGTGTCCTCCTCCAGGCCACCACCGACGGCCTGGCCACCTCGATGACCTCCCAGCCCCTCGAATGGCCGGAGCTGCGGTGGACGGTCCGCGACCCACTTGAGGTCATGGGGCACGTACAGATGGTCGTTCGCCTCGGATACGGGCCCCACGGGCCCGAGACACCCCGTCGTCCGGTAGCCGACGTTCTGGAGATCCGGGGCGGCTGAGCGTTGCGGCATCGCTGTTCAGGGCGCGAGGTCTCGGCGGTGGATCATCAGATGGGCCAGGGCGAAACCCAGTAGCCCGGCACCGACCAGAATGCCGAGCTGGGGCCAGAGCACCTCGCCTTCGGCCATGGCATCGCCGGGCGCGTAGTAGTGGAACGGGCTGAGGAACCTCAAGGATGCGGCGGGCGACCATGCCAGCGCGATGAAGTTGACGGCGAATCCGACCGCTCCGATCGCGATGGTCGCCCCGATCACCTGGGCCCGCCGTCGTCCCGCCGCCGACACGGCCAACGCCGGTCCGATCAGGCACAGGGCGAATCCCCACCCCATGAGCCCTGCGGCGAACACTCCGCCGAGCGGTACTTCCTGGTGGATGTCCGGTGACAGGGCCACTCCCACCGCGACGGTGAGGGTCGCCGCCGCGTTCAGGGCGAACGCCGCGATCACCAGTGCGGCGGTCCGCTCGCCCAACAGCCGGGTGCGGCTGACGGGACGCACCATCACCAGTTCCACCGTCCCGGACTCCACGTCCGCCGCCACGGCGGCCGCCGCGAGAGAACCGATCGCGGTGAGCTGCATGGCGATCCAGAACGGGTGGGTGAGGCCGGCGCCCAGCAGCCCGGGATAGCTGGCGATGGACACCTCGCCACTGGATCCGCTGAACGCCTGGTAGGCCGAGGGCGGGCCCTTCCCGCCGGCCGCGAAGAGTTGACCAGGGGGGATCGCGTTGGCGACCACCACGATGAGCGCCTCGAAGACGACCATCCCGACGATCAGGGCGGCCAGCATCCTGCGTCGCCGGTACAGCGCGAGCCACAACAGTGGCCACCGCCGCTTCACGGCCGCTCCTGCGCGCTGTCCGAGCGGTAGAGGTCCAGGAAGGCTTCGTCGAGACCCGCTTCCTCCACGGTCACGTCGGCGACCGGCAGTCCCAGCAGCCCGCGCAGCGCGCCCACCACCTCGCTCGGCGGCACCAGCAGCTCCACCCGGTCCCCCTGCCAGAGCGGATCCCACCGCTCCGCTGCGCCCAGTGGCCGGGCCCCCTGCCCGTCCGTGAAGGCCAGCCGGATCCGCCGGGCACGCGTCTCGCGCAGGCCGGCCACGCTCTCGACCGTCACCAGGCGCCCGTCCCGTACGATCGCCACCCTGCCGCAGGTGCGCTGCACCTCCGGCAGGATGTGACTGGAGAGCAGAACGGTCCGCCCGGCGGCGGCCGCGTCCCCCAGCAGGGCGAAGAACGTCTCCTGAACCAGCGGGTCGAGCCCTTCGGTCGGTTCGTCGAGAATCACCAGTCGCGGATCGTGCTGCATCGCCTGCACCAGGCCGAGCTTCTGCTTCATGCCGCGCGAGTAGCCGCCGACGGGGCGGGTGAGTATCTCAGCCGTGAGCCCGAGCCGGTCGCACAACTCGCTCCGGCGGGGCACGGGGGCGCCTTGCAGGGCGGACAGCAGGTCCAGCGTCTCCGCTCCGGACAGTTCGGGGTAGAGGCGCAGTTCGCCCGGCAGGTAGCCCAGGTGCGGTGCCACCCGGCGGTGATCGGCTATCGGGTCCAGCCCGAGCACCCTGGCGCGGCCCTCGCTGGGCCGGAGCAGCCCGGTGAGGCACCGCAACGTGGTGGTCTTCCCCGCGCCGTTCGGCCCGAGGAAGCCGAACACCTCCCCGGGCCGCACGGTCAGGCTGAGGCCGTCGACCCCCGTCACCGGGCCGTACCTCTTGGTCAGGCCGGCCAGCTCGATCGCAGGACCGTCGTCCATGCCCCCAGTTTCGTCCCGCGCCCCGGCGCCCGCCTGCTCACCGCATGAGCACACTGTCCATCCAGCCGCCGTAGGCCGTGGGTGACAGCTCCTCCGGCGCACTCCCTGCCTTGATCATGTCGTGGTACGCAATGAGCTTGAGCTGTGCGGCCAGGTTCTCCAGCGCGCGGGCCGCGGCGAGCTCGTCGCCGATCTCGGGAACGTCGTTGTCCGTGGGGTGGCCGCGGGCGGTGCCGTGCCCGGTGAGCCGGCTGGTGCCGGTGTCGAGTTCGACGCGGACCTTGGTGGTGTGATCCTCTTCGAACAGGTAGACGCGGGTCTTCCATTCGGTCGTGTGCGACATGGTGTTCCTCCATGCGTTCAAGGACGGTGGCCGCGGCGCCGGGCCCAGCGGCGGAGCTCGTCCGTTCCCCAGACCAGTGGCGGGAAGGCGGCGATGAGCAGGACGACGTCCAGGGGGAGGGCGGCGGTACCGAAGAGGTTCTGGAGCGGCGGTGCGTACACGAGCGCCGCCGTGAAGACGAGCTCGAAGGCGATGCCGGCGAGCAGCAGCGGGTTGGTGAAGAAGCCGATGTCGCGCAGGGCCGCGTGGTCGGTGCGGGCGGCGACGGCCGTGCCGACCTGGCAGGTGACGATGCCCGCGAAGGTCGCGGTGGTGGCGGTCAGATAGGCCTGGTGCAGCGGGGTTCCCGGGCCGGTGGGGTCACCGGGCTGCCAGCCCGCACGCCACAGCACGTAGAAGAAGCCCGTCATGACCAGGACCGCGGAGACGCAGCCGAGCCAGCCCCAGCTGCGCACGAGCATGTCCTTGTTGATCACGCTTTGCGAACCGGGACGGGGTGGTCTCGACATGACGCCCGGTTCGGCGCGCTCGCGGCCCAGGGCCAGTGCGGGAAGGGTCTCGGTTGCGAGGTCGATGGCGAGGATCTGCAGGACGGTCAGCGGCAGGGGGACGGCCCCCGGAGAGGGCGAAGATCATGAAGGGGACGACCTCGGGGGTCAGGTGGGCGAAGATGTAGACGATGAACTTGCGTACGTTGTCGTAGACCCGGCGGCCGGACTCGATCGCCGTGACAATGGTGGCGAAGTTGTCATCGGTCAGGACCATCGTCGACGCCTCGCGGGCGACATCGGTGCCCGAGCACCCCATGGCCACGCCGTCGCTCTCGCGGGTGACGGTGGTGCACAGGGCAGCTTCCCGGACGAGGTCCCTCGTCGCTGGTCCGTCGCTGGTGCCGTCCTGCGGCGTCCACGCGGTGTGGAGGCGCATCTGGTTGCGGGTGAGGGTGCCGGTCTTGTCGGTGCAGATGACGTTGGTGGATCCGAGGGTCTCCACGGCGCTCAGCCTCTTGATCACCGCTCCTTGGCGGGCGAGGACGCGGACGCCGACGGCGAGGGCGAGGGGGATGGTGGGCAGCAGTCCTTCGGGGACGTTGGCGACGAGCAGTCCGATGGCGAACATCAGGGAGTCGGTGAGCGGCAGCCCTACGGCGACGCCGGTCAGGAGGAACACGGCCCCGAGGGCTACGGCGACCGCGGCGATCAGCCGGGCGACCTTCTTGACCTGGGTCTCCAGCGGGCTGGGTTCGCGGCGGGTGCGCTGGCTGAGGGCGGCGATCCGGCCGAGCTCGGTGTGGTCGCCGGTGGCGAAGACGATCGCCTGCGCCTGCCCCTCGGTGGCGGTGGTGCCACTGAAGACGAGGTTGGGTTCCTGCAGCAGCGAAACCCCTTCGAGGCCGGGGCCGGCGAGGCGCTCCACGGGGGTGGACTCGCCCGTCAGCATGGACAGGTCGGCCTCGATGCCGCCCTCGGTCAGGCGGGCGTCAGCGGGTATCCGGTCGCCTTCGTCGAGCACGAGGAGATCTCCGGGGACGAGGTCGCGTGCGAGGACCTGCTGGGGCCGTCCGTCGCGGACCACGTGGGCCTGCGCGGGAAGGTAGCGGGCCAGGGTCTCGACGGCCTTCTCCGCCTGCTGTTCCTGGACGAGCGCAAATGCGGCATTGACCAGGACGACGGCGACGATCGCCCAGCCGAGCACGTCGATGCCGGCGGTGAAGGCGAGGACGGCCGCGGCCCACAGCAGCAGGGCCAAGGGGTGGATCAGCTGTCTCAGTAGCTCCCGCAGGATGCTGGTGCGGGCGCTGCGGCGGACCTCGTTCGGCCCGTAGACGGCCTGTCGGCGCTCCGCTTCACGGCTCGACAGGCCGAGGGGGCCGGTGTGCAGTTCCCGGCGGAGCAGGGGCAGGGGTTCCAGCGGGTCGGGCGGGGCATCCGGGGCGAGGTCCTGGTCGGCGGCGGTCTCAGTCATCGCCGGCTCCGGGGCCGGGGCGCAGGCGGCCTGACCACTGGGGCTCGACGCTCTCCCATTCGCTCTCCCACGCTCGTCGGCTGCGCGCGTCGACGGTGCGCAGGCGGGTGTAGACGAAGGCACCCGCGGCCAGCACGATCACGGCCGAAGCTCCGGTGCCGAGGCCTACGGCGTTCAGAGCGATGTCGGGCGTGCTGGGCGGGCGGGCGGCCACGTTGCCGTGGTCGTCGATCCAGAGGCGGACGGCGTCTCCGTTCCGGGTGCCCACCGGCACGGGCACGGTTTCCGTGTGGACGCGGTGCGAGGTGTCACGCCAGGTGGCGCGAGCCACCGGAACGGGGCGGGTGCTCGGTGCCGGGCCCGCCCGGTAGGTCGTCTCGCCGACCGTCACGGCCGCCACGGAGTGCCGGTGGCGTGCGACCTCCTCGGCGGCGCGGCCGGCGTCCGTCCAGGCGTTCCGCCCGACCGCGACACCGCAGACCACGGCGAGCAGGCAGGCCAGTACGAGGGTGACGCGCAGGCGGGCACGGGTACGGTCGGCATCGCGCCGGAGCGGATTGCCCCTCGCCCCCGCCCTGCCGTGCTCCATGACGCGCCTCCGTGCTTGCGTCCGTAGCGGCCCGCCTGCTCAGGCGGCGAGCTCGGCGCTGATGTGGTGGGCCCAGGTCCGGATCCGCTCGGGGTTGCGGTAGTCGCCGCCCTTGCCCTGGCGGAGCAGTGCCTTGGCGAGGAACCCCGGTGTCCGGGCCGTGATGCTGCCGCCGAAGGTCATGTGTTCGCGCGCTCCGACGAGCTGCATCTCCCGGGCGACGGCGGCGACGGGGGGAATGTCGTGTTCCTCGGCGGAACGGTCGAGGGGGCCACTGCTGAACAGCCATACCGGGCGGTGCCTGAGCGAGTCGGCGTTGCGCTCGGCACAGTGCCTGGCCTTGCTGCTCCAGTGGCCTCCGTAGAGGGCGCCTCCGATGACGACGGCGTCGTAGGCACGGACGTCCCGGACATCGCCGGCGGGCAGCACGACGGCGTCCAGACCGTCCTCGCGGAGGGTCTTGCCGATCTGCTCGGCGATGCCTGCGGTGGCACCGTGCTTGGTGCCGTAGGCGACCAGAACGCGCTTGGTGCTCATGACGGGTACTCCTTGGCAGCTCGATGAGTGTTCCCGCTGTCACTGTCACGCGGCCGACGGCGGTGCCGCATGGGCCGGACGGATCCCGACGGGGGCCATTCGGTCCTCCCCGAAACAGCTCTCCTCGGTGGCGGCGACGTGTTCCTTGACGGCCGCGAAGCTGTCCGGGGCGACCGAGATCGAGTCGATCCCGACGCGGACGAGGAAAGCGGCGTAGGCCGGGTCGTCGCTGGGGCGCTGCCCGCACAGGCCCACCGGGCGCCCCAGGACCTGGACGCGCGGGAGGAGGATTCGGATGAGGGAAGTGACGGCCGGATCGTTCTCGTCGAAGACGTGGGCGAGGGCTTCGGAGTCCCGGTCGACACCGAGAGTGAGCTGGGTGAGATCGTTGCTGCCGATGGAGAAGCCGTCGAAGCGCTCGGCGAAATCCTGGGCGAGGAGGACGTTGGCGGGGATCTCGGCCATCACGTAGACCTTGAGGCCGTTCTCGCCCCGCCGCAGTCCCTGGGCGGCCATCACCTCGAGAACCCTGTCGGCCTCTTCCAGGGTGCGGCAGAACGGGATCATGACGATGACGTTGGTCAGGCCCATTTCGTCGCGCACCCTGCGCAGGGCCTGGCATTCGAGGGCGAAGCCTTCCCGATAGCCGTCGCTGTAGTAGCGGCTGGCACCCCGCCATCCGATCATCGGGTTGGCCTCGACCGGCTCGAAGGGCCTGCCGCCGAGGAGCTTGGCGTACTCATTATCTTGAAGTCGCTGGTACGGACGACGACCGGGTCGGGCCGGCGAGAGGCGGCGATCCGGGCGATCCCGTGCGCGAGGCGGTCCGTGAAGTAGCGGCCGCGGTCGAGGTAACCCTCGGTGAGCTGGTCGACGGCGCAGCGGTCGGCGGCGTCCAGGCGCTCGGGGTGCAGCAGAGCCATGGGGTGGACCTTCACCTGGTGCGCGACGATGAATTCCAGCCGGGCGAGGCCCACGCCGTCGGCCGGCAGCCGCCACCAGCGGAAGGCGGCCGACGGATCGGCGAGGTTCAGCATCACCCGGGTGCGGGTGGCGGGCAGGGACGCGAGGTCCGCTGACCGGCGAAACTGGCCTGCGGCAGATCCTCGGCCGTGGCGCTGCTGCGCACGGCGACGTCCGGTTCGGATCGTCCCAGTTCCCGGGCGAAAGCAGCGTACGCTGCGGCGATCTCGTCCTTGAGCTCCTGCGGAAGCGGCTCGGCCATGATCATCGAGCGGATGGCCGCGCCCACGTCCTCCAGCGCGACCCCGTCATGCAACAGGTCGATCTGGTCCTGGACACGGGTGCGCAGCGCGTGTCCGTCGAACAGCTCACCGTAGGCTTCGGCGGTCGTGGCGAAGCCGGGAGGCACGCGCACGCCGACGGCAGCCAGCTGCACGGTCAGTTCGCCCAGTGAGGCGTTCTTCCCGCCGACGCGGCCCACGTCGCCGCGGCCGAGTTCGGTGAACGGTATGACGCGTCGCGTGTGTCCCATGACGTCCCTCCGGGGCTGCATACGGTGGGGGCTCAGTACGGCAGCGGGCGGCCGGAGGGCGTGCGCAGATCCAGGGGGGCAGGCCTGCGGGGCTCTTTGGGCCGGGTCTGGATCCGTGTGCGCCGCATCGTGGTCACCCTCTTCGGGGAAGCGGCGCCGGAGCGGCGCCCGTTTTCCACGATCGCGCTGCGGGGCAGCCCGGCCGCAGTGCCGAGGGGGCCATCCGCGCGGGGCCGACTGGGCCGCTCCGGTGAGGGGCCGATCGGCCCCCTGCGCGCCGCTCGGGCCAAGGCCGAGGTCTGGCGACGATGCTTGCCGCGTCCGGCCGCCCGACTGGTTCTGTTGCGCTGCTCAGTGCTGCGCCGACCCCACGCGTGTGCGGCCGGTCCACGGGACGCGAACCGCCCGGGGCACGGCCGGCACAACCACGTACTGCGCGTTTCGCCCGGCGGGAAGCTACTCGGCCGGTCCGTCCGGCCGGACGATCGTGACCGGGCAGGGGGCATGGAGTGCCACCTGCTGGCTCACCGAACCGAGCAGGGCCCGGCGGAATCCGCCGTGGCCGCGGCTGCCCACGACCAGCATGTCGGCGCCCTCCGCCTGGTCCACCAGGACCTCGGCGGGATTGCCTCGCACCATGCGCTCGTGCACCTGGGAGGCGCCGCCCTCACCGAGGACGGTGCGGACCTCCTCCACCAGGCGCCGCTCGGCCTCCTCCTCGTCGAAATCGGCGTCCACCGCCGGGGCCGACCACGATCCGGCACCGGGCAGGTCCCACGCCGTGACTGCTTCCACTTTCCCGCCCACCAGACCTGCGTACCGGACCGCCCAGCGCAGCGCGGCCTGGGACGAAGGCGATCCATCGACACCGACCACGACCCGCGGAGCCTCAACCTGCCTGTCCATCCCGAATCACCCTTCCGATGGCTGTACATCCACAGTGTGCGAGGCAGGTACGCCCCGCCACGCGCAGCGGCCGCGGCCGCTGCCGATGTCCGGGCCGGCGAAAGCCGACGCACTCCTTCGTCATTACTTGCGCAACCTGAACCACCTCTCCTGACCTGCGGCGATGCTCTCCCGCCGGTCTCCGGGGAGTACGAGTGGCACCGGGCCCAGGAGCGACGGCGGGACGCTGATGCCAATCCGCCCGGGCCGGAAGCTGATGCGGATGTCGCGGTGACCGAGGTAGCAGACGGAGAACGAGGAGGCCGGTACTTCGGAGAGCGGAGCCGGAGCGACGTGGAGGCCGCCCGCTCCGGGGGCGAGGCCGACGATGCCGCGCTCGATGAGGTCGAGCGTGCCGCCCATGGCACCGAGATGGATGCCTTCACCGGTCGTACCACCCTGGACATCGGTGATGTCGCTGAGCAGCGCCTCCTGGCAGTAACGCCACGCGTCCGCGCCCTGCTGCCGGGCGAGGACCCAGCCGTGGACGAGGCTGCTGAGCGTCGAACCGTGGCAGGTGCGCCGCAAGTAGTACGCCACCGTCCGCCTCCAGACCTCGTCGTCCAGGCGGTAACCGAGGCGGGAGAACAGGCCGGAGAGCTCTGTGGGGCGGAAGAGGTAGCCGAGCATGAGCGTGTCGGCCTGTTTGGACGCCTGGTAGCGGTTGGGCGTGTCCCCTTCGGCCTCCAGGATCCGGTCGAGGCGTCGGATGTCGTGATAGCGGGCGCGGTACGCCTCCCAGTCCAGCTCGGCGAGGTCGCCGTAGCCGTGGAACTGGCTGATCACCTCGGCGTGGAACGGCACGTACAAGCGGCGCGAAACGTCTTCCCAGTCGACGAGGTCGTCGGGGCCGATGCCCAGTTGTGCGCAGAGCTCGGCGCGTCTGGCCTCGGGAAGTTCTCCGTACAGATCGAGGGCGCGGGCGAGCACCCAGGCCGCGGTGACGTTGGTGTACGCGTTGTCGTCGATGCCCGGTACCGGCGACTCCGGATAGGCGTCGTGGTACTCGTCCGGGCCGACGACACCGCGGATCCGGTAGCGGCGAAGGCCGGTGTCCCAGGTCGCGGCGTCGGCCCAGAAGCGGGCGATGTTCAGGAGGAGTTCGGCGCCGGGGCCGTGCATGAAGCCGGTGTCGCCGGTGGCCTGGCCGTACTGCCACACGTTCCAGGCGATGGCCGAGCCCACGTGGTGCTGGAGGTGGGAGTGGTCGGGAAGCCACCGGCCGGAGTGCGGGTTGAGGTGCAGGCGCTGTGTCTCCTCGGCTCCCGAACTGCCGCTCTGCCAGGGGAACATCGCTCCCCGTGCTCCGGCTCGACGCGCGGCCTCCCGCGCCGCGCGGAGCCGTCGGTGCCGGTACATCAGCAGGGCGCGGGCGGTCTCGGGGAAGTGGAGGGCGAGGTAGGGCAGGACGAAGAGTTCGTCCCAGAAGACGTGTCCCCGGTAGGCCTCGCCGTGGAGGCCCCGGGCAGGGACGCCCGCGTCGAGCTCCGCGGTGTGCGGCGAGAGCGTCTGCAGGACGTGGAAGGCGTGGAGGCGCAGAACCCGCCCGGGTGCGCCCGGTGTATTCAACTCGCCCTCGCTCCACAGGCGATGCCATGCCGCTCGGTGGGAAGCCAGAAGGGTCGGGAAGTCCGGGGCATGTCCCACGTGTTCGACGCTGCTGCGCACAGGATCCGCCCAGGGGCGGTCGAGTGACGTGAACAGGGCTGCGGTCTTCACGAGCACGACCGGCTGTGCTCGCCCGGTCGGCAGGATGAGCGTCTGCCGCGTGGTGCGGGGCGTGCAGGCACTCCCGACGGCGCCAAGGGGGCGCAGGGAGGTGCGTACGGCGAGCCCGATCCGCACGTTCGAGCCGGCGGTGGTGCAGGACAGCCAGGCGGTGCCTTCCGCCTGTACGCCGACCCGGTGCTCGACCAGGTGCTGTCCGGCCAAGGCGCGGTAGCGGTCCACGCCGGCGTTGGCGACGTCGCCGTCGAGCACGGACTCGATCTCGATCCTGCCGGCCCAGCCGTACGCGCTGAGGACCGTACGTTGTGCGGCCAGATGCGGGTCGCCCATGTGGACGAGACGGGTGTGGGTGACACCCAGGCGGCGGCCTTCGACGTCGTGGAAGAGCATGCGGCGGGTGAGCGTCCCTGATCTCAGATCCAGCGAGACGCGGCAGTGGCGCAGCGTGGGGTGGTCGGGGGTGAGCCAGTCGCCGGGCGGGGCGCCGTCGGGCAGACAGCGGTAGCGCAGGGAGGTCCAGTCCGGAAGACGGACCATGTCCTCGTTGGAGATCTTTCGCCCGGCGACGGTGGAGGTGAGGCGGTCATAGCAGCCGGCGAGGTACGTGCCGGGGTAGTGGATGTCGTCGGCGGCGCTTTCGGGGGCTGATCCCCGAGTGGCGAAGCGGCCGTTGCCCAGGGTGCACAGGGACTCGACCAGCCGCTCGGTCTTGGGGTCGTAGCGGTGGTACTCCCAGAACCAGGGGGCGTTCACGGGCCGCCTTCTTCGAGGGCGGTGGGCAGTCTCGTCAGGCTGGGGAGCACGAGGTGGGCGCCATGCGCGAGCAACGCCTCATGCATGCGCGGATCGTCGTCCCGGTCGAGTCCCACGATCAGCTGGAATCGTCCCCGATGGCCGGCTTCCACGCCGACGAGGGCGTCTTCCACCACGGCGGCCCGCGCGGGAGCGGTGCCGAGGCGGGCGGCCGCTTCGAGGAACAGAGCCGGGTCGGGCTTTCCCGGCAGGGCCAGGGCGGCAGCATCCCGGCCATCCACCACGTCGTCCAGGAAGGCACTGAGACCTGTGGACTCCAGGAGGGTGCGGGCGTGCCGCGAGGCCGAGACGGCGGCACACCGGACACCCGTCTCCCGCAGTAGCGCCAGCGTGGGACGGACGTCGTCGAAGACATCGACACCGTGGGTCCGCAGCGTCTCGGAGAAGACCTGCTCCTTACGGGCCGCGACCGCGTGGACGGTCGAGCATCCCGGCGGATCCTGCGCCGTCCCGGCGGGCAGCTCGATGTGGCGGGAGGCGAGGAAGGCGCGTACGCCGTCGAGGCGGGACCTGCCGTCCACGATGTCCCGGTACTCGCGGACGACGTCGAACGGCGGCGGCGGTTGGCCGGTGGGAGGCGGTCGCCACTGGGCCAGGCAGCCGTCGAAGGCCGTCTTCCAGGCGGCCGCGTGGCGGACCGCCGTGGCGAGGAGTACGCCGTCGGTGTCGAAGACGACCGCTCCCACCTCGCTCATGACTCGTGCGTCACCCGACGGCCGGTGAGCCGGACGGGGGTGAGCTTCATCCAGTGGGTGCGGGTGCCGCCGGCCCACGGCTGAGAGCGGGCCGTGGCCGTCAGGTGCCGGATCTCTGCGGGGTCCGTGACCGCTTCCAGTTCGCCCACGGCCAGGACGCTCCAACCACCGGCGGTGACGTCGTCGATGTTGTCGATCTCGAAGGCGACCTCCGTGCCCGCCGCTCTGGCCGCGAGGGCTTCCGCCGCGGTGCGGAAGGCGATGTCGGCGCCCGCGATCAGGTAGTTGACAGGGAGGACGGCCGGCCCCTCGGGGGTGAAGACGGCGATGCGCCCCACCCCGTACGTGCCCAGCAGCGTCCGGCACTCGTCCTCGTCCAGCGGCACCAGCGCGGTGTCGAGACGGGCGGTGGAACGACCTCGGACGCGGCCGGCGCTCGCACCGGTCAGGTCGTCGACCGTGACCCCGAGTACGTCGGCCATGCGGACGAGGGTGCTGATGGCCGGAGAGGCCGCGCGCTCCTCCAGATAGGCGATGTAGTTGGCATCGGCTCCACACCTTTGACCCAGCTCTTCACGGCTGAGGCCGAGGTCGGTGCGGCGGGCTGCGATCCGGCGGCCGAGGTCGGTGCGTCCGGCGCTCTCGCCGGACTCCTGGGGACGGGTGCTCGGTGTGCTCTTCACGGCATTCACTGCTCCTGAGGTGGTACGGCCACCGTGTCGTGCTGCGGTCCGCCGAGCACGACCTTGAGGGCGCCGGTGTCGGCGGCGCGCGAGAAGACGTCGTACGCCTCTTCCATCTGGTCCAGCTCGAAGCGGTGGGTGACCATCGAGGCCCCCGGGAGGCGGCCGGCAGCCATCATGCGCAGCAGCACGGGGGTGGAGTGCGTGTCGACGAGACCGGTGGTGATCGTGATGTCCTTGATCCAGAGGTCTTCGAGGTGCAGGGTGGCGGGCTTGCCGTGGACGCCGATGTTGGCGACCCGTCCACCGGGTCGGACCATGCGCGTGCACATCTCGAACGTCTCGGGCACACCCACTGCTTCGATCACCACGTCTGCGCCGAGCCCCTCGGTCAGGTCCTCGACCAGCCGCTCGGGCTCCTCCCGCGCGCTGGCCGTGGCATCGGCACCGAGGTCCCGTGCTGCCGCGAGACGGGAGGCGTCGAGGTCGACGACGATGATCCGGCCGGGGCTGTAGAGCCTCGCGGTGGCGATGGCGGCCAGACCGACGGGCCCGGCACCGACCACGACGACCGTGTCGCCGGGGCGCACGTTGCCGTTGAGCACGCCCACTTCATAGGAGGTCGGGAAGATGTCGGCGAGCAGGACGGCATCGCTGCTGCTCACGGCGCTGGGGAGCGGGTGGACGGAAAGGTCGGCGAAGGGAACGCGAACGTACTCGGCCTGGGTCCCGTCGATCGTGTGGCCCAGGACCCAGCCGCCGCCCCCGCGGCACTGGCCGTAGTGGCCCTCACGACAGAAGCGGCAGCGGCCGCAAGCGGAGATGCAGGAGATCAGGACACGGTCACCGGGCCGGACGCTGCGCACGTCACCACCGGTCTCGACCACGGTGCCGACGGCCTCGTGGCCCAGGATCCGTCCGGGGGTCACCTCGGGGACGTCGCCCTTGATGATGTGCAGGTCGGTGCCGCAGATGGTGACGGCGTCCACCCGGACGACCGCGTCGGCTGCGTCCTTGATCGAGGGGTCCGGAACGTCCTGCCAGGAGATCTGCCCGGGAGCTTGGAAGACGAGTGCCTTCATGGCTGCGGCCTCTCTGTGCTGCACGGGAAAGCTGTGGGGGAAGGGGTCACAGCCAGGCTGTGCCCGCCCGCCCCCGTCCCGCTTGGGCCGGTCGGCCCCACCAAGGGGACCACTCGGGTCTCTCTGCCGCGCCGTGGGGGATGCGACGGTGGAATCCGGCACCCGTCCCCGAGAGGAAGGCCGCTGCCATGTCCCAGCCGGCCCCGTCACCCACCTCCCGTCCGGCCCTGCTGAGGTTCCTCGGTGGCGTACGGACGGTCACCGGCAGCAAATTCCTGGTCGAGAGCGACCATGCTCGGATCCTCGTCGACTGCGGCCTCTTCCAGGGTGTCGCGGACCTGCGCCGCCGCAACTGGGACAGGCTGCCCTGCGACCCCTCCGACATCCATGCCGTCGTGATCACCCACGCCCACCTGGACCACTGCGGCTACCTGCCCCGCCTGGTCCGCCACGGCTTCCGAGGCCCCATCCTGGCCAGCGCCGCCACCACCCGCCTCGCCGAGATCGTCCTCCGTGACAGCGCCCGCCTGCAGATGGAGGCAGCCGAGCACGCGAACCGGCACGGCTGGTCCAAGCACCGGCCCGCCAAGCCGCTCTACGACGATGACGACGTCGACCACACGGTCAAGTTCTTCGACCCGGTACCGGTCGGCAGCGAAATCGAGATCATGGCCGGGACGAAACTCACCCTCCACCACGTCGGCCACATTCTCGGCTCCGCCTGGGCCCACCTGACCCTGGAGGACGGTCACACCCTCGCCGTCAGCGGCGACCTCGGCCGCCCCGGCCACCCGCTCCTGCTGCCACCGGAGCCTTTCACCGGCGCTGACGTCCTGCTCATGGAGTCCACCTACGGAAACCGTCGCCACGACCACGAGAGCGCCCGTCGGGAGTTCGCCACCGTGATCACCCGAGCCCTTGCCCGGGGTGGCACCGTGGTCATCCCCGCCTTTGCGATCGACCGGACCGAAGTCGTCCTGCACGAGCTCGCAGCGCTGCGCACCGACGGCACGCTGTCCCGCCACGTTCCCGTCTACGTCGACAGCCCCATGGCCCTGGCTGCCCTGAACGTCTACCGCGACGCCCTGCGCTCCCACTCCCCCGAGATGCGGCCCGACATCCTCTCCCGCGGTGAAGGGGCCATCAGCCCCGAGCCCTTCCTGGCCGCCCGCACCGTGCAGGAATCGATCGACATCAACAACAGCAGCGGACCGGCGGTCATCGTCTCCTCCGCCGGCATGGCCACCGGCGGCCGCGTCCTGCACCACCTGCACCGGATCCTGCCCGATCCCCGCAACGCCGTGGTCATCGTCGGCTTCGCCGCCGCGGGCACCCGGGCCCGCGACCTCGTCGACGGCGCCCGCACCCTGAAGATGTTCGGCGAGTACGTCCCCGTCCGTGCCGAGGTCGCCGACGTACCGCACTTCTCGGCACACGCGGACGCCGACCAGATCATCGCCTGGCTGCGCACCGCCCCGCCCCCGCACACGACGTACCTCGTCCACGGCGAGGAGGGCGCGGCCGAGACCCTGCGGGACCGGATCGACAACGAACTGGGATGGACTGCCGTCGTGCCCAAGTCCGGGGAGGCCGTCCTGGTCCGCTGATCAGGGCCGGACGGCCCTGCGATCCGTACCGGGCGGCCCTCGCGGAGCCAAGCCCGACGGCGCAGGATGAGGACGAAGGGGTGGGGCTCACCATGAGCACCGTGCACAGCACGATCGAAGCTATGGCGCCCGAAGCCTGTGATGGCCTGCCCGCCGACTCCCACGGAGAACCTCGGCGGGCCGAGGGCACTGCACTGCCGGACGCTCCCTCGCTGTCGCCGTCGCCGCACCCGCGGTCATCGTCGACCCGCCCGATTCCGCCCGCGCTCGCCTCCTCGACCGGTTGGCTCCCGGCGCCGGCACCTCCCCGCTCGCCCAAGCACGCTGAGGACCCGTGATGAACCGTTCCGGGTCAGGTAGAGACTCGATTCCGTGAAAGGATTGAGTCGTGGCACGACCTTCCCGTTACCCGCTTGAGCTGCGCCGTCGCGCGGTGCGCATGTTCGCCGAGGTCCGCGGCGACTACCCGACCGAGACGGCAGCGCTGCAGTCCGTTGCCGAAAAGCTGGACATCGGTTCCCGAGAGACGCTGCGGAACTGGGTGAAGCAGCACGAGATCGACGCCGGACAGCGGCCGGGGACGACGACGGAGGAGTCCGCCCAGCTCAAGGCGCTGAAGAAGGAGAACGCCGAGCTGAAGCGGGCGAACGACATATTGAAGGCGGCGGCGTCTTTCTTCGCGGCCGAGCTCGACCGGCCACACACACGCTCGTAGCGTTCATCGACGAGCACCGGGACCGCTTCGGCGGGGTCGAGCCGATCTGCAGAACGCTCACCGAGCATGACTGCAAGATCGCCCCTTCCACCTACTACGCCCACAAGAAACGCCTGGAGAACCCCGCCGCCCGCACGGTGCGCGATGCCGGAACCAAGGCACGGATCCAGGAGATCCACACCACCAACTACCGTGTCTACGGCGCCCGCAAGATCTGGCGCGAGCTGCACCGGCAAGGTCACGAGGTGGCCCGCTGCACTGTCGAGCGGCTGATGCGTGAGCTGGGCATCACCGGCGCGGTCCGCGGCAAGAAGATCGTCACCACGGTCCCCGACGAGCGGGCCGAGCGGGCCCCCGATCCGGTCGACCGCAACTTCGTCGCCTCGGCGCCGAACCGCTGCCGGGTAGCCGACTTCACGCATGTCGCCACCTGGTCCGGAGTCGTCCACGTCGCTTTCGTCGTGGACACCTTCTCCCGACGCATCGTCGGTTGGTCTGCCGCGACCAACAAGGAGACCAAGCTGGTCCTGGACGCGCTGGAGATGGCTTTGTGGCAGCGCGACCGGGATGAACTCCCGCATCGGCGGGGTGAGTTGATCCATCATTCGGATGCCGGGTCGCAGTACACGAGTTTCAAGCTCGCCGAGCATCTGGACGCCGCCGGCATCGCAGCGAGTATTGGATCAGTCGGAGACGCATACGACAACGCCCTGATGGAGTCGACGATCGGCTTGTACAAAACCGAGTTGATCAAACCGCAGCGGCCCTGGAAGAACCTCTCCCAGGTCGAACTCGCCACCGCCGAGTGGACCGACTGGTACGTCCACCGCCGCCTGCACGGTGAGATAGGGCACATCCCACCCGCCGAGTACGAGGCCAACCACTACAAGGAATCCACGAAACCCCAGGTCACCACCACAATCTGAGATCTCTACCGAACCCGGAACGGTTCACCGCCTGCTCCGCGCCGCCGCAGCCCCGGCTTCCTGATCCGTAGGACAGGCCGTAGGACAGGCGACGAGAGGCCCGTCCTTCCACGGTCAGCTCCTACGGACGCAGCCACCGCGGGCATCAACCGGCGGTGGCTCGGCCGGAGCATCAACGCCCAGGTGTTCGAACCGCCGGATCGCGGGGACTGCTCCTCCCCTACTCACTGCCGGAATCCCCACCAAGCTGGCGCCGGGGCTCGTGACCGGGGTTCGGGTTCGCGCCCGGCTCCTCACCTGGCACCTGGCCCGGCGCCTTCCCGGGAGCCTGACCCTTGTCCTTGCTCACCTCGTTCCCGGGCGCCGTTCCGGGCGCGTTGCCGGCACCCTTGTCCGGGGCCCTACCCGGCTCTTGGTCGGATTCCGGCGCCTTCCCGGGGAGCTTGCCCGGCTCATGACCCGGCAGGCTCCCGGACTCCTGACCGGTGTCCTTGCCTGTGTCATGACCGGGGGCCTTCCCAGGCTCGTGGCCGGACTCCGGCATCCTTGCGGGAGCCGTTTCCGGGGCTTGGCCCCCCGTGTCAGGGTCCCTGCCGGGCTCCTTCCCAGGACCCTGGCTCGACTCCTGACCCGGCGCCTTCGCCGGATCGTGAGCGGGCGCCTCGTCGGGCTCCTGGCCGGGGTTCTGGCCGGGCACTTTGTCGGGGTCCTGGCCGGGGTTCCGGCCGGGAACCTTTCCCGGCTCCTTCCCTGGGCCCTTGTCCGGGTGCTCGCCCGATTGCTTGCCGGGCTTTGGGGTAGCCGCCGGACCCGGCACCTTCTCCGAGTCCTCGCCCGGGTTCTCGCCCGACTCCTTGTGGGGCGACTTCTCCGGGTGCTCGCCGGACTCCTTGCCCGGTGCCCTCCCGGGAGCCTGGCCGGACTTCTCACCCGCGTCCGGTCCGGGCACCTTGCCGGGCTCCTGGCCCGACTCCTTTCCCGGGTTCTCGTCCGGCTTCTGGCCCGGATCCTTGCCCGGCACCCTTTCGGGTGCCTTGCCCGGGGGCGTTCCGGATTCCTGCCCGGGCGCCTTGCCGGGCTCCTGTCCAGGGACCTTCTGTGATACCTCGTCCGGGTTCTCGCCCGGCTTATGGCTTGGGGTGCGGGTCGGTACCCTCCCGGAGGTCTGGTCGGGGGCATCGCCCGGCTTCTGGCCCGGGACGTTGCCCGGCTTCTGGCCCGGGTCCTTGCCCGGGCTCTGAGCGGGGGCGTTCCCGGGGGGCTGGCCCGGCGCCTGGTCGGTGGCGCTGCCCCGGGTCTGGTTCGGCACCGGGCCCGGGGGGTTGCCCGGGGTCCGGTTCGGGGTTGCGCGCGGGGGTGGCTGGGCCGATCCCGGGTGGGCGGCCGGCAGGACCGGGTAGGCGGAGCCGGGGGTCTGGCCCTTCGGGGGCGGGACCTCGCGGTCGTGCTTGCCCTCCGCCGCTCCGCTCGAGCGCTCGTACCATCCCTTCCGGTCCTGGTCGAAGACCGTGACGGTCTTCACCGGCTTCACCGCGGGCTTGACCGCGACGAGGCCTGAGGGCCGGAACGAGGACCACTTCGCGCCGTTGTACGTCTGCCTGCCCCTGACCGCGACGGGCGGATTCAAGGGGTTGCCGCAGGCGCAGCGGACCCGGGGCACACCCCGCCCGTCGACCAGCACGGGAGTGCCGGCCTGCAGGACCGCCTGGTAGCTGGTGGGCGCGCCGTTGCGGTATCCGTGATTGGTGACTCTGGTGTCCCAACCCAGCCGCACGGGCGTCAGCGACCGCAGGTACGAGGGAATTTCGGGCTGCCGGATACCCGACGAGACGGCAAACGCCCTGCCCTTGTCCGGGTGCTGCGTGAGAAACCGGATCTGTTTCTCGACGTCACAGCTCGCGACGTTGCGTGTTCCGCCGTACAGGCCTGGATAGCCGCCGTCGATCTCGAGCGTGCGCGCACCGCCCGTGGTGGTCGTAGCGTCCTTCGCGTTCACGCCCGCGGTCATAGGCGTGACTTTGGCGGCGTTCTCGGCCGGTGTGGCCGTCGATGGGGTGAAGGGGTCGGGGCCGGCCTCCGGGGCGGCCTGGAGGAAGACCTCACCGCCCGCCGCGGTGTTTCCGCCCAGCAGGGTAAGACTGAGCGCCACAACCGACAGCACGGCCACCGCCGTACTCGCACTCAGCACGGCTTTGCGTGATCGCCACCTGCGAACCGGCCCGCCACCGCCCGGCAGCGGCAGCGAAGACCCGCTGGGAGAGACCTGAAGAGGCCCCGACGGGGGCCCTGAGGGGGGCGGAGGACCTACTGGTGGCTGAGGGGGCGGCGGGGGCGGGGGCGGGGGCTCTGCATGCCCGCCCTGGCCCGACAACGGGCCGGGCGGCGGGCCAGTGGGACGCTCGGATGAAGGAGGCAGGGAATTCACGATGCTCGCCCCCCGACACAGGGCGGCGGGCAAACCATGGTGGTCGGCATGCGCTCACTCCTTCCTTACCGTCAACGCCTCCACATCCCGGAGGTGGAACCTGGAAATCTGGAACTCTGGAAACACCTGGGCGGGAACCACCCACTACGCGTGCGTCCATCTCCTGAGTAAGCCCCCTCCCCCGCGCCTGGGTCATGCCGCGACCTTTCGGGACTTGACAAGCCCCTGCGTACACCGGGGGCGTCTACCTGCCGGCCGTCGTCAGCCCGTAAAGGCTCTTCCACTCCGCGCTCCTGCTAGCGCGCGGCACCGTCGACCTCGTGCACGGTGGGCGGTGGGCGGTGGGCGGTGGGCGGTGAGCGGTGAGCGGTGAGCGGTGGGCGGTGAGATGTCGAGAACCGCGCATGGGTCGTTGTTCACCTCTGCCGAGTCGAGATCTGGTTCGCGGTCTGCTGGTGGGACAGGAGACCGGCGACGGCTTGGAGGGGGTCGCTCATGTGCTCGCGGCGGCCGAGGTGCCGGGCGAGAGCTCGCCTCCTGTTCTTGAGGTGAGCGATCCCGTGCTCGACCCGGCTTCGTCGTGAGAATGTGCCGTGCGCTGTCGCTCGTACGTTTCCTCGTACCAGTCCGGAGCGTTCTTCTTGAACGGCCGCGGTGTCCTCCGCGTCTTCTCGGACGGGCCCAGTTCGATGATGAGAGGGGCCGCGGTGAAAACGGAGGAGTACGTGCCGACGGCGAGGCCGATGAGCAGGGCGAGGGCGAAATCGGTGAGGGAGTCGTCTGCGAGCAGGGCGAGGGACAGCAGGACCAGTGCCGCGCCCATCCCGGTGTTGACGGTGCGGGGCAGGGTCTGGAGGATCGCCCGGTTCGTGAGGCGGGACGGCGATCCGGTGCGGTCGCGGGCGAAGAGCTCGCGGACGCGGTCGAAGAGGACGACGGAGTCGTTGACCGAATAGCCGATGACGGTGAGGAGGGCGGCCAGGAAGACGCCGTCGACGGGTTTGCCGAGCCAGGCGAACACACCGGTGAGGATGAGCACGTCGTGGGCGAGCGCGCCGACGGCCGCGGTGGCGAAGGTCCAGCGGAACCGCAGTGCGAGGTAGACGAGTTGGGCGCCGAGCGCGAGGCAGAGTGCCACGATGGCGTTGCGGCGCAGCTCTTCGCCGAGGGTGGGCCCGATGAGCTCGTCGCGGATCACCTCGGTGCCGCCGCCGAGCCGGCCGATGGTCGTGGCGACCGTGGCCGCTTCGCCGTCCGTGAGGTTCTCGGACCGGACCGCCAACCCGGTGGCACCGGAGGACTGGACGAGCGCGCGGGGGAACCCGGCGTCGGCGAGTGCGGTGCGTGCCAGATCGGGATCGACGGGACGGCTGGTGCCGTACTCGATGAGGCGGCCGCCGGTGAACTCGATACCGAAGTCGAGCCCGCGGAGGAGGATGCCGGACGCGCTGAGGACCAGGAGCGCGGCCGAGGCGGCCAGCCAGCGGCGCGGACGCCGCATCAGGTGGGGACTGCGGCGCAGCAGGCGGTCGCGTACCCACCCGCTGCCCGCGATCCCCGTGATACGGGGACGACGGTGTACGCAGCGGCGGTTCGCCGCGTATTCGGCCAGTACCCGGGTGATCAGCAGGGCGCTGATCACGGAGGCCAGGACGCCGATGCCGAGGGTGATGCCGAAGCCGCGGACGGGACCGGAGGCGAATGTGAACAGCAGGCCGGCGGCGATGAGTGTGGTGATGTTGGAGTCGGCGATGGCGCTCATCGCCCCGCGGAATCCCGCGGTGAGGGCCGCGCGCGGACTGGGGCGGCCGCGGGCTGCGTAGTCCTCCCGGGCGCGTTCGAAGACAAGGACGTTGGCGTCCACGGCCATTCCGATGGTCAGGAGGAATCCGGCGAGGCCGGGCAGGGTCAGGGTCGCACCGAGGGCGGCCAGGGCGGCGTAGGAGATCAGGCCGTACGCGGCGAGGGCGATCGTGGCGAGCAGGCCCATGAGGCGGTACACGGCCATGACGAACAGCGCGATCAGTGCGCTGCCGATGGCTGCGGCCAGAGCCGCGGCCCTGATCGCCGCATCGCCGAGGCCGGCGCCGATGGTGCGCTGTTCGATGGTCTCGACCGGCACGGGAAGGGCGCCGCCGGAGATGAGGAGGGCGAGTTCCCGGGCTTCGGATTCGCCGAAGGCGCCGGTGATCCGGGTGGATCCGCCGGAGATGCCGCCTCCGCAGGGGACGGCCGGTCCGACCTGCGGCGAGGAGATGATCTGGTCGTCGAGGACGATGGCGATACGGCGCCGGGGGTCGCCGTCCCCGTGGCAGGCGGCCGCGGCGGTGGCCTGCGTCCACCCGTCGCCGCCCCGGTCGGTGAAGTCGATGGTGACGTGCCATCCGGCGCCGCCCTGCCGGTCGAACCGGGCATCCGCGCCCTTGACGTCCGTTCCCGTCAGGCCGGCGGTCTTCAACCGCAAGAGCTGCCCGGAGGCGTCGGGCAGAACGCGTTCCGCGCCCGGCTCGGCGCGTGGAGTGTCGGTGGCGGAGGGATCGGCTGCAGTTCCGCGTACCTCGTGGACGGTGAGTTGTGCGGTGCGGCCGAGTACGTCCGCGGCTCTCTTCGGGTCCTGGACGCCGGGCAGTTCCACGATGATGCGGTGGTCGCCGGAGCGGACGAGGGTGGGTTCGGCGAGGCCGAGCGCGTCGATACGGCCGCGCAAGACCTCCAGCGTGCGGTCGGTCGCTTCGCGGCCAGCAGGAGCGGTGGGGGTGGAGCGGGTCTCCAGGACGATCTGGGTGCCGCCGCGCAGATCGAGTCCCAGGCGGATCGGCGTGGTGAGGGCAAGGGCGAGCGAACCGGCGATGATCGCGAGGGCGAGCAGCGTGCGCAGGCGCAGCGTACGGCTTTGACGTGTGTGACGTTTCAAGAGAGGTCTGTCTCCTGGCAAGCGGGTCGCGGTGGCTGTTATCGGTGCCGCGACCGGGGGAAGGGGGTGTCGTCACGTGCCTGGAGGCGCGGGAGGTGACCGTCCGCTGTCCTGAGCGGTCCGGCCGCCCGGAAGAAGAGGGCGGGTGGGTAGCGGCACGCACGGGCCGGTGGTCGCCGCGGCGGCGGCACGGCACATTCCCCCGGTTCGGGGATCCGGCGGGGAGGGCCGCTCGCCGGCGTGTGCGGGACGGGGACGTGCCTGAGTCGGACAGGCGGTGGGCTCCCCGTCGCCGGGACGGGCCTCAACACGGGCACGGTCAATGTCGCGGTCAAGGGCGCGGTCAAGGGCGCGGTCACGGTCCTCGGGCGTCGTCTCCGCGGCCGCTGCCGCTGCCGTCGAACGGGCCACCGGGGTCTGGACGCCGGGCCCGCTCCTCGTGGCGGTCGCCGTCAGCAGGACGGCCAGGAGCAGCGCCAGCGCCGCCACGAGCCGGTGGGGAGCGGCCGGGGCGGCGCCGGGTGCCGGATCCATGTACCGCCCCTTTCCGGGTGTCGACGTGCGAAATGGCACAGGGGAACGCGCGGCGTCACCGAGCAGGTGCGGGCAGGGCACGCGGGACGGTGGGGACGGCGAGTGGCCGGAGATCAGGCTTCGATGAGTCCGGCGCGAATGGCGTACCGGGCCAGCGCCAGCCGGTCTCGCAGACCGAGCTTGTGCATCAGGTTCTCCCGGTGGCGGTGCACGGTCTTGACGCTGATGAACAGGATGTGGGCGATGTCCTTCGACGAATGGCCCTCCGCGACCAGCTTCAGCACCTCCTCCTCGCGCGGCGTCAGGAGATCCCCGGGGCCGGCCGCATCGCTCGCCGCCCGGTCCAGATGGCTGCGCACCAGGGCGCTGATCGCGGCGGGGTAGAGGAACGGCTCGTTGCGCATCGCGGCCCGGCAGGCACCCACCAGGTCGCGGTCGGCGACGGACTTCAGTACGTACCCGCAGGCGCCGGCCCTGAGCGACTGGATGAGGTACTGCTCGTTGTCGTGCATGGTGAGCATCAGGATCCGCAGGTTCGGCTTGAGCAGGACCAGTTCGCGGGCTGCCTGGAGTCCGGTGAGCCGGGGCATGGAGATGTCGAGGACGGCCAGGTCGATGTCCTCGTTGCGGGCCGCGCGGACGGCTTCCGCGCCGTCCCCCGCTTCGGCGACGACCCGCAGGTCGGGCTCTTGGTCGAGGATCAGGCGTACGCCGCGACGCACGAGGGTGTGGTCGTCGGCGAGCAGGATACGGATCGGCCCGGTGCGGGGAGAGGGCGCTGCGGGGGCCGAGACGGGTTCGGGAGGAGGGGCCGCGTCGGGAGGAAGGGCGAGATCGGGAGGAGAGACGGGATCGGGAGGAGGGGCGGGGTCGGGCATGGTCAAGGCTCCCTGGCAAGGGGGGTGGCGAGGCGGATCCGGGTGCCCGCACCGGGCGTGGAGGTGACATGGAGGGCGGCTCCGGCGAGCAGGGCGCGTTCGCGCATGCCTCGGATCCCGGCACCCTCGTGAACGGCCGCGATGCCGCGGCCGTCGTCGGCAACCTCCAGCACCACCGTCTCGCCGTCGCGGAGCAGGCTCACTTCGATGCGCCGGGCGTCCGCGTGACGGACCACGTTCGTCAGGCTCTCCTGAGCCACCCGGTACAGCACGAGCTCGATCTCCCGCTCCAGGTCGGGCAGGTCCTTGTCGAAACGCCTCACGATGCTCAGGCCGCTGTGGGTGGCAAAGTCTTGGGTGAGGGAGCTCAGCGCGCTGAGCAGCCCCAGGTCGTCCAGGACGCCGGGGCGCAGGCGGCGCACCAGGCGCCGGACCTCGTCCAGGCTGTCGCGGGTCACCTCCCGTGCCTGCTGCAGTTCCTCGCGCAGCGGCTCGTCCGCCGCGCTCGCCGCGCGTCCCAGCACCAGGAGGACGGCGGTCATGCTCTGCCCGACCTCGTCGTGCAGCTCCTGGGCCATGCGCCGGCGTTCTGCCTCCTGGGCGAGCAGCACCCGGGCGCTGGAGGTGGCGCGTTCGTGCTCCAGGCGGTCCAGCATGGCGTTGAAGGTGCGGATCAGCTCGGTCATCTCGCCGCCGCCGCTCGTGCTTCCGCGTCCGCGTCCGGTTCCGGTTCCCCCTCCGCTTCCGCTTCCGCTTCCGCTTCCGCCATCGGCCCCGGGCAGGGGCAGCCGCTGTCCCGGACGCAGCAGGTCGACGGTGCGCATCAGCCCGGCCAGCCTGCCGAGCGGAGCCAGGCCCCAGCGCAGCAGCGCGGCGTTGGCGACCAGCATGACGGCGAGACCGCCCACCAGCACGACCGCCTCGGTCAGCAGCACCGGCACCGAGACGGTCACCGGCGCCCATAGGAGCAGCGCCGTCGCGATGCCCAGCACCATGGCGTTCAGCCCGAAGATCCGCCAGAACAGCGACACGAAAACCTCCCACTCTTCCTGCGGTCCGGACCCGGCTCTGTGTCCTGTCCGTCACTCCCGCACAGCCCGACGGATGGTCTTGGATTGCTATCCAATCCAGCCCACTGTGTCTTCGATATAACTGGTTGTCTATGGGTGCTGCGCCCCATATCGAAGGTCATATGCCCGATCAACCGTGACGGCCCGGCGAACGGGTAAATGGGGCGTGCGCCCCATGGCCTTCCGATCGCGGGGCGGGCAGGGTCGAGCTGACCGAGACCGGGCAACCGCCCCGTCCAACGGCGGCGACGAAAGGAACCCAGTGCCCTCCGACACCTCCCCGACTGCATCCTCCGCCCGACCCCGCCCCGGACGACTGGCCCCGTCCGACGCGCGCCAACGCCTCGAAGACGCCCGGAGCAGCCGCGCCCTGCAACTGCGCGCCCTCGACAGCGGCCCGAGCAGGGAAGGCCACCTCGTCGCTACTCAGACCGAGGCCAACAACCGGGTCATTGCCGAGATCGACGCCGCCGTCGCCCGGATCGAGGACGGCTCGTACGGCACCTGCCTGGCCTGCTCCACGTCCATCCCCGCGGAACGCCTGGAGATCCTCCCCTACACGCGGTACTGCGTTCCCTGCCAGCACCGCGCCGCCACGTGACGCCGACCCGCCCGGGCCGCCCGTCCTGCCCTGCCCTGCTCACCAGGGGTGAAAGCGTGAAACACCGGACCATTGCCCGGCAGACCACTCACCTGTCGCCGGCGGACATCGCCGCGCTGCGGGAGAACCTGCGCGAGCAACTCCTCTTCCGTCAGGAACAACTGCGCAAGCTCACCGCCGCGGACCCGGCTCCGGACCACCAGGCCGAGGTGCGTCTGGCGCTCGCCGCCTCCGCGTACATGGTCTTCGTCGACGTCCGGGCGGCACTGCTCCGCATCGCGAACGGCTGCTACGGCGTCTGTCACCTGTGTCGGCGGCCCATCGACCGCGAGCGCCTGATGATCGTGCCGCAGGCACGCTACTGCACCCGATGCCAGCAGGTACGGGAGGCCGGGCGATGACCGCCGGCGGTCCCTTCACCGATACCGCAACCTCTCGTGCCGGTCACCGGCCCTGGCCGCTGTGCCGACAGTGCTGCGGTGTGGCCCTGGAACTGGGCGGCGTCCGCACCCGCGCCTGGGTCGCGGGACAGGGGATGATCCTGGACGTACCCACCGTCACCCTCACCGGGGCAAGGCCGGCGCACCCCGGCCGGCGCGGTGCGATCGTGGACGCAGCCGGTACGGCCCAGATGCTGGACCGGCTTCTCGGCCCCCGCCTGCCCCGTCTCACCCGCCCTCTGGTCATGGTCACCACACCCGTCCTGGACGGCCCCGCCCACCGGGAACGTGCCCGCACCGCCGTGCGGGCCCTGCGCCCGCGGGCCGTCCTGACCGTGCCCGCCGCCCGCGCCATCGCCCTCGCCGCGGACGCCGACCTCGCGCGGCCGCTGCTCGTCGTGGACATCGGCGCCCACCTCACCGAAGTGGTCCTCCTCGGCGAGGGCGCCGTCGTCGACGCCCGCTGCACCGCCCTGGGGACCGCCGATCCGGCCTGCGGCACCGGCGCCGCACGGAGGATCAGCGAGACGGTCGCCCTCATGATCACCTCGATGGTCCGCCAGGACCTCACGGGACTCGCCGCCGACGCCCTGAGCCGAGGCGTGCTCCTGGCCGGCGGCGGCGTACCGGTCCCCGACCTCGCCCACCGGCTCACCGACACGCTGCGGACACCCCTGCGCGTGGTCCCGGCACCGCACACCGCCGCCCTCCGCGGCGCCGCCAGGGTGCTGCGCGCCGCACACTCCCACCCTCGCTCCGCGGCACGACCCTGCCAGGCGTCGCCGACCCGCCATGATCCGAAAGACCAGGGACTGGTTGTGCGTCTTCGCGGCGGTGGTGTTCAGCTGGTCGCCGATCTCAACCAGGCGCGCGGCCTACGCTCCGGCAGCGGTACCTCGGCGTCGCGGACGACGGGCGAGTGTGCGGTCCCGTCGGCGAGCGGTCCGGAGAGGTCGATGTCCGCCTCGTCCAGCGGCGGGTGGGCGGACGAACTCCTGCGGATCGTCCACCGGGTGGTCGCGGAGGTCCGCAGGACGCGGACAGGTCGGTGACCGGGGTCCGGGTTCAGCAGTATCCGGAGTCCAGGAAGCCGCGCTGGGAGGGCTCGCCGAGGTCCAGTGCGATGTCGACGTGGCTCGGCAGCCGGTCGAACGTCGAGTTGGGGACGATGAACTCCCTGCCGGTGTACCGCTGGAGGACCGACTGATCGCGGGCCGGCTTGCAGACGAAGGGGTTCGCGTACGTGTTGTAACCGATTCCGACACCGGTGTTGAGGAACCCCGCGTCCTGGCACTGGTACAGGACGCCACGCAGCGCGGCGGCGTTCTTGGGACCCTTGTAGCGCGTCGCGAAGTTCCGAAAGCACGATGCGGAGTCGCCGGTGGTGTACGGGGAGGGTCCGGCGGCCGCCAGCGCCTCGAGGAAGGCCGTGTTGCAGCCGATCTCCGCGGACACGTCCTCGCCCTGGAGCAGGGCGGTCCGGTTGCAGCCGGTCACCGACTGGAACGCGTCGACGACGTCCTGGTGCGGGCCGAGCCGGGAGTACGCGTAGGCGAGGCGTGTCTGGCCCGCGAGCGGATACGCCCCTGTGTCGCCGGACTCCTCGTCGAGCAGCCGGAACCACGTCTCGAAGGCGGGCACCTGGGCCCGGAACCCCCGCGGGAGGGTGTAGACGGCGAGGTCCGTCGGGGTGGACCAGGTGGTGAGCCCGGGGTATCCGACGTACGAGAGGATGCCGATGCCGACCTTCGCGGGGGTGTCGCCGTACCGCTGGCGCAGCTTCAGGTAGTGCTCCAGGTTGGTGTGGGAGCCCGCCCACGCGTACCGGAAGCCTCCGGGGTACAGCGATGTACCGCTACGGGCGTGGGTGGTGGCGAACAGCGACGGCGCGACACAGTGGACCTCGCGCGCCTCCCATGCCTCACGGTAGGCCTCCGGCGTGGAGATGCAGCCGGGTTTCCCGTCCGAGGCCGACGCGTCAGGAGCTGCCGGGAGCGCGCTCCCGGCAGCAAGAGCACAGGCTGCCAGGGCCAGGAGCGGCTTCCTGCCACGACGGGATACCGGACGCTTGCGGCCCACGGTCACTCCTGGAGCTCGGACGGTCGCTGTCGGGGGAAGTGTCGGCCCCGCCGCGGCCGGTTCCCCGCAGACAGCCCGCGCACTGCCTCGTATTGCGCCGGTCGGGCTATGAAGGGCACAGCCCCGGTCCGCGTGAGCAGCTCGTCCACCGCGAGACCCCACCGCAGGGGCACCGGCGACGAGGTCCACACCGTGGGCGGGTACCTCGGCGCGTCCGTCCTGGAGTGGGCGCTGCACCACCCCGACCTGATCGCACACCTTCCGAACGCGCGGATCCTGCAGCCCGAGGAGGGCATGGCCCGCTCCCGTGTCATGCTGGAGCGGATCGCCGGGGCGGCGTTGCGCGTCCTTCACCGGCCAGGACGCGCTCCTGGTCGGCGCCGGTCGCCACGCGCCCACCGACGCGTGGCGGGGCGAACTGCGCGACACGGCGGTGGGGTTCCTGCTCGTTCTGGGCCCGACCCGCCCCGCCGCGGGGAGGAGCCGCGCCGGTCCTGGTCAACGAGCACTGGGCGCCCTGCAGTCGGTCGAGGCGCTCGTTGCGCTGAACGGATGCAGTCGTCGGGCAGTAGGGCTTCCGCAGGGATCACGGCGGCCCCATCGCGCGTTGAACCGTACAAGGGTGGGCCGCAGGCCGGCACACCGCACCGCTGGCCCGTGCGATGAGGAGGATCCGATGCATGCCGCCGAGGAGAACCGGCAGGAGCTGGACTCGGTCAGTGTCCTGAACGCGAAGAGGACGCTGCTCCAGCTGCTCGGCCGGGCGGGGGTCTTCGCCGACGACGCGGAGGGCCTGATCGCCCTGGTCGAGGCGGGGGCCCTGGCCGGCGCGTGCGAGGAGCTCGGCGCGCTGGGCGGGTCCGTACCGGGTGACAAGGGCGAGCCGTACGAGTCGGGCTGGCTGGACGGTGCCCGTGCCGTCACCGAGGAGCTCGGCGGGATCGCCGAACGGGCACTGCGGCAGACCGTCGACCCCGACGGACCGGGCGCCGCTTCGGCCGCCCGGGCGCCGGTCGGGCGGATCGAGGTGGAGCAGGCGAAGGCGGCCGTCACCCCGCTCTACCTCACTTTCACCGCCGTCTCCGACCTCGATCCCGAGGTCACCGAGGAGGTGCTGCGTGCCGTCCTCGGCACGATGACCCCCCGGCAGAGGGCCCGGTACGCCGGCCGGTTGGCGGACTTCGCCGCAGCCCACCGGGCCCGTCTGGCGCGGTTGTACCTGGAGTACGGGCCCGGCAGTACCACCGCCATCCACAGCCGCTACTCCCTTCTGCACTCCGCCACCAGCGTCGCCGTGCTGGAGCGGCTCGCCACGCGGGCGGCCGTACTGCGGGAGGAGTGGGACGCCGCCGAGCTGCCACCCGCCTGGCTGGACGGTCCGATGAGGGCGTGGGACGCGGTGGACTGACCAGGTGGCGCCGGGCCTGGGACGCGGTGGGCTGACCCCGTGGCGCCGGCCTGGACGCTTGTGAGGGGGCGGCGTGGTCTACCCGGCCGCGCGCAGTCGGGTCGCGGCCGTCTCCGCCTCCCGTACGACGCGCTCCGTGTCGACGCCGACGAGCCGGCCGCCGAACTTCAGCGGCCGCCCGTCCACGAACACGGCCTCGACGTTCTCGGGCCGCCCGTTGAAGACGGTCTGGCCGATCCAGTCGAAGCGTGGCGCGAAGTTCAGGGCGGCCGGGTCGACGACCACGACGTCGGCCCGCTTTCCGGGGGTCAGGGAGCCGGTCCGGTCGCTGATCCCCAGGGCCTCGGCGCCGCCGGGTCCATGGTGAGTACGAGGGAGGCGCCGCGCAGCAGGACCGTCGGGCCGACCGGGGCGGGTGGGCGTTCGGGGCGGGTGGTGATGCCGAGGACGAGCGGGGTGGCGGCGGCCAGGCCGAGGCCGGTGAGGATTTCGCGGCGGCTGGGGGCCGGCGAGGGAGTGGGGGACGACTGCATGGCGTAGTACCTCCCGAGGGCTCAGAACGGAAGGCCCGCCCGGGCGACGCCGTACGGGGGCGTCGGACCGGGCGGGAGAACACACGCAGCATTCCCAGCGAACTGTCATTCGATAGGCGATTGCGGAAAACTCTTTCCGTTCCGGTCGCCCATCAGCCATTCATCGGCCATCCGGCTCCCCACCCCCCTTGTCGCGTCGCACCGGGCATCGATGCGCGGTCCTCGCAATCGAGCGCCGAGGTGGCACCGCGCGATGGCTCCCCGGGATCTGCGCCGGAGCCCTGGACGGGTTCCGTGTGAGGCCTCACACGCCTTGTCCTCCGACAGCGGGAAGTGTCGCTCCGTCAGGCATCTGCCGGTCGGCCCGGGCCTCGCTCCTGTGGCCGCCTGCGGACCCCGGTCGGGGCGGACCCGTTGTGCAGGCGCCGGCCCACCGCCTGGGTTCACACCACAACCAGGACCACACGCTCGGCAGGAAACGGCAAACGGCACGGATGGCGGGAGCGTCCTCCGATTCCGCCCTCGCGTCCTCAGCCCTCCCGCCCTCGGCCCTCGGCCCTCCCCTGGGATATTCACGGACCCGACCGTCGGTCGTGCATCCATCCGCGGCTCCCGCGGGGAAGCAATACGTCTGCGGAACATCGATTCGGCCTCACGGGGCCGGTAAGGGGCCGGCTGTGACGATCACCGTCCGGAGGGACATCCTCGTCGGGCTTCCTCTCAACGATCTGGTTGCCTACCTGGAGGACTTCTCCCGAACCGAGGAATGGGACCCAGGCACGGTGCGGTGCGTGCAGGTCGGTGCAGGACCGGTACAGCAGGGAACCACGTGGCAGAACACTTCGCGCTTTCGTGGCCGCACCAGCGACCTGCTCTACCGGCTCGTCTCCAAACAGCCGGATCGGCTGCTGTTCGTCGGTGAGAACAAGACCGTCACGGCCACCGATGACCTGAGTTTCCGGGCCCGCTCGGCCACGACCACGCTCCTCGGCTACACGGCGTCCTTGCGGTTCAAGGGATGGGCACGCCTGGCCACACCCTTCCTGCGCCCCGAATTCGACAGGCTGGCCGACGCCGTGGCCGACAAACTGCCTTCCGCGGCCACAGTCCACCGCGGTTAGCGCGGCTGCGACCGTGCCAGCCCCGATCCGCCGTGACCGGACCGAACGAGGAAGACCTCGTCGGTGAAGCACCAGGCCCAGTCCTCGTCGGGCGCCAGGGACAGGACGACCGGGTGTCCGCTCAGCACATGGTGGTCATGGGCGTGCAGACCCCGCGAGCTGTCACAGCATCCGACGTGGCCACACGTCACGCACCAGCGCAGCCGCACCCAGCTCCAGCCGCGCGACAAACAGTCCGCGCAGCCGACCGGCGGGGCCGGCAGCGACAGCTCGGACGCCGGCAGGAGCCCGATATGTGTGCAGGACCGCCCCTTCGGTCGACCGCCGTCAGGCCCGACCCGCCAGCCGGGGCCACCTGCCATCGCCACCACTCCTCGTCCGCACCGGCCCGTGCCCGGCGCAGCTCCGGACGCGGAGGCTTTCGTATCCCCGTTCCTTTCGGCCCGAGGAGCACGAACGGATGCGTCCAGGACTGAGGAATCCGACGACCTCGGACCGGACCTCAGCGCTTCGGTCCAGCGGTCGAGCGTCCCGCTCCTGCCGTCGTAGGTGAGCCGGGTACCGCCTCCGAGCGGGCGCACATCGCTGTCGAGCGGACCCGTCGGACAGGCCGCGCACGCCTCCCCCAGGGGAACGCAGGCGCCTGTCATCGCCTTGGACGGCGACCTGGGTCGGTACGAAGCTGCGCTGGGACCTGGCCGTCGACGAGACGAGCACCAGGCCTCCTCGGCCTCGCCGAGGACTGCACCACCACCGTCGTCCACGAACCCGCACCGTAGCGTCGGCGAAGCATGCGAAAAGGGGCCCCGACCGGCCAGGGGGGGGAGAGGCCGGTCGGGGCCGGGCCCTGCCCCCAGCCGGGGGGGGTGGCTGGGGCAGGGCGTCCGGGTCGCGGAGGGATCCGGCAACGTCACGGATCCTGCCGAACCCTTTTCACGGTACTCCACGCGCCCGATTACAAAGGCCCGCCGCGCTACTGATTCACGAGCGAGCCCGTACGCAGCCACCCCCGCGCTCGGCCACTCCTGCCACGAGCTCCGTTCAGAGGATCCCGCCACCGGGGACAGGGACCCGGGCTCTGGCTCTGGCTCTGGCTCTGGCTCGCAAGGACGCCGGGGAGCTGGGTGCGCGGCGACCGGAGGTGCCCTCGAAGGTGAGCGAGCCGATCGTGCCGTCGCGGTGTGGGCGCAGCACGGTTCGCCGCGACATCCGGCCGGGCCAGGGGTGCAGACCTTCTCCGAGCTCACCCCCGGACGGGCCGCCGCACTCGCGACACGTGGCTGTTCGGCGGCGCCGTGAAGGACGATCCGCTCGAAGAGCGTCGTGGAACCCGACTGCGCTGTTCGTCGGCGAGGTCATCGTGAACGCGCTGATCCACTCGTTCCGGATCGTGCCCGGTCCGCCCCTCAACCCCCCGCCGGCCAAGCCCCGGCCGGCGCTCCGGCGGGGCCGGGGTGCGGCTACCTGCCGAACATGAACGTGCGGGCCGGGACGAACACCTCGTGGCCGGTCGGAAACCGGACACGGAGCCCGGCCTCCGTCCACGTGGTGGACTCGATGCCCTCCGCTCCCAGGGCCGGGTCGATGTCCAGCCAGTGTCCGTACGTCCCTCCGGTGCCCCGGCCGACCAGCATCCGGTACGAGTGTCGGCCGGACAGGGTGTGTTCGTGCGTCAGCGACAGGAAGTGCGGTGACCGGTCGGCGTAGGTCACGGCCGCCGGGGCGCTGTCGCGGTACGTGACCTCGGTGCGCGGCCACCAGAGGACCGTCAACAGCACGGCGGTCGACGTGATGCCTACCGCGGCGCCCAGCAGCAGCTTGCCTGCCCCGCTCGTCCGGCGGGGCCGCGCGGCCCGGTCGGGGGTGATGGTGTCGATGGCTGGTGTCCCTCCAGGAATGGGCCGTTGCGTACCTCCGGGGCCGGGCCGCCGGTCGCACCCCGGCCTCCGGCACAGTCCGCGGTGCCGACAGCCGGTCGGGCCGGGCTCTCACGTCACCAGGTGCAGCGACGTTCCCGCGATGCCCAGTCGTATGCTCTGCCCCCAGGTCAGTTCCAGGGCGTCGCCCTCCATCCCGTCACCGAACACCACCATCCGGTCCGACTCCACGGTCAGCCGCAGTCCCTGGCCGCGCCCCAGTTCGCCGGCGACCTTCGTCGTTCCGGTCGTGGGAGAGGGCCAGGCCTCCCGTACGAACCACAGGAGCCGCCGCTCGCAGGGTGCGGGCAGCTGCGCGGGGCTGTCGCGCTCCTGCCACAGGGAGCGCAGCCAGCCGGTGGCGCCCGTGCCGGTGCCCACCAGCACCCCGGAGGACGCCTGGGCCTCGCCCGGGCCCTGGTCGGCGTCGGCGTCGGCGTCGGCGTCGGCGTCCAGGCGGTAGCGGGCCGTCTGGTGGCCGGGCGAGCCCAGGTAGATCTCGTTGAGCGCGAGGAGGCGCTGGGTGTCGTCGGCGACGGCCTCGACCATGGTCAGCTCTTCCGCCCGGCTCCCGGCGGCGGTCGCCGCACGCAGCAGGGCGGCCGCGTCGGCGCAGCGGTGGCGGACCAGGACGCCCGGGTTGCGTCCCGGGTCGGTGTCGATGCCCACCACCGGCTGTCCGCGCAGGTACTTCGCGGTGTTGGCGACCAGGCCGTCCTGGCCGATCACGACCACCACGTCCTGCGGCGCGAACAGGAAGCGGTCCAGGTCCGCCCGCTCCACCCGGGAGCTGCGCCAGGTGAGGGGCACGGCCGCCGCCACCTGGCGCAGGGCCTGCTGGGTGCGCTCGTGGCGGCGGTGCACCTCGTCGATCGACCGGCCCCGGCTGGAGAGGAAGAACGCGGCCTGCCCGTGCGTCCCGTGCCGGGCGAGCAGTTCCTCGTACTCGGTCCTGCGGTGCACGAGGACCGCCCGCGGGGCCAGGCTCACGCGCCCGTGCCGCCTTCCGGACGTCCGAGGCGGGTGAGGAGTCCGGTGAGGATGTCGGGAGAGAGCGTGATGCTCTCGATCCGCGGCAGGTTCTCCGCCAGTCGGGTCGCCGCCAGGGCGTGCAGGGTTCCCGGGGCGGCTTCGTCGTGGACGCGCAGCCAGGCGGCCTGGACCTCGGCGCGTGCCGCGCCCGTCTCGCGTGCCGCCTCGGCGTCGGCGCGGGCCAGGCTGACCTTGCGGGCCGCCTCGGTCTCGGTCCGGATGCCGTCCGCCGCCGCTTTCTCCTCGGCCTCGCGGCGGGCGTTGGTGCCGCGCTGGTCGATCAACTGCTCCTCGCGGCGGGCCAGTTCGATCTGGCTGGCCAGCTCGTTCTCGGCGATGGCACGCTCACGTTCGACGGCGACGGCCCGCCGTTCGTAGGTGGCCCGGTCCGCCTCCTGCTGGATCTGCTCACGGGCCGGGGTGCGCAGGGCGCGCTCCACCTCGGCCTCGGGGCGGATCGCCACGACCCGCACGGCCACCACGTCGATGCCGGTGGCCGGGAGCCTGGGCTCGGCGGCGAGACCGGCGGCGACGCTCGTTCGTACGGAGGTGACGCCGTCCACCAGGGCGGCGGCCAGCGGGGTTCGGGCGAGTACGTCCAGTGCGTGCTGCTGCGCGGTCTCGGTGAGGAGCGTGGCGATCTGCTCCAAAGGGGCCCCGCGCCAGCTCCCGCTGTCCGGGTCGACGGAGAAGTCGAGTCGTTCCGCGGCTTCGGCCGGGTCGCTGATCCGGTAGGTGACGGTGGCCTGTACGGCGACGTCCTGGAAGTCGGAGGTACGGGCGTGGAACGCCATGGCCAGCTCCCGGTCGTCGACCGGCACTTCGGAGAGCGCCGCCGAGAGCGACCGGTACCAGAAACTGAGCCCGCGCCCGTCGTGGGCGAGTCGGCCGCGCTTGTGGTGGCGTATGTGGGTGGTGGGCGCGGAGCGCAGATGGCGCCAGCCGAAGCGCCGGGTGATGTCGGCCATGGCGAACCCCCTTCATTTCGTCAATGCGACGATAAAGGAACCCATCGCTATCGTCAAGAAGACGAAAAGAAGGGGGTTCGGGTCGCTGCTCCGGCATCAGCGGAAGCCGCCCGGAAGGCCGCCAAACGCCCCACCGGGCCGTCCATTCACGCTCCGCCTGCGGCATCTGGGCAGAACGTACGCACGACGTTGCCCTGGTTGGCAACAGCGGCCAGTTACTGGCCAAGCGGCACATCACCGATGACGCCGCTGGCCACAAGGTCCTACTGGATCTACTTGCTGATCACGGCGACACAGAGGAATCCCCGATCCCGGTTGCGCTCGAGACATCCCGAGGCCTGCCGGTCACGGTGCTGCGGACCGGCAAGCGGCAGGTCTTCGCGATCAACCCGATGGCCGCTGCCCGATACCGCGATCGTCATTCGGTCTCGCGCAAGAAGTCCGACCCGGGCGATGCTCTGGGTTCTGACCAACGTACTGAGGACCGACATGCACGCCCACCGCCCTCTTCCCCAGGACAGTGACCTGGCCCGCGCCGTCGCCGTCCTCGCCCGTGCTCAGCAGGACGCTACGTGGAACCGTCAGCAGATCGCCAACCAGCTGCGATGCCTGTTGCGCGAGTACTACCCGGCCGCTCCCGCAGCCGTCGAATCCTGGAAGAATGGACCCTGCCGGCACGAGGCGCACGAGTTGTTGAAGTCGGCCCCGGCACCGGCCAAGGCGGCTCGGCTTACCCGTCACCCGACGCTGGGTGAAGAACAACCGGCTCAACCACGCCGGCTAGCTCTGGGCCTTCTCCGCGATCACCGCCATACCCGGCGCCGAAGCCCACTACCGGCGACGACGCGACAACCACGCGGACTGGCACGCCGCCGCCCAGCGCAACCTCTTCAACCGCATGATCGGCCAGCTCTACCACTGTCTCCAGCAGCACCATCCACATGACGAGGCACTGGCCTTCCCAGCACCGACTGCTGAGGTCAGCACAGCGGCCGCATAGCCCAGTACATCTACTGGCCTGAGGACGACACCCAGGGAGCGAACCGCTGACCGGGTCCTGCGTCCTCGCGCCAGTACCGCAGAACCGTTTCCTGGACGATGCTGAGGCGCTCCGCGGCGATGAGGCAGACCGGCTCCTGCCCGCCGGCGTCGGCTTCGAAGGCGACCACGATGGGCGGCTTCTCCCCGAGCTGACGAGTGACTTTCAGGAGCTCGTCGGGCGACGGAGGTCGCAAGACCGGATCGTGGAAGCCGGACGGACAAGTGACGAAGATCGGATCGCCGAAGACCAGTTCCAGGCCGTGGTCCACCAGAACCGTCCTGAAATGCGGAAACAGCGCCGCTATGAGGTCATCACACCGCACCACGGTCCCAGATGACGAGACGCCACCGTTCCAGAACGCCTCTGATCGTCCCCACGGAATGTGTGCCAGAACCGAGAAGAGACAGCAGATGTTCACCACTTCGGGAAGCAGTTCCGAGGGCCGCTGTGTTCGAATTGTTCACGAGCACCGGCAGCACCGGCTGTCGGCGCTCAGTGGCGGTATGCGGCTGTCGCGATCTCGATGAAGGATCGGATCAACGGGTTGGTGTCACCTTCGTTCCACACCGCCACCACTCGGCTCGGCGCGATGTCGGTCAGCGGTAGCACTGCCAACTCTGCGGGCAGGTCGTGTCCGAGCGGGGCCAGGCCGACCGTGCCGTTCCACAGCACGGCCTGCAGACATTCCTGAACGGCGCGCACCACCGGGCCCTCGCGCGGCGAGCCGCCGTTCCAGTACGACTGCCAGATGGGGTCGGTGCCCTGCGGGAACTGGAACCAGCGGCGGTCGCTCAGCTCGGCCAGCCGCAGCCGGTCGCGGCGGGCCAGCGGATCGTCGGCGCGCAGGACCACGCCGACCGGATCGGTTCGCAGCACACGCACCGTCAGGGCGGTCTCGTCGAACGGCGCCCGGGTCAGGGCGACGTCGACCAGTCCGGCGCGCAGCCCGCACGTCGGGTCGGTCAGATCGGTGTCGCGGATGCGGATGTCGATGCCGGGGTGGGTTCGGCGGTAGGCGGCGGCCAGCCTGGACACTCCCGGGTCGGTGCCGTCGCCCAGGATGCCGACGGTGATGGTCGCGAAGCCGGCCGCCGCGCTCACGCGGACACGGACGCGGTCGACATGGTCGAGCAGGACCCGCGCCTCATCGAGCAGCACCGCGCCCACCGGAGTGAGCGTGACGCCCGTGGGCGAGCGGGCGAACAACAGGGCCCCGACATCAGCCTCCAACTGCTTGATCGCCCGGCTCAGCGGCGGCTGACTCATGTGCAGTCGGGTGGCCGCCCGGCCGAAGTGGAGTTCCTCGGCAACGGCCACGAAATAGCGCAGGGTCCGTAGCTCCATGCTGCAACGATACCCGCAGGGTATCGGCGCTGCGGGATGGGTCTTGGACACCGGCAGGCCCCGGGCGGTGCAATTGTGAGCATGGCCGAAGAAGCAGAGACCAACGTGCCGCAAGCCGACCCCGTGGTGTGGGTGGCGGGTCCCGGTGATGGCGAGACGATCGTTCTGGGCACTACGCACATGCGCGTCCTGGAGGACGGCAGCCACACCGGGCAGCGCCTCGCGATCGCCGAGTCCGTCCTCGCCCCGCACACCCAGGGACCGCCGCAGCACCGCCACGCCCAGCACGACGAGGGCTTCTACATCCTGTCCGGCACCGTGCGGTTCACCGTCGGGGAGGAGGACCACGACGCGACCACGGGCACGCTCGTGGTGGTTCCGCCCGGCACCCCGCACACCTTCGCCAACCTGACTGACCAACCCGCCGTCATGCTCAGCACATTCACCCCCAACCTGTACGTGCAGTACTTCCGGGACCTCCAGGAAGTGCTTGCCGACGGACGGCCGTTGACGCCACAGGCCAATATCGACGCGATGAGCCGCTACGCGACCGAGCCTGCCACCGACCTCGCCTGAAGCAGTCGACGGGTCCCCGTGAACCGGTGACCCATGAACGGGAACTATGAACATCGCCTACTGGATCGTCGCGGGACTACTCGCCCTCTTCTACTTCTACGCGGGCACGCTGAAGGTGATCCGCAGCCGCGATCAGCTCCGACCGATCATGGCCTGGGTCGACCGCATACCCTTGCCCGCCCTCAGGGCACTGGGTTCGGTCGAAATACTCGGAGCGACCGGCATGATCCTGCCGCCGCTGACGGGCGTCGCGCCCGCGCTGGCGCCGGCTGCGGCCAGCGGCCTCGTACTCCTCCAAGCCGGTGCGATCGCCGTCCACCTGACCGGCGAGGACCGCCGGATCGCACTCAACGTCGGGCTCATCACCACCGCGGCTGTGACCATCTGGCTGGCCACCAGGCTGTGATGGAACACAGCCCTCGACTGGTGGATGCAACGGCAGGGACAGCCGCCACGCGGCCACTGTCATTTTGACGGTGCAGTTCAACGGGAGCCACGGCTACGTCGCGGATGTTGACGGCACCGAGATCGAGTGCGGCCACCGACGGCCGACCATCGCCGAGACCGCGTGATACCCGGCGCCGCTGATCAGGCCGTCTTCAGCGGCCGTCCGCCCCAGCGGATGCCCCGCCGGTAGCGCACCGAGTTCGTGCTGCCCCGCCGCACGATCCGCTGCAACTGCTGGCCCTCCTGATCGGTCAGTCTGCGCACCTTGACCGGCTCTGCCACCACGCCTCCACGGCTCAGCATCGAATGTCTCCCGACATCCAACCGCCCCGAGGCACAGCACCGCCAACCGCAACCCGGCGACCCTATGCGGTCACAGCACTAGTCCGGCGGCTCCGGAGAGACGCCGCCGCCGTCGCCGTCCGGACCCTCGTACTCCGGCGCGTCCTGTGGCGTGTCCTCGGCCCGGCGGCGCCCTTCGGGGGCCGCGTCGGCCGGGCCGCCGCTCCCGGGCAGGTCGGGCACGGCGGGGCCGACCGGGGCAGGTCCGGGGTGACCGGGTCCTCGCTCGCCGGGACGGGGGCCGGCAGGTCCGGTCGTCGTTCGGGGCGGTTCATGGCACCTTCTTCCCTCGTGGACTGTGCGGCGCGCCTACCCGGGTCCCCGGGCCGGCATGCGGGCCCGACCCGACCCGGCCCGGGCCTGAGGAGGTCGTCCACGCTCAGCCGCGGTCCCGGCCCAGACCCGGGCCCGGCGCACGGCGCACGGCCGGCCAAGACGTGTCGCTCCGCGGATCCGGCCCTGCAACGGCCAAGCGATCACCGTGATCACGGGCGGAGCGCCCAGGACCGCCCAGGACCGCTACGACGACGAGATATCGACTGCTCAGGAAGCCTCTCTCGCGGCCTTGCGCGCGAGCAGTTGGACCTCCTGGAACTGCCGCCGGTCGGTGGGCTGTGGCTCGCGAACCACCCGAGCCACCTCGGCCAAGCCGAACGCGCGCAGCATCGCGGCGAGGTGATCAGGCGCCCACCGATAGGCCGGCGCGACCGCGTGATCGAAGATCTGTGTCGGGCGGGACGGGCCATCGCTTGCCGAAAAGCCGACGAGAAGGTGGCCGCCAGGTGCCAGCACACGATGGAACTCCGCCAGAACGAGCGGGAGTTCCTGCGGCGGAGTATGGATGATGGACCACCGTGAGAGTACGCCGCCCAGCACGCCGTCGGCGATGTTCAGCGCGGCCATCGAACCCACGTCGAACCGCAGGCCCGGATAGGCCTGTCGAGCCAACTCGATCATCGACGGAGAGGCATCGACACCGCACACTGCCAGCCCGAGCTCATCGAGATAGGCGGTGATATGGCCGGGCCCGCACCCCAGGTCCGCGACCTGACCGTTCCCGTTCGTACGTACGGACTCGGCGAAGACACCCAGGACCGCACGGTCCAGGGGGCTGTCCCGCAGCGTGTCGCGGAACAGTTCCGCATAGGTGGAGGCGGCAGCGTCGTAGGCCTCGCGGGTGACATTGAGGGCATCGTCTTCGACCACGATCTCGACACTAACGAGCTCGTGCATGGTTGGCGGTGCGGCGCTGAGGCTTGGTCCCTGATCATGTTCGTGTGGTGGGGAACAGATCTCGTGCAGCGATCATCAGCAACCGGAGGATCACAGGACTTTCGGCCGATGTGATCGCCGAACTCGTCGCCGAGGTAGGTCCGTTATGGCACGAACGGCATCAGGCGAGACTGGCGTCCAGGCCGCGTGAGCGGGCCGTTGGCGCTGGCGCGAAGCACCGTCTGGTCTTCGTCGACCGGCTCCTTGCTACGCTCGTTCATCTTCGCCACGGTGTCACTCATGACGTGCTGGCCTGCTGGTTCGGCGTTGACCGCTCCACGATCACCCGGGCGATCGGCGAGGTGAGGCCCCTGCTCGCCACCCGTGGCTGCACTATCGCGGCCGGCGTCCGGCTCCGCACCCTCGCCGAGGTCATCGACCACCTCGGGACCAGCGGACAGACCGGGATCATCGACGGCACCGAGATCCGGGTCCGCAGGCCCGCCGTCGGCCGCAAGGACCGGGACAGGTTCATCTCCGGCAAGAACAAGCAGAACGCCGTCAAGGCCATGGTTCTCACCAACGCCGACGGCAGGCTCCTGTTCTGCAGTCCAGCTCAGCCGGCGAGCTGCGCCGATATCACCCACGCCCGACAGTTAGGCCTGGTCAAGCACCTGACCGACGGCCCGGCCGTGGAGATCCTTGCCCACGCCGGCTATCAGGGCCTGGGCGCCCAGACTGGTGGCCGTGTCGTGACGCCACCGCACCGCAAGTTCAAGAAGAACCCGCCGGACTGGTACGAGGAGATCTACGAGCGCCAGCGCAAGTCGCACTCTTCACGCCGGATCCGTGTCGAGCATGGCATCGCGCACCTCAAGAACTGGAGAGCGCTCGCCCGCCACCACGGCCGCCGCGAGCACATGAGCGACACCATCCAAGCCGTTGCCGGCCTGCTCTCACACCAGCAAACCGCCACCCGAGACACCCGCCAGGGACAGTGACCACCAGGCCGACCTGCACCTTTCGACTCGCCACCGCCAACCATGCACGAGCTCGTTAGTTACTGGCGCTGAGGTGCGGGAGCGGTTCGCAGGCCGCGGCCGTCGGTGAATGCGGGAGGTCGGCAGCCCTGACACCTTTTCAAGATTCTTGGAAGGGAGCGCGTTTACGGGAGGAAGCCCGGGTTAGACGCGTGGATACGGAAGTCAACACCTCGCGGGTGGGGTGCTTCCGGAGCGGGCCGCGCCGCATGCTGCTCCTCCCCCGGCGACATGCGGCAGGCTCCGCCCGCACGACGGGCTGCCGCCCGGATCCGTACGGCACCCGGACGCCCTGTGTCCCGGCCCCTCCCCGGCCGGGAACCGGGGACGCCCGGGAAACCCTCGGCGTCGACGCTCGTACCGCCGTCCCCGAGCAACGGATCCCGTCGGCAGCAGCCCGGCACAGTCTCACCGCACAGCCGCCATCGACCGAGCGCTTGGTCGGTTGTGGCTGTGCTGATGTCCTCTCAGGCGGGACCGCCGGAACCCGATCGACGCGAGGCGCCGGCCCGGCGGTGCGAGCAGGCCGTCCGGCCACCTCGACGGTGACCCGGTACCCGGCTGCGTCCTTGCCGGAAGCGCCCGGGCCCGGCTCGCTAGCATGCAAGGCATGGCCATCAAACTTGAGAACGTCGGCATCGCAGTTCGCGACCTCGAGGCAACGATCTCCTTTTTCACCGACCTCGGCCTCACCGTCATCGGCCGTGACACGGTCAGTGGCGAGTGGACCGACACCGCCGTCGGCCTGGATGGCAATCACGCAAAAATCGCGATGCTCCAGACGCCGGACGGTCACGGCCGCCTTGAACTCTTCGAGTACATCCACCCCGAAGCGATCGAGTCGGAGCCCACTCTCCCGAACGAAATCGGCATGCATCGCATCGCCTTCTCGGTCGACGACATCGACCAAGCCCTTGAGAGGGCCGCACAGCACGGATGCCTTCCGCTGCGCGGTGTGGCGACCTACGAGGACGTCTACAAGCTCACGTACCTCCGCGGCCCCAGCGGCATCCTTGTGATGCTCGCCCAGGAGCTGAAGAAGACTGACGCCTGATCGGGTCATTTGGCCTCGCGTCAACCGCACTGCGCAACCTGCCCCTGGATCACGCCGTGCAGCGCAGCGATCTTGTCGTGATCGAGGAGCGAATGCCGGGCTGGATGGAGGTGTGCCGAGGAGGATGAACGAGTCTGGTGAGCGACTCGACCCGCAGTGGCTGCGACGCTGGTGCGAGCAGACCTCCGCGGAGCTCGGGGCACTGACGTCGTCGTTTCGGACGACGCACGGTTTCCCCCCTGGCGATAACGCCGTCGTCCTCGCCACGGATGAGAGCCACAGGGGGACGGACGCACTCGTGGATCTGACGCCGATCCCCTCTGATCTGACGACCCTCTACTGGGTGGTTGGTGACGTTTCGTTGCCCGATGTTGAGCACGGATACTTCGTCCACCGTGCTTCGACGGTCGCCGAGCACTCCCGCGAATACGGATCGGTGCAGGTCGATGACGAGCCGCCTGCCCTCGTGTTTGCCAGTGATGGTGGTGGCCATCTGTTCGCAGTAGCGGGCAGTGGACAGGTCTGGAGGTCGACCAAGGCCTCCCGATTCGGTGAGTTCGAGGTCGCCGCGACCTCGCGGACCTGCTCCGCAGTGACGTAGCAGACGATGTACTCGTCATCGTCCCGGCAGGCCAGTAGACGCTCAGTGTCACGGCCGTCCAGGGCGAACCGAACTGCGCGATCCGCCACCACGTCCTCCGCCACTCCAAAGTTCAACTGGCGCGATTCAACCGTGCGTTCGACCGATGGGCGCGTCAGGCGGCTTCCAACGGGTGGTCTGTGGACCGGCTCCATCGACTTCTGAGCGCGTATCCTCCGGCCGGACAGGCCAACTACGGTGCTCCGCACCCTATTGGCGGGTTGATTCCGGTCCTTCCCACGCACGGTGAGGATTCGGGCCCTGGGTGTCTCCCCCAGGCCGCTCTTCGTGCCCCCGCCGGTTCCTGTGATCGTCAGTCGCGGAGGGGCTTGATGTGACGAGCCTCGGCTGCCTGGTCACGAACGTACGGGTCTGCGTCCGCTGCCAGCCGGTCGAGCACGGCCAAGGTTGCGAAGTCCGCGGGCTCCAGGGCGGAAAATCGCCCCGAGGCAATCGCGACCCACGCCCGGACACGAGGATCGTGGTCGTTCGCGAGCAGGCGGATCTTCCCCAGGGTTCTGGGATGCTGGAGGAATCCGAGGGAACCGAGGGCGGAGATTCGCACCTGCGGGGAGGGATCGTCCAGCAGGTTCAACAGCAGGTCGACGGCATCCGGCTCCGTCCCGTGACTGCCGAGCGTGCCCACGACTGCGCTGCGGATTCCTTCGTCCGAGTCCTGCGCAGCGTGGGCCAGCAGCTCCAGATCAGCGCGTTCGGGGACGAAGCCGAGCAGCCAGATCGCCGCCCTGCGAAGGTCCTCATCGTCGCCAACGGCGCACGGCAGGAGGATTTCGCGCGCGGCGGCCGGGTGCTCCTGCGCGAGTACATGGAGCGTCGTCGAGAGTGAGTCCTGGTCATCACCCAGATCGCGGGAGTAGGCCCGCAACAGGGCGGCCAGCGACGTGTGGCCGGCAGTCTCGGCCAGAATCCGGGCGAGCACATGACGGGCGTACCAGTCGCCCGCCTCCACGGCTGCCGCGAGATGGCCCTCCACGTGCGGAATCAGCTCCTGTCGGCGGGCGGCTACGAGCTCCTCCTCGATCTCAGCAAGGTCATCGAGGTCGCAGTCCGGGTCCGCGAGCCCGGCCGCCAGCTCATCAAGGCGCGGAGTGAGTTCGCCCGCTGCCCGTTGATCTTCCAATCCGTCCTCCTCGTGATGTTGCAGACCATACCGAGCCGCCCCCAGCGGGCCTCCGGCGAGGCCTCCCTGCTGCGGCGCGGGCGCACGGTACGGATACCCGGGCGCATGTCCCCCAAAAGGCCGGGCAGGAGGCGTGTCGGAGGTAATAACTATGGTTCCCCTGCTTCTTGTTCTTCTCCTCGTCCTTATCCTTTTCGCTGCCGGATTCGCACTGAAGCTCCTGTGGTGGGTCGCCATCGCCGTCCTGGTGCTGTGGCTCCTGGGGTTCGCGGCCCGGCCGAAGACCGGCAGCGGACGCTGGTACCGCTGGTAGACGCGATTCAGACGCGTTTCCGCGCCCACTCCGGACGGAAAATCCACATCCGGTGCGTGTGAGACGGAAATACGAGGGCAGTCGACTTCTGACGGTGTTGCACTTTTGCGGACCCACCCTAAAGGGCGCCGGGGAAGCAATACCGAAAATCAATGAAAGGTTGCTCGAATGACTGAGAACGTGTGGGGTTATCGCACAGGATCCGGCCGTCTGGCCGGGGCCGATCTGACGGGCTACAAGGTCGAGGCCACGGACGGCTCCATCGGCAAGGTCGACAAGCACTCCGACGAGGTCGGCTCCGCGTACCTCGTGGTCGACACCGGCCCGTGGATCTTCGGCAAGGAAGTTCTCCTGCCCGCCGGCACGATCATCCGTATCGACGCGGCCGACGAGAAGATCTATGTGGACCGGACGAAGGAGCAGGTCAAGAATGCTCCCGAGTTCCACAGCGACAAGCACCTCGGCGACGAGGACTACCACCGGCTGATCGGCGGGTACTACGGCGGCATGCCGCTCGCTTGACCGGCGGCACACCGACGTGAAGGGCCGGGGCGGCAACCAAACGGTTGCCGCCCCGGCCCGTTGCCGTCACCCGTAGCGGATGCCGGCCGGCGATGCCTCCCCGGTTCCGCAGCTTGTCGCCCAGAGGGGACCGCAGGCGGCGAACCGCCACGGCGCCCGATCGGTCGACCGAGGCCTTGACCACGGCGAAGATCGCACCCTGGATGGCTGCGGCGAGCAGGATCTGCGGCCAGCCGCGGTCCTCGTCCGTGGCGTCGGGAGCTTCGCCTTCGCCTTCGATGACCTTCCACGCCTGCTTGAACGCGGCGCCCGCGATCGCGCCGCTCACTGCGCCCAGGGCCAGTCCGACCGGCTTGTAGGCGATCTTGGCCGTGTTCATCGGCGGCGTCCGCGGCTGCGACGTACCAGCAGGACAACGACCACGGCAGCGCCGACGGCGAGCAGCGGTGCGCGGTTGGCGCGCGAGACTGGGCCTTGACGTCGGTCTTGCCGGCCAGCTGCTCCACGGTCTGCCCGAGCTCGTCACGGGTGCGCTCGATCTGCTCGCGCAGTTCCTCGTGAGAGTGAGAGTGAGAGGGAGAGCGAGGGTGAGCGGGGGAACCGGGGCTCGGGATGCCGATGTTGGTTCGGGCGTCGTCGTTCATCAAGGTGCCTCCCTTGTGTTCTGGGCCAGGTCGGCCTTCACGCTGTCGATGCCGCGAGGCGCGTGCGGTGTGGTCCAACGCACCGACGCGCCGCCATGACGGAACCTCCTCGTTGAGGTGTGCGTGTCTTCGTCACCGCGCGCATACCACTGGCGCGCCGGCACCGCCCGACACCCGCACCGTGAGCGGCAGGAGGACGGCGCCATGGCCGGGCTACAGCCAGCCGTTGCGCCGGAAGGTCCGGTAGAGGGCTCCCGATGCCAAGGCCACGAGGGCTACGAGGGCTACGGCGAGCGGGTACCCGTAGGCCCAGCCGAGTTCCGGCATGTGCTCGAAGTTCATCCCGTACACCCCGGCGACCATCGTGGGGATCGCGAAGATCGCGGCCCAGGCCGAGATCCGGCGCATATCGTCGTTCTGCCAAGTGCCCACTCGGGCCCGCTGGGCGCCCAGGACCGGGTCAAGCAGCTCGTCCAGGGTCCACACCTCGATGTCCGTGCGATGGAGGTGGTCAGCACCTTCGGTGTGGTCGACGCGCGAGGTCGAGAAGACCTGGTCCTCGAGCCGGTTGAGTGCGGCGTGCACTGTACGGACCGCATCCCTGTGGGAAGAGCATGATCTCGCCGGTCACCGCGGTCTCCTCCTCCACGTACCAGAGGGTCTTCAGCGCGACGGCCAGGACATCGGCGAACCGCTCCCGTTGTGGGCGCTGGTGCGCGTGGACCGCGTCCTCGACGGCCGGCGGGTGCAGTCCCAGGACCTCCGCAAGCTGTACGAGTTCCTCCTCGGAGGGCTCCGCCAGACGCACCCAGGCGAACTGGTCGTCGTCCAGGCCGCGCAGCCGCTCGGGGACCCTCTGGCACGTGTCGTCAGGAAGCTCGCACTCCACCAGCTCCGCCCGGCCCGATCCCTTGTCGTATATGACGCATTCCATCTCCCGCTCATGCTTCACGATCCCGCCGTCATGCGCGCGGCCTGGTCGGGGGCGACGGGTCCTCCCTCGCCGGGTCAGTTCTCCTGCGCCGGGTCAGTTCCCCACGCGGTGCGTGCCGAGCCGGCTGACCATCTCAGGGTCGCGGTGGTCGAAGAACACGGACGAGCCGGTGCCGAGTGCGGCGATCCCGGCCATCTCGCCGTCGCTGAGCTCGAAGTCGAAGACGTCGAAGTTCTGCGCCATCCGGCCGGGGTTGACCGACTTCGGGATCGTGACGATGCCGCGCTGGATCAGCCAGCGGAGCACGACCTGAGCCGCCGACTTGTCGTGCGCCCCGCCGATCTCGCTGAGGACGGGGTCGGTGAACAGGTTGTTCCTGCCTTCGGCGAAGCCGCCCCAGGACTGGTGCTGGACCCCGTGCTCCCGCATGAGGTCCTGGTCGGCGGTGCGCTGGAAGAACGGGTGGGTCTCGATCTGGTTGACCGCCGGGGTGACTTCGTTGTGGAGGATCAGGTCCAGGAGACGGTCCGGGTAGAAGTTGGCGACGCCGATCGCCTTGGCCAGGCCCTCGCGGTTGACGGCCTCCATGGCGCGCCACTGGCCGTAGACGTCGCCGAACGGCTGGTGCATCAGGTACAGGTCGAGGTGGTCCAGGCCCAGCTTGGTCAGGGACGTCTCGAAGGCGCGGCGGGTGTTGTCCTGGGCAGGGGCGTCCTGGACCCACAGCTTGGTGGTGACGAACAGTTCCTCGCGCGGGATGCCGCTGCTCGCGATGGCGCGGCCTACGGCCTCCTCGTTGCCGTAGGCGGCCGCGGTGTCGAGCAGCCGGTAGCCGGCGGCAAGGGCGTCGGTGACGGCCTGCTCGGTCTGATCGGCCGGGATCTGGTAGACGCCGAAGCCGAGGATCGGCATCTCGACGCCGTTGTTGAGGGTGACGCTCTGCATGGGTTCTCCCTTGTCGCTCGGATGTGCGGAAACCGGGCGAGAGTTCGACGTGCTGCATCCGCTCACTCCGCTCACTCCGCTCCGTCGCCTTCTCCGACGGTGTCCACACTGGACGCTGCCGGCGCGCTCACCCGCAGCGGCACGCGGGTGAGGGGACGAGATCCGTCTGCCGACCGGAGGCCGGCTGCCCGAGGATGTGGCCGCAGGCCGTCACGTACCCGTCCTCACGGGATTCCGCCGTCGCGGGCAGGACCCCACCTCGCTGCACGGTCACACCCTGCGCACTACGGTGGGCGGGTGACGCCGGGACGTGAGCGGGGGCGTCGGCATGCTCTCCGGGCGGCTGCCGCCGAGGATGTGCCCGTACGCCTCCCCCTCCCCGTCTGGAGTTCCGCATGCTGGAGCGCACGCTGCGCAAGGACCGCACCAAGGTCACCTTCGTCCTCCCGGCCGACGTCCCGCCCGGCCCGGTCAGCGTGGTGGGCGACTTCAACGACTGGCAGCCCGGCATCCACACCCTGAAGCCCCGCAAGGACGGCAAGCGCGCCGTGACCGTCGAACTGCCCAGCAAGAGCATCCACTCCTTCCGCTACCTGGCCGCCGGTGACTACTGGTTCAACGACGAAACCGCCGGTGACCAGGACGGCCCGAACAGCCTCATCCACACCTGAACCCCTGCCGTTCCCGCTGGCGGGTCGTGCGCGCCGGGCTCTCGTGAACGTCACGAGAGCCCGGCGCGCGCGTGTGTCCGGGGCGATGTCACCCGCACCTCCATGGAGCGGTCCGCCTTCCGCGGCTTCCGCTGCTTCCGCGGCTTCCGTGCCGCGGAGCCGGAGTGGTGTGGATCACGGCAACGTATCGGGCGCGGGCGGCAACTGAGGGGTGCAAGGTCACCGAGCGAAAGACCCCTACCCCATGACAGCTCCTGGACGCCACCGACTCACCCGCAGACGATTCACCGCCGCGGCGGTGGCCCTGACCGCGCTGGACGGCGCGGTCGCCTACACCCTGGCCTCCCCGGCCGAGCGTGCGAGCGCGGCCGGCGGTTGCGCACCGTACGAGTCGATCCAGATAGGCAAGTACTGGATCAACAACAACACGTGGGGCGCGAAGAACGGCAAGGGCTGGAGCTGCTCCTGGGACGCCTACACGTCGGGTTCCACCATATGAGGTGACGGCCACCACGGCCGCGGGCAACCCGCACGAGGTCGGGGGCACCTTCTGACCGACCCGCCACCCACTGCCGTCGACCCGGCCAGCGGCATGCCGGCAGGCCCCGCCGCGTCGTGCATCCCCTCGTCCGGGAGTCCGGGATCACGCCCTTTTCTTAGCATCAGAGGCCAACAATTCTCTTGGCCGCCACCAGGACGACTACAAAGGAGCCCATCGGACCGAACCCGGCACCGACAAGGGTGACGAACCCGCCGTCGGAATATGGCGAAGGTGGTGATTTGCATGCGTGAGTGCAAAAGAATCCTGGCGATTGCGGTCAGATTACTCGCGGGAAGTCCGAGACCTGGACCTGTCCCCCGATAGGCCGGCCGTGCTGATACCGATGCTGTTTTCTCCGGCGCTCGCCTCCGCCGACGAATATCGGTCCCTGACATCGACCATCCGGTCGAAAGCGGAAGATGCGCAGGGATTCTTCGGCGGAGCCGGGCGCAAGGAGGGCGAAATGCCCTACCTCCCCCTCCACGTCCAACTGCGCGGTCTGTTCATCGAGCTCTACATCGAGCTCCGCCCGCGCAATTCACGCCTACGGATCGCCGGCTTCCGGAACATCTTCGAGAATGGCCAGGCCCCGCCGGAAGCGTACCTCCGCCACGTGCGGGACTCGGTCGCACCGCCGGGCCTGCGCCGGGCGGAAGCCCTGCCGTTCGGCGGAGACCGCGCCGACCTCGAATCGGCCGCAGCTGTCCGGCGTTCGGGGATCCTGCTCGGGCGCCGACCGTTGAGCGACGCGATCATCCGGCTGCACCAGAACCGCGATCCGCGAAGCACCGCTCACGGATTGCTCGTGCTCTCGGAAATGCTCTGCGAGGCCGCCCGATACCCCGCACTGGCCGATGCGATGTCGCGAATCTGGATGACGGGAGGGCGACTCTAGCCCGCGGCAGCCAGCCTGCCGGACCCCCTCACCGATGGGGTCTGCTGGTTGCCGCCGAAGAAGCTGATGACATCAATTTCGCCGGGCGAAGTCCGCGAGTCGTTCCGCGAAAGCTTCGACGAGGCCGCGGAGTTCACCCGGGCGCTCCATGACGAAGGTGCGGTCCATCGAGGCGAGCGTGCGGAGCGGCTCGACTGGCTGCCTGCCGTACAGTTCGACTCGGCACCAGTGTTCCGCCTCCAGGGCCGCGCTGCCCGGGGGCGGCGGCAGTTCCGTCACGATGGCGACACTGGCGGGCAGCCGGGCGTGGACAGGGCGTCACCCTCGAATTCCTCGTCGACGACGTGGACGGCGTGTACGCGAACCTGCGCGGCTTCGTGGAGGACTTCGTCAACGAACCGACCACGATGCCCTGGGGGAACCGCGCCCTCCTGTTCCGCGACCTCGACGGCAACCTCGTCAATTTCTTCACCCCCGTCACGCCGGACGCCCTCGAGAAGTTCGCTCGCTGAACAGCACTGTGACGCCGGGCACTGCTTCTCCAGCAGTGCGTACGGCGCCGCCGAGGATCCAAGTGCGTCAGCCGGATCCCCCGGCGGCCCGACCGAGGGCCGCGTACCGCTCGAATGCCTCGCGGGCATCCGCAATGAACTCGGAGCTGCTGAGCATCCCTTGGAGTTCGGGCTCGGTCAGCCAGTCGAACCAAGCGACTTCCCCGGGGTCCGGCTGGACGGGCTCTGTGATCACGACTTCGTGGAGGCCGAGCCAGTAGGGGCTGATCGCACCGTCGCACAGGAACTTGAGCACGAAACGGGGATCCGCCCGGACCCCGAGCTCCTCCGCCAGCTCCCTGGCCGCGGCTCCCTCGTACGATTCGCCGACGTCGACCGCGCCGCCGAGCATCCAGTTGAACTGCCCCGGGAAGCGGGATGCGTTGTCCGGGCGACGGTGCACGAGGATCCGTCCGTCGGCGTCGCGGCACACGATCGTCGCGACGCGGTGCAGCCAACGCTCCCGAATCGCCTCTCCGCGCTCGACGACGGCCACCACACGGTCCTGCTCATCGACCCGCTCGACCAGTTCAACCATGGGACACACGATCGCAGGAGCCCCGCCCGGGCAGGGGTCAGTCGCCCGACTGCGGCGAGCGCTCGTACGGGGAGGGCACGGGGAAGTAGGCCTCCAGGAAGACCGCGACAACGTTCTGCTGCTGCGTCGCGGTCAGCCCGGCCCGGATGCCGTCCCCCGCTCCGTCCCGCGCTCCGTCCCGCGCTCCGTCTCCGGCCACGACGGGTCCGTCCTCGAGGGGTGCGTCCTCGTCGTCGGCGAGGCAGAAGGCGTCGTGGCCTCGCTCGGCGGCCAGCGGCGGCAGCGTCTCGACCACGTCGTGGCGCGCGGTGCTGATGTAGGTGTGCGCGAGGTGGCCCTCGACGGCGTGGCCCTCCGCGAGCGCGAGGTGGGAGGCGAGGGTGACGGGGGCCAGGTCGTCGGTGCTGCGGAAGACGGAGCGGGCGGTGGCGGCGAGCCGACCGGGCAGCAGCTCCTCGACGCGGGTGAAGAAGGAGCGGGTGAGGGGGTAGGGGGTGTGGGCGAGGATGTGCGGATAGGTGCGGCCGACGGCCTCCTCGACGGCCTGCCGGGTGACCTTCTGCGAAGAGGTGAACACGTCGTCGCCGGCCCGGCTGCCGGGGTCGACGGCACGCCAGTCGTGAAACACCTTGGGCAGTCCGGAGGACAGGAAGTAGTCCTGAGGGCGTTGGGGCCGGCCGAGGAAGATGTCGTCGTTGAAGTAGATGAAGTGCTCGGCCAGGCCGGCGATGCGGTGCAGCCGGCTCTCGATGGCGTGGGAGTTGAACACCTCGGGAGCGTCGGGGTCCGCCGACAGCTCGCGGTGGTCGACGACGGTGACGCGGGGATGGCAGGTGTCGAGCCAGTCGGGGGCCTGGTCGTCGGTGACCAGGAAGACGTGCCGGATCCAGGGTGCGTAGGCGGCGATGGAGCGCAGACAGTAACGGAGCTCGCCGCGGTCGCGGTACCGGTTGTCCGCGAGGTCGATCCCCGTGCGGCGGGCGGTGCCGACGTCCGCTGCGTGCGCGGCCCGGTCCCTGCGCCGGCGCCAGGCGGGGTCTGCGGCGTCCACCCAGGTGATCACCGCGTCGACCGGGAATTCGATGTCGTCCGGGAAGCGGCCCGAGAAGCAGTCGACGACGGGGTAGTCCCGGTCTCCGATGCGGCGGGTGGCCGAGGCCGTCAGGGACGGTACCCACCAGCCGTACGGGGTCTCGCGCAGCGTGGCGAGGGCGCCCTCGCCGGAGTCCGGGGCCTCCCAGAACTCCAGGTCGCAGCCGGTCTCGGGACCGTAGGTCAGGGTCCGGCCGGAGGTGACGACCGGGTGGTGGAGGCGTACGGACCGGACGCGGGCGGGTTGCGCGGGCTCACCGGCCTGCCGGTCGCCGTCACCCGGGACCGCTTCGGCGGCGTCGACCGCTGCCGGGAGGTCCTCCGCCAGTACGTCGCCGGCCGAGCCGTCGCGGGCCTCACCGTCGGCGGTGGTGAGGCGGGCGTAGAGCGGGAGCCCGGCGAAGGCGGCGGCGCAGGCCTTCAGCGCGGCGGCCCGGTCGCCCGGGGCGATGGCCACCCGGTGCGTGAGCCGGCCGTCGGGGACGAGCCCGTAGGGGACGGCAGCGGCTTCCAGGGCCTCGGCGAGCGAGCGGAGGTTGGCGTCACGGGCATCGGCGGGGAGCAGATCGTCCCGTACCACGGCGAGACGCCCGCGGTGGCGGACCAGGCCCGGCACGGTCGCCAGCAGCTCGTCCTCGCGGTCGGCGGCCCGGCTGCGCCGCGGCGGCGGCCCGCCGTCCGTGTGTTCCGGCCCGGCGGGGCCCGGTTGGCGCGGGATGCCGTTGCGGCGACGCACTGTCCGGGCGAGCCTGCGCAGCCCGGCCGGAAGGGGCAGACGGCGAATTCCCTGCATGTACGTCCTCGGTGTGCGCAAGAGCATGATGGATCCCTTGTTCAGCGATACGTTTCCTTTCGTTCACGTTTCATGCAAGGGTCCGGAGTCCTCCCGCGTCCGAATCACAGGGACTTCTCATGCGCGGCGCCGGCTCGGGCGGGCGCCGCCCGGCGCGGACTCGAACGACCTCACCGGGATCGGCCGTGGGTGGCGGCGGATGTGGTGCCGTTGCACCTCGTGTCAGTGACCCGCCGCGTGCGCGACGTGCGGGACACCTGGATGACGTGGCGCTTTCCCGCCGGACGAACGGTGGGGAACCTGAACGGCCTGATCGACCCGGGCAAGGTCTTCGACCTCGCCCTGCCCCTGGACCGGGTCGCCGAGGGGTACCGGGCCATGGACGAGCGCCGCGCCATCAAGACCCTCCTCGCGCCCTGACCGGCGCGCGACCGGCCGACCGGTGGTGACGGTCGGCCGGATCGCGCACGGGGGTGACAGCCGGTCGCGGCACCATCGGCGCGGGCGCTCGTGGTCGCGCCCTTGTGGATGCCGCCTCCGCCCGCACCACGGCCGCTACTGGGGTGACCGTGCGGGTCAGGTGAGGGCCTGGACGGCGCAGGGAGTGCCGATGGCGGTCGCTGCGGCCGTTCCCTGCGGGCCGGGCGCACTTGTGCGCCGGCACAGCCCCGGCCGCGAAGCCCACCGGGCTCGAGACCGGTTCACCAGGCAGCCGTTCCGTATGTCACCGGCCCGGTATCGGCGCACTGCCGCAGCGGACTCGCTCCCCGCCTCGCTCCCCGCCTCGGCCTTGACCGAAGCCGCGCGCCAGGCGCAGACTCAGCTTGCTGATCTTCGCCACGGGGGGCCAATGAACGGCTTGATCGTTTTCTACCTCAACCGCCGCCGCCACTGACCACGGGCATACGCAGCGTCGGGGTGCGGCGCGTCATCCGCCCGCGGCGTCCTCGGCCTCCCAGCGCAGCAGGTCGCCCGGCTGGCACTCGAGCACCTCGCAGAGCGTGGCGAGCGTCGCGAAGCGCACCGCCTTGGCGCGGCCGTTCTTGAGTACCGCCAGGTTGGCGGGCGTGATCCCCACGCGGTCCGCGAGCTCGCCCACGGACATCTTGCGCCTGGCCAGCATCACGTCGATGTCGACAGCGATCGGCATCAGATGACCTCGTCCAACTCGGCCTGCATCTGGGCGGCTTCGACGTCGCGCGCGACAGCCTGCGCGAGCAGCATCCGCAGCACGAGCACGATGAGCGCAACGCCCAGGATGGCCACGCCGACCCCGCCCATGATGACGGTGACGCCCGGGTCCTCCCGCTGGCCCGGTGCGTTGAGGACCGTGACGGCGAACCACAGGAGGGCGATCGCCACGATCGCGCCGATCACGACGTCCACGTACCGGAAGGCGGTGCGGGAGAACACGGTTCCGCGCCGCACCATCGTCACCAGCTGCCATACGCAGACGAGGGCGGCCTGGGCCGACAGCATGCCCAGGATCACGATCACACGCAGCGGGGTCAGCGGAAGCGACCCGTCCTCCTGATCATTGCCGCTGATCAACGTCCACACCATGCCCGCCTGCACGAACACGGTGCCGACGAGCACCACCGCGAGCACGGCACGCAACGCATGCACTGCCACTTTTCCCATGACCCACCCCTCCATCGATTTACGATGTAAATCTATCGATTTTCGATAGATGATGCGCGGGGGGCGGGGATACGAGCGGGCAGGCGGCCGCTCATGGACGGGAGGCGGTCGACAGGTCGCCCGCACAGCGGTTTCGTCCTGTTCATCTCAATCCACTAACTCCCCGGCGGCCGCCTCACCGCTGTATGTATCTTGATCGCCGTTCTAAGTGATCCCGCACCTCAGGAGTCCCGAAATGGCGATGCAGCGGACCAGCACCAAGGCACACTTCAAGAAGAGATTCACGGGCGTTCTCGCCGCCGTCTCCACGGTCCTCCTGATCGCCGCATGCGACCCGAGCGCCACCGGCACCACCACCAGCACCCCGAGCGCGAGCGTCACGGCCGGCGCCACCTCTTCGACGACGCCGGCCTCCCGGACTCCGAGCCCCAGCAGCACCCCGAGCACCGCCCCCACCTCGGCCTCGCCGACTCCCCCGCCCACCACCGACGCTCCCGCCGCCAAGTCCGCAGCGCCGGCCCCGGCCGCCACGAAGCCCGCGCCCGCGCCTCCCGCCCCGACGCGCACGCGTACCCAGGCCCCCGCTCCCGAGCCGACCAAGGCCAGCACCGGTTGCTACCCGCGCTCCAACGCCGGGAACTGCTACAAGGCCGGCCAGATATGCAGGAAGGCCGACATCGGAACCTCCGGCCGGGACGCCAACGGCCGCGCGATCCACTGCCGCGTCGACAGCAGCGTCGGGCAGCGCTGGGGCTACTGACCCGATCCCGCGCGAACCTGCGGCCGCGCGAACCCCCGGCCGCGCGCACCGGGACGCAGAGCCAGGGCGCCCGCGACGAAAACGTCCCGGGCGCCCGCCGAACAGCGGCGCCGACGACACGAGCACGATCAGGACGAGCACCGTCACCGCCCTCACCGAGGTGTCGAAGCACAGGTAGCCGTAGCTCATCGCCTGGTTGCCGACGCCTCCACCGCCTACCGTGCCGAGCACCGCGCCGAAGCTCCCCCGGACGGCTGTACCGTCCGGGCCACCTGGGTGACCGTCAGCACCGGTTGGCCCATACCGGACCGGCGTGGCGACCGCGCCGTGATGAGCGCCCGTCGAGTGTGGGTGGATCGTCCGCAACTCGCTGCAGGGCGCCTTCGCCGGGAGTGTCAGTCATGCACCGTTTCATCCCCGCACTGCCAGCCGCTGTCGTACTGACCGGGGCCCTCGCCGTCCCCGCGACCGCCGCGGCGGCCGACCCGAGGCCGATCACTTCCCCGTACGTCCAGGCCGCCGCGGACGTCTCCGCATCCGGCGCACTGCGGCGAGCGAAGAACATCGACTGGGTACGTCATGTCAACACCGGCCGGTACTGCGTGAATGTCAGCGAACAGGTCAACCTGGCATTCAGCGTCGTCTCCGTCGAGCTGCCCAACTCCAACCGCCGCAGCTTCAGCACCACGCCCAACGGCGTTTGCGGCCCGGACGCCGTCACGGTCTACACGTACGACCTCAGGGGCAACTACGCGGACAACCCGTTCACGGTCGTCGTGTTCTGACCCCGTGTCCCGGCGTGGGGCTCCACGGGCCGGGGCCCCCGAACCGAATGCCATCGACCTCGCCGCGGAGCAGGTGCACGCGAGCGAGGTCGATGGCCGCAGGCCGCGGCGGAGCGGGCGGGCGGGCGGGCGGGCGATCCGGGCCCGCGTCGTGGCCGTAGCCGTGGCCACAGCCATCGCGCTGTCGGATCAGATGACGCCCTGCGCCAGCATCGCGTCCGCGACCCGCTCGAAGCCGGCGATGTTCGCGCCGGTGACGTAGTCCCCCGGGGCGCCGTACCGCTCGGCGGTCTCGTGCGCGACGGCGTGGATCGAGCGCATGATGGCGGCGAGTTCGTCCTCCACCCGCTGCGCGCTCCAGGCCACCCGCCCGGCGTTCTGGCTCATCTCGAGGGCGCTGACCGCCACCCCGCCCGCGTTGGCTGCCTTGCCGGGCCCGAACGCGACCCCGGCCTCCTGCAGAATCCGTACCGCCTCGGGAGTGGTCGGCATGTTGGCGCCCTCGGAAACCGCCTTGACCCCGCCGGCAACGAGCGTACGGGCGTCCTGCGCGTCCAGCTCGTTCTGCGTGGCGGAGGGGAAGGCGATGTCCGCCGGCACCTCCCAGACCCGCCCACCCGGCACGAACCGCGCCGAGGATCCGCGCCGCACCGCGTACTCGCTCACGCGCCCCCGCTCGACCTCCTTGACCTGCTTGAGCAGTGCGAGGTCGATGCCCTTGTCGTCGACGACGTAGCCCTGGGAGTCCGAGCAGGTCAGCGGGTTCGCGCCGAGCTGCTGGAGCTTCTCGATCGTGTACAGCGCGACGTTGCCGGAGCCGGAGACCACCGCCGTCAGGCCGTCCAGCGACTCGCCCCGGACCTTCAGCATCTCGGCGGCGAACAGCACGGCGCCGTAGCCGGTCGCCTGCGGCCGGATCGCGGAGCCGCCCCAGCCCTGCCCCTTGCCGGTCAGGACGCCGGCCTCCCAGCGGTTGGTGATGCGCCGGTACTGGCCGAAGAGGTAGCCGATCTCGCGGCCACCGACACCGATGTCCCCGGCGGGCACGTCGGTGTGCTCTCCGATGTGCCGGTGCAGCTCGGTCATGAAGGACTGGCAGAACCGCATGACCTCGGCGTCCGACCGGCCGTGCGGGTCGAAGTCGCTGCCGCCCTTGCCACCGCCGATCCCGAGGCCGGTCAGGGCGTTCTTGAAGATCTGCTCGAAGCCGAGGAACTTCACCACACCGATGTCCACCGACGGGTGGAAGCGCAGGCCGCCCTTGTACGGGCCGAGCGCACTGTTGAACTCGACGCGGTAGCCGCGGTTGACGTGGACCCGCCCCCTGTCGTCCTGCCACGGGACGCGGAACAGGATCTGCCGCTCGGGCTCGGTGAGCCGCTCCACCAGGGCCACGGCCGGGTCGGCGTACTCGGGCCGGGCGGTGAAGACGGGGGCCAGGGTCTCGAGGACCTCCCGTACCGCCTGGTGGAACTCGGGCTGCGCGGGATTGCGGCGCTCGATCTCGGCCCGCAGTGCTTCCAGCCTGTCCTTCGAGTCCTTCACGTGTGTCCCTCCAGGGAGTGCGCAGTGCGCAGACGACGGCAGGTCCATGGTGTCCGCGGGGCCGCGAGTACCGGTCGATTCCGAGTGCAGCGCGCCATGAACGCACGTTTTCGGAAAAGTTTTTCCGGAACCGGGCCCCTTTCTGGAGGCTACCCCGCACGGCGCCGCTCTGGGAAAGCCTTCTGCCCTGCGGACAAAAATCGTCAGCCACACGGAGGTGCGCCCACTGCCGTGAGCGATGCACGGGCCGCTCCATCGGGTGCGGTCAGCGCCGATCGCCGGTGCCTCGGCCCGGGCCCTCAGCAGCGAGCGGCCCGTACCAACGACTCAGCCTCCGTCTTCGAGCGGGCGTAGCAGTTGAGCGGAGCGCTGGGAGCCGACTCGAGCACCGGGAGGTGTACGGCCTGGCCGTACACCTCCCGGCTGCTTCCGAACAGCACCCACGGTGACGTTCCCACTGCCTTCGCCGCCGCGGTCAGCACGTTGCGGGTGCCGTTGATGTTGACGCGTCGGCAGTGGGCAGGGTCCCGCTCGCCCCAAACGACCCGTGATACACCGGCCAGGTGCACGATGCCCGAGCATCCCACCATGGCGTGAGCCAGTGCGTGCGGATCGGTGACATCCTGGCGGCGATCAGCCGCTATGTCGTAGTGCACGGGCTCGTGACCGTCCCGCGCCAAGGCTCTTACCAGCGCCGATCCGATGAGGCCTCTGCTTCCGGTAACGAGTATCCGTCCCATTCTTCCGGCGCTCCTCTCTCGTGGTGCAGGTCGACCACTCTGCGGGGCAGGGTGTGGGCTTCGGCTCCTCCCGGCTCAGTTCCGTGCCGGCTCCGACAGGGCTGCCCGGAGGTAGCGCCGCGAGTGGTGCCGTAGGCGGTCCAGTGCGCGATTGACCGGGGCGTAGTCGATGTCGTGCGGGGGCAGTTCGCGGCTCCCGTCCGTGACAAACCGCTCGGACAGCCCCAGTGATGTCAGGAAGTCTTCGGCCCGTGAGGCGAAGAGCGGTGGGGCGAGGGACACGAACGGCTTGTTGAAATTCACCGAAAAGGTCGTTCCGTGAAAGGAGCTGGTGACCACGTAGTCAGCCTCGCGGAAGAGACCGAGAAACTGCTGCGGTGTCGTGGAGTAGGACGTCCGATCGGCTCCCTGAATTCTCCTTCGGCGACCGCCGAAAGTGACCGACGGCCGTTGTCCGTGAGTCCGCCCTCCTCCGACACCGCCTCACCGTGCCGGGCCAAGTAGAGGCACCGGGTAGCTGTGCCCGTCATTGCGCACTCCTCCGCGCTCACTGGTGATCTTGTGTTTCGACAGACGCCATCTCCCCGGCACCGGTTCCCGCTCCCCATCGAGGGGACGACCCCGCCACCGCGCAGCGACCGGAGGATCTCGCCTGCGGCACCGAGACTCTCCGGTACGAGCAGGATCTCGCCGCCTCGGCGGATGATGCCGATGGCCAACTGCGCCCGGGGTTCGCAAGCCCTCGCACTCTCTACCGTCATGCCACAGACCGCATGTGACGGTCAGTCGGCTGGTGGCCGGGCACGCCCCGCGGCAGGAGGCCACCGTGACGTCAGGCAGCCGTACCGCCCGGTGCGCGCAAAGTCCGGCGGACCGCGTCGCGGAGCCAGTGGTGGCCTCCGTCGGCGGCGTGGCGAGGGTGCCACGCCATGCCGATGGTCAGCGGCGGCAGGGGCAGGGGGATGTCGAGGAGGCGAAGGCCCAGGGTGGTGGCGGTGTCGGTGAGCGGGGAGGGGGCACTGCCGGGGAGTGCGGTCGGGATGAGGCAGACGAAGTCACTGCGCGCAGCGAGAACCATCGCGGCCATGTGACTGGGGAGGACGACGGCGACTCGCCGACTGAGGTTCCGCTCGGCCAGCGCGGCGTCCAGAGGGCCGGTGAACCGGCCGCGGCGGCTCACCACCACATGATCTGAGGCAGCGAGCCGCTCCGGGGTCAGGGTCCCGTCGGTGAGGGGGTGGCCGGGCCGGACCGCCGCCGCCATCCGCAGGGTGGCCAGCTCCTCGATCCGGGTCTCGGGGTCCACGGGCCTACTGCGGCTTCACCCGGCCCGCCGCGAAGGTTCTCGTCGCCCACGGCATCGGCCACGTCGTCGGAGTCTCCGCGCTGGGCCGCGGCACCCCGGTCGCCCACCGCGCCGGACTCGTCACCGCTTCCCTCGCCATGGACGACCTCATCGCCGGCACCGGCGTGGCCCACCGCGCCCTGGCCTGCCCGTCCTTCTTCGAGAACCTTCTCGAGGACGTGGACACCATTCGGGAGACTGGCGTCTTCACCGACGCCATCGAGGCCGACTGCAAGGCCCCCCGCGCCGCCGTCGCCGATATCGCGGCCGTCGCCGCCGACCTCCTCCTGAACCGCTCATGGTCCGGCCACGACAGCGTTCCCGTCCTCGGACCCCAGGACCTCTCCCCCGACGACCTGGCGCGCATCATGACCGAACAACTCGGCCGCCCCGTCCGCTACGAGCGCCAGCCGCTCGACGCACTGCACACCGACCTCCTCGGATACCGCCTCAACGAGGCCTTCGCCCAGGGAATCGTCGACATGAAGAGGGCCAAGAACGAGGGCCTCGACGCAGGGGTCACCCGCACCCCGGCCACCGGCTCCCCCACCACCTTCCAGCACTGGTGCGCCCAGACCCTGATGCCCGCCGTCCGCTCGGAAGGTGCCCGTCATGCCCACTGAGAAGACCGCCCCGCCGGTCACCGCGTTCATGCTCATCAAGACCACGCCCGAGTGGCTCGCCATGACTCCCCAGGAGCGCATGAACGCTTTCACCACTCAGGTCGTCCCCGCGATCAAGGCCAGGACCACCGGCGTCCGCTCACGCTTCTACGACACGGAGTTCTACTCCACCCGCGTCACCGACGTCTGGGTCTGGGAAGCCGACGACCACGACGCCTACCAGCTCCTCATCGACGCACTGCGCGAAACCCCTTTCTGGGACCGCTACTTCACCGTCGTCGACCTCCTCGTCGGCACGGAGAACGGCTACGCCCGCACCTACGGCGTCGAGGCCGTCACCAGTATCGCCACCTGACACACCACCAGCCGCCCTACGATGCCGGCCGCCCCCGGGCCCCACGGGCCCGGGGCACCGGCGCGCAGGGCGGCGGGCATCCTTGCGTCACGTCCACCCGCAACCGCCGCTCGGTCTGAGAGACCATCTCGACTGGCTTGATCGTTGGTCTCATCGTCGTACTGACGATGGTGGAGCGCCTGCTTCCGTGCGGGTTGCGGGACTTGTTCCAGCAGGTGGCGCCCCCAAAACGGTCGCCTCGCTTGCCGGAAACCGCCGCCCGCACCGCCGCACCGAGCGCGATGCCGCGCACTCCCAAGCCGTCCTCGGCATCGCCGCCACCCACATCTGCTGTCGCAGGCTCGGCGGCCGGGGACCGCGGTAATTCGATGGCGCGCGCGAAGCAGTGTGCCCACCCTGGTCCCGTGACAGCACCCGAATACCAGATCCGAGCCCTGCACACGGACTCCACGGTCACCGTCTACCAGGCGTACGCCCAGGAGATCGGCCTGCCGGCGGCGCAGGAGGGCCGGTTCCCACCTGTGTGGCAGCGGGACCGGATGACCTGGATCAAGCCGTCGTTCCTGTGGATGATGTATCGCTGCGGTTGGGGCGCCAAAGTGGGCCAGGAGACCGTCCTCGCTGTCGAGATCTCCCGTGAAGGCTTCGAGTGGGCACTGGAGCACGCTTGCCTGTCCCACTACGAGCACGGTCTCCACGCCGACCGCGCCACCTGGAAGCGCCAATTGAAACGGGCTCCGGCCCGGGTGCAATGGGACCCCGAACGCGACCTGCGTCTTGCGCCACTTGCCCACCGGTCGCTCCAGCTCGGCCTCACCGGCGAGGCCGCCCGTCTCTACGCCGATGAGTGGACCGTCTCCATCACCGACATCACCTCGCTCGCTCACACCATCCACGCTCATGTACAGGGCGGAGACCTGGACGCCGCACGGCAGCTCCTGCCCCGTGAACGTCCCTACCCCGTGGATGAAGGGGACGTGGCGCATCTGTACCAATGAGCTCATCTGTCCGTCGATGCGGCGCTGCCACCGCCGGCCGCCGGCCGCCGGCCGGTGGACAGTGGCCGTCGCGCAGGATGTAGCCGCCGGCTTCCATGCACTCCTTGGCCAGGACCACGTTCGGGGGGCTGAGGTCCAGCCAGTGTTCGAGAGCCATGTTGAGGCACGCCATGCCGCAGCAGCGCCAACTCCAGAAGGTGTACTCCTCCGGGGTCAGAGCGCCGGAGGACTTCCAACGCGGGTCCTGGTGCGCCTGGACGGTTCCGCCGACGATCTCGTGAACGAGTTCTCGGGATTCCCACTGTGCTCGGTACGGGACCTGATGGCGGGTGGTGGTCAGTTCTTCCACAGTGACTCTCTCTCAACGGCGCTGAGTGGTTGCCGGGAATGCGTGGATCAGGGGTAGCACGACGGTGGATCGGTCGCGCTGTTCAGCACGGCGGCTCAACGTTCCTGCCGCAGAACCCGGTTGGACGGCCGGGGTTGTCCCGTGACTGCCGGGGGAGGCGGCTGCCGGGGCTCAGGCCGCGTCGCGGTCCGCTGCGGCGGCCCAGCGACGGATGTGCTCGTCGGGATGGACCCGTGCGGATGCACATGTGCCTTCGAGCAGTGTGCGCAGGTGCGGCGGGTATGCCGCGCGGGATGTCGGCAGGTTCAGCAGGACACGCTGACTCATCCGCAGATCCGTGGTCTCGGCGAACACCCGCATGGAAGTCTCCAGCCAGGCGTCCTCGATGTCTTCCGACTCGTCGAGAGCGGAATCGCGTACCCCGTCGGGTCCGTACGCCGGGGAACGATCCGCGTAGAGAGGCACATAGGCGCAGTACCAGGCCCGTACGGCACCCGCGCGCTCCGCATCCGTTCCGGTCTCCATACACCCGACCAGCGCTGTCCTCACGCGGCGGCGCCCGAATGCGTAGACCGCGGGCTCGACGAACCAGCGGCAGAAGCTGGGATCGGGGTCGTACACGGCCGCCGCCATCAGCGGGGCGAACAACTCTTCGGGCAGATGCGCGCGTTCGAGCAGCGGCTTGCGAACGGCACCCGCGAGGCGGCGGGCATGCCGGTCGTGCGGCTCCATGGAGTCGGCGTCTTCGACACCCAGCAGCCGCGCCACCTCCCTCACACACATCAGGAATGAACGCGTTTCTCTTCCGCTCTGTTCGCCTTTGGTCACGGCACCATTCTGAACGTGGACAGTGATCACCCCGGCCCGGCTCGGCGGGCCGGTCCGCCCCTCAGTGCGGTGGGGACCGCGCCTGTGGGGGGGGTGAGCGCCCGCCAGTCGAGCGAGGGGGTTCTGCGCGATGGCTGCTCTGAGCTACGAGATCCTTACCGATCCGGTGCCGCTCCAGGTGTTCGGGTCGGACGACGACCGACGTTCGTGGGCGCGGTGCGCAGGCCCGAGTTCGAGGCCGCCACCGCCACCGCCACCGCCACCGCCACCGCCACCGAGAGCCTCACGCCCAGGATCGAGGGCATCGCGGACAAGGGCCTGATCGCCCTGACCGAGGACGGCATCGAGGTCCTCGGCGCCGATGGCGCACCCGGTCCGGAGCCGGCAGTGGAAAACCGTGGCAGCCGGCAAGGCCGACCGCGATGACCTGGTCACCGACCGGGCGCGGGTCAAGGAACGGCTCACCCTGGACGGCGGATTGACGGTCACCGATGTACGGCCGGCCCGGCACCGGCACGTCCGCGCCGGCCCCCGCCGACAGGCGCCCTACCGGGCCGGGTGGGTTTCGGGCAGGATGACCCGGCGCGCCGGAGGTCGCCCCGCGACGGCGCCCCCGCCCGGTCCCGATCGCGATCCGGAGGTCCCTGTGACGTGGCACGACGACCAGGCGCGGCGTGACGAGCTGTACCGCGACCCCTATCCGCTCTACGACCGCGCCCGCCGGGCGGAGGGGCTGACGTACGTCCCCGAGTTCGGCGCGTGGCTGGTGGCACGCGACCGGGACGTACGGGAGGTGCTGCTGCGCGCGGAGGACTTCTCCTCGGCCAACTCCCTGCTCCAGGACGTCCCGCTCTCGGAGGCGGCGCTCGGCGTCCTGTCGCGGGGGTTCGGGCCCCGGCCCACCGTCGTGTCCAGCGACGGCCCGTCCCACCGTCGGCACCGGGCTCCGCTGAACCGGGGGCTGTCCGGCGCCCGGGTGGCGGGGCTGCTGCCGTACGCCCGCACGTGCGCGGAGGAGCTGGTGGACGGCTTCGCGGCCGACGGGGCGGCGGAGTTGGTGGAGGCGTACGCCCGGCGGTTGCCCGGGATGGTGGTCGGACGCCTGATCGGACTGGACCCCGGCGACGTGCCCGCGGCCGTGCACGGCGGATACCGGGCCGAGGAACTGCTCTTCCGTCCGCTGTCGCCGGAGGGGCAGGTGGCCGCCGCCGAGGACGTGGTGGCGCTCCAGCACCTGCTGGACGGGTACGTCCGCGACCGGCGCTCCGTCCCCCGGGACGACATGTGCTCGGCCATGGTGGCCGCCCTGGCCCCGGGTGACGCCGAGCTCACCCTCGAACAGCGCCAGGAACTGGTCACGAGCCTGCAGAACCTGCTGATCGCCGGATTCCTCACCACGAGCGCCCTCATCTCCACGATGCTGCTGCGCCTGCTCGGCGACCGGCGGCAGTGGCGGATGCTCCGCGCCGATCCGTCCCTGATCCCGGCGGCGGTCGAGGAAGCCGCGCGGCACGACACCGCCATCCAGGCCTTCCGCCGGATCACCACCCGGCCGGTGACGCTCGCCGGGACGAAACTGCCCGCGGGGGCCGCCGTGCTGGTGGCGTACGGCTCGGCCAATCGCGATGAGGAGCGATACGAGCGCGCGGGGGACTTCGACATCGCCCGGCCCGCGAACCGCCAGCACCTCGCCTTCGGGTACGGGGCCCACGGCTGCCCCGGTTCCCAACTGGCCCGCGAGCAACTTCGTTCGACCCTGGAGCTGTTCATCCGCCGGATGCCGGGGCTGCGACTGGACCGGGACCGTCCACCGCCGCGGATGCGGCCCACACTGATCCACCGCTCACCGCAGACCCTGTACGTCACCTGGTGACGCGGCAGTGGGGGCGGCGCGCCCGGACCTGACCGCCCCTTCCTGCCGACCCCTTCCGGCCCACCCCTTCCGGCCCGACTCCGATGGTTGCCGGCATGTGGCAGTCCTGTGGCGCGGTGCGCCGTGCCCTGGCCGGGCTGTTCCTTCGTGCCCAGCATCCCCGGCATGGCCACGCCTTCGCACGCGGTGCCGGCCCCCGCTCACCGATCCCCCCGGTCGGCACGGCGCCCCGCCCCGCCCTTCCTCCTCCCCACTGCCAAGGACCATGTCCGCCATGAGCGCCTCCGGCCACCTGCCGGAAGCCGTCAACGTCCCTCTCGACCGGCTCGCACGGAGCCTGCCGGAGCTGCGGCGTGCCGCCGAAAGCGGGCCCCTGCTCGTGGCGCGGCGATCGGGGGCGGCCTCGTCTCTTGCGCGCTCACCGACACCCGCGGGATGGCGGTCGTACTGGGCAGGCTGCCCTTCAGCCACCGCGGAGCCGGCGGCCATCCATGAGCGCGCCCGGCCCCGCCGGAACAGAGGCCCGGCGGGGCAACCCCGCGGCGGCTCACAGCGTCCTCCCGTGCAGGACGCGCCGCCCGGGAGGCGGGGCGTGTACCGCTGAAAGGACCACATGATGAGTGAGAAGGCCCGGCGCCTGTTCGACGCCCTCGACCTCGACCAGGACGGCGCTCTGACCCGCGCCGAGATCATCGGCGCCCTGCGCTCCAAAGGTCCGACGCTCGCGGCGCAGGGAGCGATCCCCTTCTGGGGCGTCGGGGACACCCACGAGTCCTCGGCGCTGTTCGACGCGGCCGACCAGAACGGCGACCGCGTGCTGACGTTCGAGGAGTTCGCGGCCGTGGTCGACCGCCGCTTCGGCTGGTAGCGGCCGGTCCGCCCGGGAACACGTACGCCCCGCCGCGATCCTGCGCCGTCAACTCCCCTGTTCGGCGCGGCGATTCGGGGCTCGGCGGGGTGCTCCGCGGTGGTCCGGGACGGGGCGGTCCGGGTATTGGGTACTCTCTCCGGTGACTTCGGGGCGCCGCCAGGTGCTGCATCACCGCAAGCAGAGATGGGTCCCCCATGGGCAGCACACCTTCCGCCGACTTCTTCCAGCCCCTCAAGGCGGACGACCCGGCCGTCGTGGGCGGCTACCGCCTGGCGGCCGTGCTGGGTGCGGGCGGTATGGGCAAGGTCTACCTCTCCTACACGCCGGGCGGCCGGCCCATCGCCATCAAGGTGATCCGGCCCGAGTTCAGCGAGGACCCCGAATTCCGGCGGCGCTTCCAGCAGGAGGTGCGCGCCGCGGAGCGGGTCCAGGGGCTCTACACCGCGCCGGTCATCGACTCGGACACCGAGGGCGCCCAGCCCTGGCTGGCCACGGCCTACGTACCCGGCCCCTCGCTCGCCCACGCCGTGGCACGGCACGGCGCGCTGCCGGTGCGCAGCGTGCTGCTGCTGACCGTCGGGGTCGCCGAGGCGCTGCACGTCATCCACGGTGCGGGCATCGTCCACCGGGACCTGAAGCCCGCCAACGTGCTGCTCGCCTCCGACGGCCCGCGCGTCATCGACTTCGGCATCGCACGGGCCGCCGACTCCACCGCCCTGACCAGTACCGGCGTCAGCGTCGGCACACCGGCCTTCATGGCGCCCGAACAGGCCTCGGCCGGTACGGTCACCGCGGCCACCGATGTCTTCGCCCTGGGGCAGATCGCGGCCTTCACCGCGATCGGGGCCTCCGTCTTCGGCGACGGCCCCTCGCACGCGGTGCTCTACCGGATCGTGCACGAGGACCCGGACCTCAGCGCCCTGCCCGAGGTGCTGCGACCGGTGGTGACCCGCTGCCTCAGCCGCGACCCGGCCGATCGCCCGACGCTGACGGAGGTCATCGAGCTGTGCAACGCGGCCTCGGAGGCCCCGCTGCGCCAGGGCGAGGACTGGCTGCCGCAGGCCGTCGCCGGTTCCATCACCGAGCGGCTGCGGCTGCCCGCGCCGGCGCCCACTCCGCCGCCGCAGCCGCCTACGGCGACGGCCGCGGGGGCACCGACTGCGACTCCGACCGAGGTCTCGCCGCAGGCCCCGACGCCGGCCCCGGGTGCGCCTCCGGTAGTACCCGCCGCGCCCGGGTACACGCCGACCGGTGTGGCCGCCGCGCCGACGCAGGCAGCCCCCGCGTCGGTGGCTCCGGGAGCCGTGCCGCCCGGGTCCGTGCCGCCGGGATACCGGACGCCGCCCCCGTACGCGCAGCCCTCGTACCCGCAGCAGCAGCCGCGGCAGGGCCAGCCGCCGTACAACCAACCCCCGTACACGCAGCCCACGTACGCCCCGGGCCGCAGCACACCGCCGCCGTTCCACTCCCAGGGCTTCATTCCCGGTCCGCCCGCCCAGCAGCGTCCCAAGCGGACCGGGCTGATCGTCATCGGTGTGGTCGCGGCGGCGGTCATCGGGCTCGCGGTCCTCGGGTCCCTGCTGCCGAACGGCTCCGGCAAGGACGGCTCCGACAAGGCCTCGAGCGGCGGCTCTTCGGGCGGCGCGCAGAAGCGGCCCGACCCGCAGCCGGTCTCGTACCAGGGCATCGACGTACCCCAGAACCACCAGCTGATGTTCGCCGACAACCCGCCGCGCCCGGCCGAGGAGCCGACCGGCGCGGGGGTGCTCTACGGGCACGGGGACCTCTTCTACTACCGGGACACCCTGTTCGGGGACGAGAAGTTCGGTACCGCGAACGGCAAGCTCGTCCTGCTGAACAACTCCGAGAAGGGCTCCCTGGAGACCTGCCGGGCCGTGACCCGCTTCACCGAGAAGATCGGCCTCGATCAGCTCACGGACGGGTCTCAGGTCTGCGTGCTGAGCAAGGCCGGCCACATCACGCTGGCGACCTTCCGCGGCAGGTCGGACGCGAAGGGGGAGACCAGGTTCATCACCGTCGATCTGACGGTCTGGCGCAATGCGGATCCCGCGGCGAAGGACTAGGACCTGGCAGGGCCGGCAGGGCCGGCAGGGCTGTCGGGGCGCTCGTAAGCGATCATGGTCCGCTCCGGCGAACGGGCGGTGGGCATGGCGCTCCGCCTAATGGTCGCGCCACTGGTCGCAAGGCAGCAGGTCCCGCGCTCTGCGTTCCATCAGGACGGGGAGGTACGTACGCACCCGTGCGTACCTGAGCTCTTCGTACGCGGTCTGCACCGAGCTCCGCACCAGGCGGGCGTCGAGCTGCGGGTGTGCCTTCATGAGTCGTTCGGCGACATCGCGGATGGTGAGGACATCTTCTGATTCCGCCGTCACACGCCTCAGCCCTCCTCGGGTGTTCGCCTGCCTTCATTCTCGTGGCGCCGCGCTCCTCCGGGAAGTCGATCTTCGGCCGCCGTACCCGGCCTTTCGGCAGTGCACGGCGGCCGGAACTCCCGGGTACCCGTTCCGGCGACCACGGGTTCCGGCAGTTCGGTGTGCCGTCAGGCGACACGCAGGACGCTCTTGCCGTGGGTGGTTCCCTCGGCGAGCCGCTGTACGGCGGTGGCCAGGTCCGCCAGCTCGTACGCGGCGGTGATGTCGACGCGCACACTGCCGTCCGCGACGAGGCGCAGTGCCTGGCGGGCGCTGTCGGCGAGGCGTTCGGGGTGGGTACGGCTGAGCAGGTTGCTGTTGTAGGTCATGAGCGACTTGCCGTGCATGAGCAGGTCATCGGGGTCGGCAGGGGCGGATTCGCGGGGGCCGAGGTTGCCGAAGGACACGAGGCGCCCGTGCTCGGCCAGCAGTTCCAGGCCAGTGCGGCGGGTCGCGCCGCCGACCGGGTCGAGGATCACGTCGAAACGTTCGGTGTCGAGCCCCGTCGGGAGCTCTTCGCGCAGCAGGACCCGGTCGTAGCCGAACCGGGCGGCGTACTCGGCCCTGGCGGCGCTGCCCGCGACACCGACGATCCGCCCGGCGCCGGCGAGGCGGGCGAACTGGACGGCGAGGGTGCCGACCGAGCCGGCCGCGGCGTGGATGAGGACGCTCTCGCCGGGACGTACGCGGGCGGTGGTGTTGATCAGGTCGTAGGCGGTCGGTGCGCCCCAGCCGAGGGCTGCGGCGGTACGCAGGGACAGGTGACCGACGTCCAGGGTGAGCGCGGCGGACGCCAGGACCACCTCGGCGTAGGCGCCGGCCTCGGTCAGCGCCGTAACGGACGTACCGATGCGGTTCGGGTCGACGCCGTCGCCGACCTCGGTGATGTGCCCGGAGGCCTCGAAGCCGGGGACGAAGGGGCGCGGGACGGGGAAGTGGCCGTCTCGGACCATGATGTCGCCCCACTGGATCCCGGCGTAGGCGACGCGGATCGCCACCTGGCCGGGGCCGGGGGTGGGCTCGTCGAGTTCGGTGACGCGGTAGTGGTTCTCGGCGTCGAGGAGGACAGCCTTCATCGTTACACAGCCCCTTGTGCTGACTCAGTATCCTTACAGTCGAAGACGGTAGATATATAAGGTTCCTGAGTCAACCCATGAACCTGTCAATGAGTCCGCCATTGAAGTGGGAGTACGTGATGGAAGCCCCGGTCGACGAGTCCCTCTGCCCCCGGATCAGGCGCTCGGAGCAGGCGCTGATGGCGCACCACGAGGCGGTGCTGCGCACCTACGGGCTGACCATGACGCAGTACACCGTGCTGCTGACCCTCGCGCGCGAGGGCGGCATGTCCGGCGCCCAACTGGCCCGCTCCTGCGGGGTGACGCAGCAGAGCATGAGCAGCGTGCTGGCCAACATGGACACCAAGAGGCTCATCGGCCGCGAGACGTCCCCGGTGCACGCGAAGGTGCAGATCGCGAGCCTGACCGAGGAGGGCCGGGCACTCCTCGACCGCGCCTACCAGGAGGTGGCCGTCCTCGAGCGAGCACTCGCCGACGCGTTCACGCCCGCCGAACACGCCACACTGAACGCACTCCTGGACCGGGCCACCGCCGTCCTGATCAAGCAGACCCGAACGACGACGTCTCCACCCTCCCCCTGAGCCCCCGGCCCACCGGCGGCGCCTCGGCCGTGCCCGTCGTACGGCATCCCGCGGAGGTATCACCTCGTGCCCCGACGGCCTCGGAGCGGCGTACGCCTACGACAACCCGCTCGCGAGGACCGACCCGCTGGGGCACATCGCCCGCTTGACGTACGAGGACCACGACCACCTCACCGTCCTGCGCTTCCCCGACGGCGCCGCCACCTGGCGGCAGGAGTACGACCAACGCGGCAACCGGACGGCCGTCGTGGCTCGCCTCCGCCACGACGAGAACGGGGTGCTGGTCAGCCGTACCGACCCGGCGGGTGCGGTCGAACGGCTCACGCGCGACGCCGCCGGTCTCGCCGTCTCGCTGACCGATGCGCTCGGCAACACCTTCTCTGCCGAACAGGACCCCGCATCGACCCGGTGCGGTGACGGCCGCCCGGCCGAAACGTTGCGCGGCCCATCTCCTTGCCTGGGCGGTGGAACTCGTCGACGATGCTCCCAGGCCTCCGCCTTCCGGATCCCACCGGGCCCGGACGGGGCGGGGGAGAACAGGGGAGACAGTGACAACGAACAGCAATCCGAGCAAGCGCCGGCAGCGCAGGCGGCGCCCGATGGCCGTGGCGGCGTTCATCCCGCTCTTCGTCCTCGCCGGGCTGCTACTGGGCCCTGCGGCGACCGCCTCGGCGGCCGCCCCGGCCGCCCGGCAGGCCTCTGCCGCCGCGGCGCTCCCGCAGAGCGGTCGTCTCCTCGCCGGCGCCGGCGTGGCGACCGGTCTCCAGGCACCGGCGTCGTCCCGGGTCCAGGCCACCAACGGGAACAATAAGGGCAAAAAGAAGAAGAGCAAGAAGAAGGGCGGGATCTTCTCGACGCTCTTGATCGTCCTGGTCATCGTCATCGTGCTGCTCGTTGCCGTGTACATGGTCCGCCGAGCGCTGCGCCACAGGTCCTCCTAGGAACCGGCGCGACGGGAGTCCGCGGGGCGGGACCCGCTCGGCAGCGCGAGCGCCCTGTCGATCCGTGCGCGGATCTCCTCGTCCCGGCGGAACGCCCGGTATCCGCCCTACTCCGAGATCCGGCGGCGGTCCGCGGCTTTGAGCGCGGGCAGGGCTTCGCGGACCGGCCGGGTGAGGTGTCCGTGGTGGGTGAGTGTGTCGAGCAGCGGCCCGGCACACGGTACGGGCCGCGGGTCGAGAGGTGCCGCGGCGATCGCGGCCGCCGCCCGCAGCACCGGATTCCCGCCGTGCAGGACGGCGTCCGGTACGGCTCGCGCCTCGGCGTCCGCCGCACCCGTGGGGGCCTCGTCGGCAGCGGGATCAGCCGGGTGGAATGGACCTGGCGGGCCTGGGCCTTGCCCGGGCAGGGCAGGGCAGGGCAGGGTGAGGTGAGGTGAGGTATTGCCGCCTGCGGCGAACGGCGGTGTGGCCCGGGTCAGTTGTCGGGAGGATCGGGCAGTCGGCGGAGCTCGAGCAGGGCCAACGAGATCTTCACCGCGGTGGAAATCGTCAGGGCCTGGAGGAACGGCATACCCATCAGCCACAGGGCCACCGTCATGACCGTGAGCACCAGGAACGCCGGTAGCAGATTGGTCCGCCTGATCGCAGTCCGCAGCTGTCCGCCTCGGCTCCGACGCTGATCCACCGTACTGAGCGGGCGCGCGGCCACGCCCTCCTCCTTGGCATGCGGCATGGGCTGCTGACCTTCCTGTTGCTCGTCTCCGGCAACGAGCCTCGGGCGCGCCCCGGCCGACGGCCACCGCTGCCCTCCGCCCCGCCGCCATCCGACGTACAGGTTCACCTCACCGGCCCAGAGACCGGGGCCCCGAGGCATGGGCCCAGCCTGGGTGGGCCTCCCGGCCGGCGGTCGATGTCAGAGGTGTCCGGTGGGATGAACCCGCGACTGTCCATGACGTGGCCCGGCGGCTGTCCGCAGCCGCGCGGCGATTCGGTCCGACCGGCCGCCGGCCCATCCGCACTCCCCCGCCTCAGTCCTCCAGACGGGAGAGCCAGCCGGCGAGCAGCGTTTCGAGTACCGCGGCCTCCTCGGGTGTCACGAGGTCCAGCAGGCGGCGTTCGTTGCGCATGTGGTCGGTGAACGCCTGGTCGACGAGGTCGCGCCCGGCCGAGGTGAGGGCGACGATCAGGCCTGGCAGCTCACTGCCGGCGGCCTGCTCCTGCTGCCGGTCGCGGTGGCCGTGGAGGGCGCCCCGCCGCCGGTATCCCCGTCGGCCGTCCTCGCGTTCTGCTACGTGGGCCTGGTCGCCACCGCGCTGGCCTTCGCGGCCTGGTTCACCGGCCTTCGGCGCCTGCCCGCCGGAACGGTCGGCCTGATCGGGCTGCTCAACCCGGTCACGGGCGTACTGCTCGGGACGGCGGTCGCCGGCGAGGTACTGACGGCCCGGCAGTTGTGCGGACTGGCGCTCGTACTGAGCGGAGTCGCTCTGGGCCGCCCCTCGGGGGTCGCTGGGCAGAGTGCACTCCGGCGCCGCGCCGAGCGTCCGGCCGGGCCCGGACCGGGTCGCGCCCTAGCGTGGGTCCGGAACGATCCGGGCGTACCGCCGCCCGAATCCCGCACTACGGAGGAACGTCAACCATGACCGTCAGCGTCCAGGAGCTCACCGGGGACTACGTCCTCGACCCCGCCCACACCCGGATCGGATTCGTGGCCCGCCACGCCATGGTGACCAAGGTCCGCGGCGCGTTCCACCAGTTCGAGGGCACGGCCCACCTGGACGGCGCCGATCCGGCGGCCTCCACCGCCCAGGTGGTGATCAAGACCGAGAGCATCGACACCGGCGTCGAGCAGCGCGACCAGCACCTGCGCACCAACGACTTCCTCGACGCCCCCAACTTCCCCGACATCACCTTCCGCACCACCTCGGTCGAGTCGCTCTCCGACACCGAACACCGCGTCACCGGCGACCTGACCATCAAGGACACCACCCGCCCGATCTCCTTCGACCTCGAGTACACGGGCAACGCCGTCGACCCCTTCGGCAACCTGCGGGTCGGCCTGGAGGGATCGGTGGCCATCTCCCGCAAGGAGTTCGGCGTGACCTGGAACGCGGCGCTGGAAGGCGGCGGCGTACTGGTCGGCGACAAGGTCGTCCTGGAATTCGACATCTCCGCGATCAAGCAGGTCTAGTACCAGCCCCCTTGAGTCATGCACCGGTCATGGAGGGCCGGAGCCGACCATCCACCGCCCTCCATGACGACCAGCACATCACGCGCGCTGCGCCGGAGCGCACAGACCGGCGGTACGGGGGCCGGATGACCGAGCGGCCCAGCGGCGATCGAGCCCGGTGTGCGCCGGGGTCGGGACCGCGGTCAGGGCCGGGCCTGAGACCGTCAGGGGGTCAGGCGGGCTCGTTGCCGTCGGCCTTGCGCCACTTGATGTGACGCAGCACGACCTGTTCGGGGCAGACGGCGCTGAGGAAACGTCCGACGTGCATGGTCAGCCGTTCGTCGGCCGGCGCTTACACGATGCGGTGAGGGCGAACGACTGCCACCCCCTCCTTCCGTCCGGATAACTCAACCGTTCAGTAACAGTTATGACGGAGCGTCGGATCTGGCGTGTTCCTTGATCGTCACCCGTGCTCCCATGTGCGGGCGGGATGGGGGCCCGCGGGGGAACGAGGGGGAGGCGGGGCTCGTGGGGAAGTCGGGACAGGTCGCGGTCTGGCTGGCGATCGCGCTCGTAGGACTGCTGGCGGGGGTGCTGTTGGCCCGGGAGGTCGGCGGGGCACAGGAACGGGAGCGTCTCTCGCCCGCCCGGCCGAGCGCTACTGGGCCTTGGGCGTCCAGGGGATGTCGGAGGGCTCGGGGCCTTCCAGGGCGTGGCGGAGCTTTTCCTTGAGGGTTTTCGGCGGGGCCTGTGTTTCTTCCTGTGTATGGATGAGGCGGGCGGTGGTCACTCGTATGTGGCACTCGCGGTGGCGCTGCTTGAGCTGGACCAGCCAGGCGCCGTCCGGGGTGCGGAAGGCCTGGCGGGCCGGGGTGTCCCCCGGTCTCGCGTGGCGAGCCAGGACGGCCGGCAGATAGTGCAGGGCCGCGTCCTCGGCCGTGGCGAGAGCCTGTGCCTCCGTACCGTCCACGGGGTGGCTGGCCGTCAGCGTCCAGCGGTGGAGCCTGAGTTCGGCGCCGTCGGCGTGCCGGGTCGTGCGGGTGTCCTCCTCGATGAGGACGTACCAGTGGTCAGCGGTCATGGCCGGCCCCCTGCGTTCCGTCGCGCCGGTCCTCGATACGGACGGTCAGGGCGGGCCGGTGCGCGCACCACGGCTCCAGGTCGGCCATGGTCAACGCCCCCTGCGCACCCAGGGCTTCATCCGGCAGGAAGCGGACGCAGGTCCCGGTGGTTCCGTCGGACTCGACCGGCTCCAGACCGGTCACCGGGGCGCCGCGCTCATAGCGCTGGCTCCAGGATCCGTTGAGCCGGCGGTTGGTGTGGATCAGCCACTCGCTCAGGGCTGCGACGACGGACATCCCTCGACGCGGATGCCCGTCCGGAAGCCGCTCCGCGTCCGGGGAGTCGAAGAACCGAAGGTCCTTGGTGGCCATGACCGGCTTCTTCACCACCCGGCCGTGCTCGTCGAACCGGGTGTCGGTACCCCGCCCGTCGTCCTTCACCGACACGGAGCCGTCCGCATGCAGGGTGATCTCGCACCGTCCGCCGCCTCGGCTCGCCGCCTCGTCCGCGGCGTAGGCGACGATCTCGAGAACGAGGTGTCGCGGCCCGCCCGGAGCGAATTCCGCGGGTTCCTTGCGGATCCGGCCGAGGTGGTCCGCGTCCACGGTGCCGGCCCAGTCGTGTGTGGTGTTGACCCAAGAGTCCCTTGATCCATCCATTGCACAAGTATCCGTCGAGGCTCTCGCGCGCAGAGCCGGACCCCACCTGCCCGCGACCTCCCCGTGGGCTCGTACGTCTGGAAGAGCGCCACGGGCTCGTCGTCGAGCCGGACCATGAACGCGTGGTGCGTGTCGCGCCGGTCCACGTCCTCGTAGATCTCCTGGACCAGTTCGCGGCTGGCGCCGTTCATGCCCCAGAACTGAGCGCGCTCCTCGACGACCCAGGAGTGCAGTACGGCGGAGTCCGCGACGGGGTCGACCGGGCTGAAACGGACCGTGCCGAAGCCTTCGACGGTCTCGGTCAGGGCGTCCGCGCGCGGGGAGACGAGGGAAGTGGACTCGGGTCTCATACGGGTTCCGTTTCTGCTCCGCCCAGCGGGCGAGGTTAGGTTGCCCTAACTCTAGGGGTCGCCAGAACCAGCCTTCCAGGGCCTCGCCGACACAACTCAAAGGGTTAATTTCACCATGGAGAGAGGGTTAATTCTGATAGGTTCGGGGCGGAGGTGGCGCGCCATGCCGAGCCAGGAAGAACTGTTCGACGCGGTGGACGCACTGCTGGTGGGCGAGCCGCAGTTGCCCTCTCCGGCGGAGCGGGCGCGACTGCGTGAGGCGGCGGGTGTCACCCAGGCCCGGCTCGCGGCCGCGTTGAAGTCGACGCCTCAGACCGTGAAGAACTGGGAGAACGGTCGCTCCGAGCCGAGGCCTCCACGACTCCAGGCCTATCTGCGGCTGCTGGACGGCTGGGCGGCGAAGTACCCGGTTGCGCCCTCCCCCGTACCGGCGCCCGTACCCGTCACCGCTCCGGGACCCGTCCCTGTACCCGTGCCCGCTACGGAGGCGTTCGCCGAGCCGGTGGAACAGCCCGACGAGCCCGTCGCGCCGGTCTCGCCCGCCGCGCGCCCCGCGGTATCGCGTCGTCCGGCACGCAGGACCGCCGCGCCCGTGGTCGCGGCCGATCCGCGGTTCCCGCACGGACCGCTCGTGGTGCTGGACGGCGACGGGAGCGCGTACGGCATCGACGGGATGGTGCTGGACTGCCCCGCCACGACGATTCCCCAACTGGTCGAGTGGACCCTGAACGAGTCCGGGCTCGGCGCCGCGCGGCTGAACCGGTCCGGGAAGGACGCCGATCCGCTGGTCGCGCTGACCGCGGCCGCCGCCGCGAAGCTCGGACTGCCCGAACGGTTGGAGGGGCCGGAGGCCCGCCGTTCGCTGCGGCTCCCTGACGACCACCCCGTCGTCAAGCAGGTGGCCAAGGCGAAGTGGAAGCTCACGCAGCGCGGCTTCGGCCCGTGGGCGCGCATCTACCGGCCGGCGCAGGCCGGGCAACGGCAGTGCGTGCAGCTCGCGCTCCTGTCGTGGGACGCGCTGGACGCGCGGTCCTGGCCGGGGGTGGCGGACATGGACCCGGCCGAGATCGCCCGCGTCCTGGGTACGTACGCGGCCCGGGTCCTGACCCCGCGCGGCTCCACCGCCACCTCGGGGCTGGAGCTGATGACCGCACTGCGGCCGGCCACCCGCGCCGCGAAGAACGAGAGGACGGGCGCGTGGGAGTCCGGCCACAACCCGGGCAGCCTCGGCAGCGAGCCGATGGACCCGGCCCCGCCGGAAGCCCCGCAGGAGCACCCGGTCGCGCAGGGCTGGACCGGTGGCTTCCTCGACGAGGAGGCGTACCAGTGGGTGCGCGAGGTGGATCTGCTGTCCGATGAGGAGTGCCTGCTGCCGTACGCGATCGGCCTGGACCTGAACACCGCGTTCCTCGCCTCCTCGGCCCGTCTCATGGTCGGACTCTCCGCGCCGGACCACTTCCACCGCCCGAAGTTCAACAAGGCGATCCCCGGCTCCTGGCTGGTGGACCTGTCGCACATCGAGCTGGATCCGCGGCTGCCGTCCCCCTTCACGCCGTCCGGGCAGCGCCCCGAGGGGCCGGCCTGGTACCAGACCCACACCATCGCCTACGCGCAGGAACTCGGCTACGACGTCGCCCCGATCGAGGGGTTCCTGCGGCGGGAGAAGGGTGCCTACCTCGACCCGTGGCACGACCGCCTCAAGACCGCCTACGCGGATACCCTCGCCGACCTCGGCGTCACCGCGGACCTGGACGAGCGGCAGTTCCTGGACGCGATGGAACACCACAAGGAGAGCGATCCGGGGATGGCGGCCGTGCTGGCCGCCATCAAGGCCACCGTCAAGGGCGGCATCGGCAAGCTCCGCGAGCGCCCGCAGGGACGGCACTACCGCGACGGGGAGCGGTGGCCGGCGATGGAGCGGCCGACGTGGCGGCCCGACATCCGGGCCGCGGTCATCTCCAAGACCCGGGTGAACATGCACCGCAAGCTGGCGAACGTCGCGAAGGCCACCGGCCAGTACCCTCTCGGCGTACTGTCCGACTGCGTCGTCTACCCGAGCCCGGGGGCGTCACCGCTCGACTTCCTCCCCTACACCGCCTCCGGCAAGCCCCTCCCCGGATCCTTCCGCCTCGGAACGACGCCGGGGCTCGCCAAGGTGGAAGGCGTCCAGGAGATGGCCTGGGCCGTCGACGTCATGGAGAAGGGCCTCAACCCGGCCCGCCACATCAAGGGCGGCGACGCCGTCCTGGACGAAGGGGAGTAACGGGCCGTGGGGGACATCGAGGACGCCATCACCCGAGCCGACCGCGAGACGTTCACGCGGCAGCCGCCCAAGACGTTGAAGGCGCGCATCAACTTCCTCATGGGCAGGCTGAAGACCACCAGGGCCGTCGCCGCCGAACTCGGCGTCAGCCAGCGGTCGGTGGAGCGCTACCGCAAGGGCGATCGGAAGATCCCGCCCAAGGCGATCGCGGACCGCATCGACACGGCGGTCCGCTCCCGCTGGCAGCCGGTGGTACGTGGCCGGCGGCGCAAGCAGGCCGCGACGAGCGGGGGGATCACCGTGGAGACCCGGGCCCGGTTCGGCTACACCGCACCCATCGGCACCACCGACGACGGGCGGATGCGGCGCCTCACCGTCCATCTCCCCGCCGCCTACGCGCAGCGGCTCTTCGCCGCACAGCAGCAGGGCGCTGCGGACCAGGAGTTGCGCGAGATCGTCGCCGAAGGCCTCCAGGAGACCTACTTCAAGGACGGCGGGACCCGCGCCGACCAACTCGAAGTCGAATTGACCGACATCGACTACATCGACGTCTCGTACTGAATCCGAAACCGGTCGACGCGACTCCCCGAACGGCGACGCGAGGCGAGGCGAGGCGAGGCGAGGCGCGATCGTGGTCGAGTGGGCCGTGGGGCGAACCGGCTCCGCCCCGTGCTCACGCGCGGTGGTCACGGGGCGGAGCGGGCCACGGTCCGGTCCGGTCCGGTCCGGTCCGTCAGTTGAACTGCAGGACGGTCTCGTCCGTCTCCTCGAACAGCCTGACGATCAATTTCCGGAGCACCATGGTGCTGTGGGCCCGGTCGGTGAACAGATCCAGCATGTCGACGTGTCGCTGGGTGCCGGGCGCCCGCGCCACCTTCTGGGTCCAGCCCTCGACCTGGCACTCCAAGGTGCTCTCGATCACGTCGAACACGGAGCCGGCGGACTCCTTCGTGATCCTCTGGTTGACCAGCAGGTCCGCGACGAAGCTCAGGTTGCGGTACACGATCTCCAGGGCGATGAGAGGGCACATGCGGGCACCTGGGGGCGTCACCTCCCGGTTCGGGTGCTCCTCGATCTGATCGACCAGGATGTCGATGTCCTCGAGCTCGCGCTCAACGGCGTCCACCGCGTACGCCAAGGTGGAACTGGTCGGCTGTACCGACGACTTCACCTCGACCACGAAGCCTCGCTGCGTGGGGGGCGCCGCGGAGTTGCCGGCCACCGGCCCGTGCTGCTTGCGGTTCGGCGTGCGTCCGAGTCGTGCGAGTCGTGCGAGACCGGTTCGGGTGTCCAGGGCGGATGCGAGTGCGGTGTGGAGTCCGATCTGGTGCTTGGCGAGAAGGACGTCGAGGGCGGCCTCGGATGCGGCATCGGCGCAGGTTCCGGTGTGCATGTCCAGGTTGGGGTCACTCATCGGTCTCCGCCTCCTCCTTCTTCAGACCGAGGACGTTGATCAGTCGTGCGCGTGCGCGGCAGTACGCCTGCCGGACCGCGGCGGGGTTCTTGCCCAGGAACTCGGCGGTCTCCTCATGGCTGAAGCCGTCCAGGTGCCAGGCCATGGCCTCCCTTTCCGCCGGCGGCAGTTCCGCCAGAACGTCGACCATCCGCTGCTGCTCGTCGGTGAGGATGACCAGTTCGACCGGGCAGGTGCCGCCTTCCCGGTCCGGGACCGCGTCCGTGGGGAGGAGGCGGCTGCTCGCCTGCCGCAGATACATCCGGTACGCGACCTTGCGGAGGTAGGCCGCGGGGTGCTCCAGCGACTTCCATTTGTCCGGAAGGAGCGTCAGGAACGCCTCGTGTGTGGCATCGGCCGCCTCGTACGGGCTGGCGCCCAGGTTCATGAGGAACGCCGACACCCTCATCATCTCCACCGTGTAGAACGCCTCGAACCCGTTGTCCTGCCGGACCGGTGGCGTGTTCAGCAGGGCCGGGGGGACGTTCTGGATGTGGGCCGGTGCGGGGAGCTCTGTCACAGTCACCGTTCCCCGCCGTGGCCGGCGGAGTCGCCGATCAGGATCTCGACCTCACGGTCCGTGGATCGCTCCGAGAGGCGACTGCCCGGGGGCAGGGACCGGACCCGCTCCGAGAGACCTTGCTGTGCGACTTCCGCCCTGCGTACCTCCGCCCGTTCCTTGACCACCCGGTACGCCAGTCGGGCCACGGTGGCGACCACCGCGGTCACCACCGCCACCGCCGCCGCCATCATCGTCGGATCCACGATCTGCCTCTCGACTCAGCGGTGCGGATGCGCGCCGCGTTCGGCTCTTAAAGCATCGAGAGGCCCCGAGTGTGACACCGCGCCGAAAGGAATCACGGGCGGTTCGCCGCACCCGGATTCGGTGCGGACGCCCTGCGGACGTGCAGGACATACGCGTCCAGGGGCAGGGGGCTGTGGCCGATGAGCTGGAGGCCCGCGTCGGCGAACAGGTGTGCGTAGTGGTCGGCGCGGCGTTCGCGGCCTCCGACGTTGCACAGCATGTGCAGGTCCCAGGCCGTGGCCAGCGAGGGGGAGCCGTCGACGGGCAGCAGGCGTTCCACGACGAGCAGGTCCGCGTGGGCGGGCATCGCACGGGCGCAGTGGCGCAGGATCTCGCGGCAGCGGTCGTCGTCCCAGTCGTGCAGGACGCGGGAGAGGATGTAGACATCGCCGCCGGACGGCACGTCCGCGAAGTCGCCGGCCCGGTAGCCGCAGCGCGTGCCGCAGCCCGCGGCGTCGAGTCGGCGGCGGGCGGCCTCCACCGCGTGCGGGCGTTCCAGGAGGACACCGCGCAGGCGCGGGTGTGCGGTGAGGATGCGTCCGAGGAGTTCTCCGTTCCCGCCGGCGATGTCGACGACGGTCGCGGGCGCGATTGCCTGGGCGGCGGCGGTGACGACCGGGTGGGTGGGGAGCGGCTGGAACATGCGTGCGCCGGCGGCCATGGACCGGTCGAAGAGGGCGGCGAGTTCGGGGTCGCGGGCGAAGTGGTCGAAGTGGTTCTCGCCGAAAAGGCGGTCGAAGGCGGGCTGTCCGGTGCGCACGGCGTGGTCGAGGCCGCCGAAGGAACGGTAGAACGGGCCGCCGTACATCAGCGCCAGGGATCGCATCGAGCCGGGCGCGTCCGCGCCGAGCAGGGCGCCGAGTTCGGTCAGGCGGAACAGCGCGTCGTGCTCCTGGTCCTGGTCGTGTTCCTGGGTGACCACTCCGAGCATGGCGAGGTAGCGCAGGAGCGTGGCCAGGCTTGCGGGGTGGGTGCCGGTCACCCGGGCGATGTCCTCGGTGCGGAACGCGGTACGGGTGTCCATGGCGTCGGGCAGACCCAGCCGGGCGAACACGGCCAGTGCCTGTGTCGTCCACGCGCCGGTGAAGAGCTGGAGGAGCGTTTCGGCGGGCTGCCGGGCGTCGTCGCGGGGGTGGCCGCGCCGGTCGGGACGGTCCAGGTGAGCGGCGAGGGTGTCTCGGTGGTCGCCGCGTGCGTAGAGCTCCAGGCGCCGGTAGTCGCAGGCCGCGTCGGCGGGGAGGGTGAAGTAGAGGACCGTGCCGTCCTCGTGCGGGTTGTAGCCGCCTCCGTCGGGGACCGCCCCGTGGCGGGCGAGGATCGCGCACAGGCCGCGCAGGGCCAGGGGCTCCGGGTGCTCGACCTCGAAGGCGAGGTGCGCCTCGTGCCTGCGGGTGCGTTCGTAGGCGGCGATCGCCTCCAGGCCGGAGTGCGGGGGTACGAACAGGGCGAACACCTCGACCGCGCGGCGTTGCCCGGCGGAGTCGTGCACCTGCGGGCGCATGATCCGGACATCGAGCTCGGCCGGGTCGCGCCGGTGGCGCCGGGCGAGGCGTTCCCGGACTACCACGCTGGGGTGGAAGGGGGTGTCCACGGGCAGTCCGCAGTCGGTGAGTTGGGCTCGCAGGCTGTCCGCGTCCGGCGGGCAGAGCAGTAGCCCCGCGTGGGCGAACCGGCAGTGCCCGGCCAGCGCTTGCAGGTCCGGGCCGCGGAGGCCCGGCAGGAGGAGCGGGAGCAGGGCTGCGCTGTCGTGCTCGCGCACGAACCGGGCCGCCTCGCGCAGGCTCGCGGTGTCGTCGAGGAGCAACGTTTCGTCGGTGAGGGTGGTCGTCATCGTGGAGGTGTCCTCGGGCCGGTACGGGGGCAGGGCAGGGCGAAGCGGCTGGGGGCGGGGCGGTGGCGGGGCAGGGTGAGGGGCAGGGGTGCGGGGCGCTGCGGCGGTCACACGCCGACGTAGTTCTCGGCGAACCAGTCCTGGTGGACGCGCGAGGTGCGCAGCGAGGCGAGCCGGGACCGCTGGAGGGCTGTGTCGAAGTGCGATCCGCCGTCCTCGTCCCGGCCGGCGGGCCCGTGCAGCAGGCGGGTCATCCACCCGGTGAACTCCTGCGCCCGCCAGATGTGCGCCAGGCACTGCTCCGAGTACCTGTCGAGTCCCGCGGTGTCCCCCCGGGCGATGGCGTCGGTGAGGGCTTCGGCCAGGACCTCGGCCTCCAGGACCGCGAGGTTGGCGCCCTTCGCGGCGGCCGGGGCGAGCAGGCTCGCGGCGTCACCGGCCAGGAAGAGCGAACCGTGGCGCAGCGGTTCGATGACGTCGCAGGTCAGGTCGAAGACCGCGCGTTCCAGGATGCCGCCCCGTCGCAGCGGGCCGTGGTCGCAGGCGCGCACCCGCACGTCGAGCTCGTCCCAGATCCGCTCCTCGGACCATGCGTCGGCGGCCGTGCCGCGCTGCCACTGGAGGTAGTAGCGGGTGACTTCGGGCGTACGGGCCATGTGTCCGGCGAAGCCGCGGTCGTGGATGGCGTAGCCGACGGCGTCGAGACTCGGCGGGGCCTCGGCGAGCAGGCCGAGCCACGTCACCCCGTGGTCGCGCCGGTGGCGGCGGACGGCGGACGGCGGCAGGGAGCGGCGGGCCGCCCCGTGCCGGCCGTCGCAGCCGGCGACGTACCGGGCGGCCCACCGGGTCGGTCGGCCGTCGGGCTCGCGGGTCATGACGGACGGCTCGGCGCCGTCCGCGTCGTGCACGGCCTGTGCCTCGGTGTGGAAGCGGATGCGTCCGCCGAGGTCGAGGTAGTGCGTCAGGAGGTCCGTGACCAGGTTCTGCTGCGGGTAGACGTGGTGCTGCCCGCCCTGGCCGAGACCTCCGTAATCGAGGCGGAACCGGCCGTCCTCCGTGCGGAACTCGCACGTGCCGTGGCGGCTGCCGTGCCGGTGCAGGCCGTCGGCGAGGCCGTGGCGCTCCAGGATCCGTACGGTGTTCGGGGCGAGGAAGCCGGCGCGGGCCCGGGTCTGCACCTGGGTGCGGGAGGCACGTTCCAGGATGACGCAGTCGATCCCGGCGGTGTGCAGAAGGGTTCCGAGGACGAGCCCGGCGGGACCGGCACCGAGGACGACCACGTCGGCTGATTCCCATAACGCGCGTGAGTTCTGGCTTTCCGTCATAGCGGGTGAAGCATAAGCACGCGAAGATCAATACACCCACCCAAGCCATCCTTTGGCGGGAATACCATGACAATCTACATGGACATCCATGGCCCTTGGCGTCAGCGCCGGGACCAATTTCCGGGGCCGATCGGTGGTGTGCGCCGGGCGTGCGGACGTGGATGCACTCTCGCGCACGCCCCGGCGCAGGCCCGGCCGTTCGGCGTAGGGGCACCGGGCGGGGCCTGCGCGGTGGTCGGACCTCGGGCGGCGGCCACCGTCACCTCGGCGCGCGACCGCCGGCCGTCGCCGACTGCGGGCGCCGGCCGAGGGGCAGGAGGTACTGCAGGGGCTGGTCCGGGTCGTGGAGTCCGAGCAGTTCGTGGGCCAGGTCGTCGTGGAAGCCGCCCAGCGGGGTGCCGCCCAGGCCCAGGGCCGACGCCGTGAGCAGCAGCGTCTGGGCGAGGTGGCCGGTCTCCAGCAGGGCCAGGCGCAGCGCGCGCAGTCCGTAACGGCGGCGCAGCATGCCGAAGTCGGCGTAGAGGGCGAGGAGTACCGGTGCCCGTGCGATGCCGATCCAGTCCGGGTCGGTGGAGGGGCGCGAGAAGTAGGTCGACAGGGCGGTGATGTCCTCCAGCGGCGGCACCGGGCCGATCCTGCGCAGGGTCCGGCGCTCGGGGACGCTGTCGTAGGTGCCGGCCGGGAGCCCGGCGACGTCGAGGACCAGAAGGCGGACGCGTGCCGTGTGGAGGGCGCCTGCGCTGGGGTAGGGGCGGTGGGCCAGGGTGCGGGTCGTGCCGTCGGCGAGCTGCTGCTCGCTGCGGCCGCTCTCGGCGAGGGAGTGCCACAGCAGGGCGCCCAGCGTACCGGCGTCGAGCGGACCGGTGAGGGCGCCGCGGAGCGAGGATCGGGCGGCGAGGACCGCGCCCAGGGACACCTCGGGCAACGGATCGGCGGGGAGCGGCACCTCGGCGGCGACGGCGGCGGATGCGGCCGCGGCCGCCGCCGGCCCGCTGTCGTCGACCGCGGCGGTCGGGCGCAGCGCCGAGTCCTCGCCGCGGCCGATCTGGAACTTGCTGCGCTCCAGGTACTGCAGGTCGGGCGCGGTGTGGCCGGGCGGGAAGAATCCGGCCGGTCCGTCCGTCTCCAGCAGGGTGCGCGCGGCCAGCCGGCACACGGCTCGTTCCTCGTCGGGGCTCACGCCCAACCGGTTGAACAACATGTGCAGTTGCGAGCCCCAGATCCCGGCCCGGGTCCACTCCCCCGGCCTGTCGAGCAGCGCGTCGGACTCCCGGACGCGGTCGGCCCAGTCGGCCAGCCAGGGCGCAGCCGTGCCCGCCCGAAGGCGGTCGCGCAGGTCCGCGGCGCGCTCGCCCAGGCTCGTACGCTGCGCCGCGTGGACGGTGTTGACCCGGGCGTGGACGGCGGCGGCGGGCAGCAGTGGCACCTCGGTGACCCAGCGCCAGCCCGCCGCGTGCCCGCGCAGCCAGCGCGCGGCGGTGAGCCGGTCCATGCCGAGGGCGTACGCCGTGGTGTGCGCGAGGTCCGCGGCAGCGGTGAGCCGGGCGGCGGCCGCGCTTGCGGCGGGCAGGGCCCGCAGGACGTCGAGGGCGGTGCGGGTGGAGGCGCCGAAGACCGCCTCGGCGACGGGCAGCGCCCGCGGTCCGCCGTAGCGCCGGGTCTCGGGTACGTAGGGCACGGCGCGGACCTCGCCGTGCCGGGAGGGCCAGGGGCCGGGTACGGCGGGCAGCTGCCGCGCCTCCCGTGCCAACAACGCCGGAAGTGCGCGGAGTTGCCGGCCATCTGCGTCATCGGCCGTGGGCCCGGCGGTACGGACACGGATCCGTACGTGGGGGCCGTCCTCCCCGTAGCGGATGAAGAACCAGTCGGCCGCCTCGCCGGCGGCCACGAGACCGTCGAGCAGCGGGGCCGCGTCGCGGACCAGGAAGCGGTCGGTGTCCTCGGTGGTGGAGTGCAGGAAGAGGTGGTGGCTCTGCCAGGTGCCGGCCGCGGTGCCCGTGCCGGTGGCGGTCTCGGTCTCGGTCGTCGTCACGTCGTCCGGTCCTCATCGTCGCTTGTCGGGTGGGGCGGGGGCGATGGGTCAGGGGAAGGGGTGCGGGTGCAGGGGCAGTTCCTCGTGGCGCCCGGGTCGGCCGGTCCGGCCCAGGCGGTGGGGCACTTCCAGCAGCCGGGACAGGCCGAGGGTGCGCCGGTTGACGTGCCCGAAGGTCATCGGGAGCGCGCCGGGGACGATGACCTTCACGCAGTGCAGGCCGAACCGCTCGCGCAGCCCCGGCTGGCTCTGGTCGACGGTGATCACCTCCAGCCCGGCCCGGGCCAACCGGTCGACGGTCCGCATGAGGAGGTCGCGGAGGTCGGGCACCGGCGCGGGGGCACCGGGCCAGGCCTCGGCGACCGGTACGACGGGGGTGTCGGCGAAGAGGAACTCCAGGCGGGGGGCCGCCTCGGGCAGGGTGTTCAGCCCGACGTGGTCGTCCAGGGTGAGGACGAGCTCCGGGTTGTCCAGCATGGGACGCAGCCGTTCGGGGTCGCGCGGCCCTCCCTCCGCGAAGGAGCGGTGCGGTGCCTCCAGTACGTTGGTGACGACCTCGGCGACGGCGGAGCGGAGGGCGGCGCGCGGATCGTGGTGCGCGCCGGCAGCCAGGAACATCCGTGGCGCGTCCGGGTGGTTGCCCTCGTAGCGGCAGACGGCCAGGACAGCCGGGACGGCGAAGTCGTTGGTCGCGTCGAGGAGATGGAGCCGGTAGCCCGCGGCCTCCGCCCGGTCCGCGAGGAGCAGGGTGTCGGTGTCGCCGGACGGCAGGTGGACGCGGCGCAGCGGGGTGGCCGCGTACCAGGCCATGAGGAAGGCGTCGCGTTCGGCGACCTCGAACAGCCCGTACAGCGAGGCCTCTTCGGGGCTGTTACCGAGCCCGCAGCCGTTCGAGGACTCGTAGACGACGCGCGGGCGTCCGGGGCCGGGCACGTCCCAGTACGCGACGTGCTCGGGGACCGCGATCGGTCTGCGGCGGGTGAGGGACCAGCCCTGCACCCAGTGGAGCGGCAGTTCCGGGGTGTACGGGACGGTGGGCGAGGCGGGGTGACCGTGGTGGGCTGGGTCGGGCAGGCCGAGCCGTTCGGGGTCCAGTGCCCGGTCGGGCCCCAGCTCCGCGAAGGAGGCCTCCAGGTCGGTACGGCGGCCGGTCGGGCGCATGCCCGCATGGCGTTCGACGGCCTCGAAGAGGGCGATGCGCTCGCTGTCGGCGAAGGTGCGGGCCCGGCCGTGACCGCCGTCGTCCACGGACCGGCCATCGGTGACGATCGCGCTGGTGAGGCTGAACGCGGAGTCCTCGGAGCGGCGCAGCAGCCGCACCGGCCCGAACCGCTCGTCGAACAGGGCGGCCCGCAGTGCGGCAGCGGTCGTACGGGAGTTGGGGCCGCGCAGCACGGCCGGGTCGGGCATCGGGCGCGGTTCTGCGGCCGGCGGACGGAGCCGGGCCCGGGTGTCGGTGGACAGCGGGCGGCACACATCGCAGCCGCCGACGGGGCGCACGCGGTGGGTGGACCAGGTGCCGCGGCCTTGGTGGACGACGTGGACGTCGGCCGAGTCCAGATCCGGGTCGGAGTCCGAATCCGGGTGCGGGTACGGGTACGGGTACGGGTCGGGGTGGTCGAGGAGGTCCCGTACGAGGGCCTCGACGGCCGGGGTCAGGGCCGGTGAGGGCACTCCGGCCAGGGTCAGCTTCGGGCTCTGCCACGGGACCCGGCCGCCCGCCGTAGCCAGCCGCTGGTACTCGGCGCAGACGAGGCAGGCCGCACCGCCCGGCCGGAGCACCGGCCCGACCACCGCCAGCGCCCCGTCGAAGCGCACCGGAACCAGGGCCACGGGCCGGCTCAGGGCATGGCGGCTGAGTTCTTCGGCGAGGCCGAGCGTCCAGTGGGTCAGCAGCACGGCGGCCCTGCCGGTGGTGGACGCCAGGGCGGCGGTCGCGTCCAGCACGGGGATTGGTGAGGGAGCGACCGCGGGGCCGGTCATCGGACCTCCTCGGCCGTGCGCAGCACGATGAGGCCGAAGGAGCGCAGCAGACCGGCGGGTTCGGGATCCGGTGCGGAGTCCGGCGTCACGGGCGTAACGGGCGCGAAGGCCGTGAAGGGCGTGAAGGGCTTGACCAAGCCGTCGGCTCTGGCCCCGGGCCCGGACAGCTGGTGCAGAGTGTGCTGGAAGGCCTCCTCGCGGCCGGCCAGGTCTGCGAGCCATCCCGCGGTCCAGCCGAGGTCCTCCCAGGCGGCGGTGCGTGCACCTGCCACCGCCAGCGGGGCGACCGCACCGCCGGAGGGCCTGGGCCTGCCGGCGGACACCCCGGCCGCGGCGGTGCAGGCGGCGGTGACCGCGGCCAGCGCGGCGAAGGCGGCCGCGTCGCCGGGCGTGGCCTCGACGGCTTCGCCGAGCACCGGGCCCGGCCCGCGCCCCGGGCTCGCCGACGTGCCGCGGACCACGGCGCGGTACGCCTCGGCGCGGGGGGCCGCCCGGTGCACCTCCAGCCGCGCGGGAACGGCGAGCCGATCGGTCAGGGTCCGCCACCAGTGGCGGAGCTGCGGGTGGCCGGACCACCGGGCCGGGTGCACCGCGCTACGGCCGTCCGGGATGGCGGCGAGGCGGCGCGCGGTGGAGTGCCGCAGGGCTCGGCCACGGGCATGCCCCGGGTCGGCGCCGACGGTGAACTCGGCGTCCCCGAGCACCAGTTCCGCGGCGCGGCAGAACAGTTCCAGCCGGGCCAGGTCGAGCCGGGGCCCACCTCCGGTCAGCGTGCGGGGCGCCCCGGCATCGCCCCGGGCGGGGCCGGGCAGAGTACAGGCGGCGAGGGGCACCGGGAGCTGCGGCAGTTCTCCCGGCTGCGGCCCGGGCAGGGGGCCGCAGCGGCGCTCCCCCAGGGCGGCGATCCGCCGCAGTGCCTCGGCGAGGTCGGCCGGGGGTGCGAGGCGGACACGGCGGTCGGCGTCGATCCGCTCGGGGCCGAGCCAGCTGTGGTGGTCGGCGCGCGCGGGGCGGGCGTCGGCGAGGAGGACGGCGGGGATCCCGGGGAGCAGGCGCGGGTCGTCCGCCTCGGTGGCCGGGTCGGGCAGCCCGGCGGCCGCGCAGAGCAGTCGGTGCGCGGCGGCGCCGGCCAGCAGCGCGGCGAACGCGTCCGGAACGGCGAGGGGTTGCGGGTCACTGCCGTCCCCGACTCCGTCGCCGCTGTCGGCGAGTCGGGCCTCCAGGGCTGCCGCGTCGGCGCGTGCCTGGGCGGCGCTGCCGGGGGCGGTCACGTATCCGGTGGCGCCGCCCAGTCCGGCGACGACCGCCCGGTCCCGGCCGGGGCCGCGGACGGTCAGCAGGACCTGGCCCCCGGGCAACTCCGGGTCGGGGGTGCGGGTGACGGGCAGACCGCCGGCCTCCAGCGCCCGAACCGCGGCGGCGGCGGGCGGGGAGGCCGGGTCGCGGGCCAGCACCTCGGCCCGGGCGGCGGCGAGGGCCGCGGCCGCGTCGGCGGGGTGCGCGGCCGTGGCGTCGATCCATCGCGCGACGGCGGGGTCCACCGCGGCGGCGGGGTCCGTCGCCGCTGCGCGGTCCGTCGCGGCGGGTGGTCCGGGGACGAGGAGGTCGTGTTCGGCGAGTCGGGCGACGAGGGTGTCGACGGCGACGCGGACGGGCGAGGCCGGTTCCAGGCCTTCCCGGAACTCCGCGAGGCGGCCGGAGCGCAGGGGTTCCTCCAGCAGGCCCCACACCACCGGAACGGCGGTACTGCCTTCCAGCGTGACGCAGCCGCGCCGCCCCCGCAGGTGCAGGCCGGCGCGCAGCGGTGTGACGGCGGTGCCGGGGCGCAGCCGGTCGCCGGAGCGCAGCGGTTCGCCGGGGCGCAGCCGGTCGCCGCCGCTCGCGCGGCCACTGCCGGGGTCCGCGCCGATCGTGTCCGCGCCGGGCGTCTCCGCATCCGTCACGGCCGCGCCCGCGGTGTCCTCGCCCGTCATGACCGTGCCTCCACCGCGTCGATGACGGCGCCGACCTCGGTGCGCCAGTCGCAGCCGGTCAGGGCGGGCACGGCGCGGACGACCAGGTGCGCGGCGAGGTAGCGCTCCAGGGGACGGACGTCGCAGACGGTCAGCAGCCGGTACAGGGCATTCGTGGAGGCCCGGTGGATGAGGTAGTCGGGGCGGCTCCACATCGCACCCTGCGGGTCCGCCCGGCGCAGCAGTCGGTGGAACTCGCTGTAGCGGGTGCGGATGTCCTGGTTCCAGCGCTCGTACGCGGCGGCGTCCCCGGTGGCGGCTGCCCGGACCCGGTAGGCGAGGGGGTCTCCCTCCAGGTCGGCGCCGGCCGCGTGGCGCTCCTGCACGAGCCGCCAGGCGCCCCGCGAGAAGTCGGCCCAGGCCTGTTCCCAGTCATCCGCGTGCCCGTCGGCGATCCGTCCGACGAGGGCGGTCACGGTGTCCCCGGCGCGCTCCGCGTGCCGTTCGAAGGTGGCGCGGAGCCTTCCGTCCGGGTCGTCGTGGAGCAGGAAGTCCTCCAGGTGGGATACGTAGGACCAGTGCCCGCCCGTCAGACCGCCGGGATGGGCGCAGGCGTGGGCCGCGAGGGCGGTCACCGCGAGGCGGAGCCGGGCCCGGTCGGTGTCCCCGTGTCGGCCGAGGAAGCCGGAACCGGCGCGCAGGGCGTCCAGGCCGGAGCGCAGCAGGTCCTCCCGCAGAGCGGTCCCGTCCGCTCCGAGCAGGCCGCGTACGGAGGACCGGTCGACGGGCTCGATCCGGACCGTGTTGTCGGGGACGACCGGCCCGTAGGGCGGGGGGACGAGTTCGGCGCGCCCGGCCTCGGCGGCCCCTTCCAGGAGCTGGGCCTCGGTGAGGTCGCTGTGCGAGGGGTGCGCGCGCAGCCAGGTACGGACGTGCCCGGCCGCGCTCTCGGCGGTGGCCGCCACCCGGGCGGGATCGGCGCCCTGCAGGCGCAGCCGCAGGTGCGGGCCGTGCAGCCAGTGCCGTTCCACGTGGGCGGGGGTCCCGTCCGCGGTGGCGGCCGCGGCGAGCGGCAGCATCACCTCGCGCAGCAGCGGAGCCTTGACCGGGTGGTGGTAGTACGCGACGACGTCCAGCGCGCCGCTGTCGCGCGGGTCTGCTGCCGCGGGGGCTTCGGGGTCGGGGGACGGCATGTCCGGCGTGCTCCTCTGCTGGTGCTGCGGGCTCGGGGGGCGGGTCATCGCGGGCGTCCGTCCCGGTAGACCTCCAGGACGAGTTCGACGGCCCGGACGGGCTCGGCCAGGCCGCCCGGTGCGGGTAGTGCCTCTTCGAGGACGACGCCGTCGGTGTGCCGGGAGAGCCACTTGGCCAGGCAGCGCAGGTGCAGGGCGTTGCCGAGGTCCGCGAGGTGCGGCTTGGGGCGAGCCAGCCGGTTCAGGAAGTCCGCGGTGGCCCGGCCGGTGGGGGCTCCGGCCACCGGGTGCAGGAAGACCTGCTCGGGCAGCCCCAGCAGGGCGCGCCAGTCGGCCGCGGCGGCAGCCGGGACCCCGCCGGGGCCGGTGTCGGCGGCGAGGTCGGCTCGCAGCCGGGCCACCACGCCGGACGGCAGCAGCCAGCGTCGGCGCTGGAGCACGACGTGCCGGTGGCGCAGCCGGGAGCTGACGGTGACGGTCCCGCCGGGTACGGCCAGGGCCCGGCGGGGGGCCAGGGGCCGGAAGTCGACGACACCGCCCGGGTGGTCGGCGAGGTGGGGCGCGATGCGGGCCGGCAGCAGAACGGGGGCGAGGAAGCCGGGGTACAGCACGTCGAGCGGCTCCCCGGTGGTCCGCAGGCATACCCGGACCTGGTCGGTCGCTTCGTCGTGGACCAGTTCGAGGTCGGCCTCGGCGAGCGGGGCGCGGTCCCGGTCGGGGCCGATCTCGTCGGGGACGAGGAGGGGGTGGAGGTTGGCGTTGAACCCGCCGACGGGCCGGATCTGGGCGGCGCGGGCGCCGGGGCCGAGGCCGCGGCGGATCTGCCGGGACACCTCGGCGGTGGCGAGGGGGTCCAGAGAGTCCAGGAAGCGGCTGACGAACCGGCCCCATCCCCCGTAGACGTGGTTGACGGCCAGCAGCCCGGTGACGGGGTCGCGCTGGAGGAAGTAGGCGTAGCTGAGGGGCCGTTCGACGGTCGGGGCGGGGAGCCGCTCCCCCAGGGTCTTGAGGGTGTCCGCGGGCAGCACCGCCTCGTCGGCGGCGTCCTCGCAGGGATGGAGGGCGTCCGCGACCTCCGCGCGCAGGCGGGCCAGCGGTTCGGTCGCGCTGGGGAAGGCGTCCCGGTCGGCGGGCGCGAGGAGGGCGATCCGTCCGGCGGACTCCCAGGCGGCGGTGACATCGGCGCCGAACTCCCAGGGGTGCGCGCATCGCCCGCCGACGCCGTAGCGCTCGACGAAGCGGTCCCGCAGGGCGCGGCGGACGAGGTGGCCGAGGTCGAAGAGTTCGGCGAGGGCGGTGACCTCGCCGAGCGCCTCGTGGTCGGCGGCGCCGAGGAAGCCGTCCAGCGCCAGCGGGCGCGGGGCGACCACGTCCTCGGACAGGACGGTCAGCGGGGCGGAGGCGGTGGGGACGGGCCGGCCGGCGGCGGCCAGCTCGGCGGTCCAGCGCCCGGCGAGGGCGGTGAGCCGGTCGGGCCGCTCCGCGGCCGGGGCGGCGGCGAACCGGTCGGTCAGCGAGCCGAGTTCGGCGATCCGGTCGGCGCGTCGTGCGTCCTCGGGGTGCTCGGGCGCGAAGGAGCGTAGCCAGGCGGCGAGGCGTCGCAGGGGATCGGGGTCCTGCGGAGGGACGGGGTCCTGCGGGACCAGCAGGTCCGCACGGGCGAGCCGGTCGAGAAAGGCCGCGGCCGCGGCCCGGCCGCCGTCACCGGCGTCGTCACAGACGCCGGCGCCGGCGCCGGTCGGGGAGAGTGCCGCGGCCAGACGCCGTGTCAACTCCGTGAGCGGCACGGGGTCCTCGGCGAGTGCGGTGAGCAGGCGCAGCGGTCCGCCGGAGGCCACCTCCGCCTCGTCCTCGCCGGGCACGAGGTAGCGGCCGCCCGCGAAGGAGGGCCGGTCGCGGAAGTACGCGGCCCGTCCGCCTGCGGTCCGTGCGGTGCTGGTGATGCGGTGGGGCAGCGTGGTCCGGCGGTGCGGCGCGTCGAGGAGGGCGAGGGTCAGCGCGGTCGTCAGGGTGCGGTTGGCCCGTACGACGGATCGCAGCGGACCGTCGAGTACGGGCGCGGCGCCCCAGGAGGTGACCGGGCGGGCCGGACCGTACGCCGGGCCGCCGGCTGGGGCGCCGGCCAGCGGGCCCCAGCCGACCGCCGTGAACCAGGACAGCGGACTCGTCTTGGTGCTGGCCCGCAGGGCGTAGCGCAGCACGGTGGGCTCCTCCTTGCGGGCCCGGCGATCGGCCGCGCCGGTGGCGGCGCGGTTCACGGCGCGCAGCAGGTCGGCGCTGGTCAGGGCGGTGGCCTTGGCGAGGGCGGGTTCGCGGCAGAGCGCGGCGAGCGCGGCGCGTTCGGCGTCGAGGGCGGGGCCCGCGGCGGCCTCGAGGCCGGCGAGGAGGGCCTCGCGGGCGGTGCGCAGGGTGAGCCAGGCGCCGAGCCGGGGAAGACGGGCCGGTAGGTCGCCCAGGCGGGCGAGCACGGCGGGGCGGGGTGCACGGCCGTTGTGCAGGGCCCGCCGCAGGGGCAGGACGACATCGCGGTGGAATGCGGCGGGGTGGCTGTCGCGGGCCGCGTAGAGGTCGTCGCACAGCGGTGCGGCGGTCAGGGCCAGTTCGGTGTCGAGCCGGTGGAGGCGGGCCAGCTGGTCCCGGAAGGCGGCCGCGGCCGGGTGCTGGGCCGGGTGGGCGAGCACGGTGGCGCGGGCCAGCGCGTGGGGCGCGGACCGTACCCGGTAGCCGACGGCGCCGGGGGTGGGGTGCGGCTGCGGCATGGGTTCCCGTCCTGTGGGTGGGGGCGGCGCGCGGGCTTCCCGCCGGGCGCGGGGCACGGCGGGAAGCGTCTGCGTGGCGGTGGTGCTGCCCAGCGGTGTGCGGTCGTACGGTGGTGCCGTCGTGCGGTGGTGCGGTGGTGCGGTGGTGCGCCTCTATCCGCTACACGGGGAGTTCCGGCAGCTGCGGGTGGGCGCAGGAGGACGAGCCGCAGGAGCAGGAGCTGCCTCCGTTGGACGCGCCGCCCTCGGGCAGCGCGACCGTGTCCCGCATGGAGGTCACGGTGAGTTCACCGAGATCGAGGTCGTCGAGGTCGAAACCGGATGACTGCGTGCTGTCGTTCATGGTCTTCCTCTCGTGTGCGGGTCAGGCCTCGAGGGCGATGGCGTCGTGCGGCTGGGCGCAGGACGACGACCCCTGGCAGGAGCAGGAGCCCCAGGAGGCCCCACCCTCGGGCAGCGCGGCAGTGTCCCGCATCGAGGTGACGGTGAGGTCGCCGAGGTCCAGCTCCAGGTCGTGGAGTTCGACTTCGGGGGTACGTGCGGTGTCGGACATACATGTCTCCCGGGATGTGGAAGCGGAAAGCCGAAGATGCACTGAACGTCGATCGACCGGATCGTCGGAAAGCATTACGAGGTCGTGCGGACAGCGGCAAGCGCGTGGGACTTCTGCTCGCCACCTGGGCAAGTCCGTTTCGACTTGTTCGCGTTGCTGCCGGCCGAAACCGGCCGGGGGTGGGGTGTTCGGGCCGGTGTTCCGGCCGCGCCCCAGTATTCCGCGGGGATGCTCGAGCCCCGCCGGAGCGTAAGCGGCCGCATTTTCCGTCGGGGGCGCAGGAATTCACGAGGCGGGGGCCGACGAGTTCCAGGAGGCCGAAAAATGGTGCCCCTTGGCCGGAAAAACCTTGAAGTGCGTATTGCCACACAGGGAGTGAAGCCGCTTTCCCGCCACTCGAGGGCCGCTCCCGCGCCAATTTCATTCATCATGCATTTATTGCGTGCCAGCATGATCGGTGAGTTCAATCGTCCGCTTCGAACACCGACATGACGGAGGATTCCCTTGTCCACTCACCTCAGGCGTGGGGCCGGCCCACGGTCGCTCCTGGCGCTGATCGCGGCCCTGTGCGCGATCATCGGCAGCACCGCGCTCGGCACGGCCCCTGCGGCGGCTGCCGATCAGCGTCACCCCGTCTACGCCATTGCGCATCGCGTGGACACCCTGGACGGCGTGGACGCCGCCCTCAAGCACGGCGCCAACAGCATTGAGATAGACGTCTGCGCCTGGTGGAACCCGAACGAATGGCGGGCCTATCACGACTGCTCCTCGGCCGGTGACAACCGGCTGGGCCCCAGCTTCGACAGCATGATCGACCGGATTCTCTCCCACGCCGCCGCAGGCCGCCGGCTGGCGCTGGTCTGGCTGGACATCAAGGACCCGAACTACTGCGGAGAGCGGGAGAACCGCGGGTGCAGCGTCGCCGGGTTGCGCGAGGCGGCGCAGCGGCTGACGGCTGCCGGAATCCCGGTGCTCTACGGGTTCTACGAGTACCACGGCGGCAGCACCCCGGACGTCGGCGGCAGGGGCTGGAAGAGCCTGGAAGGCCGGCTCGGCAGCCTGGAGGGCATCACGACGACCGGAACCCGCGATCAGGTCCTCGGCGCCTTCGACCGCTCCGGTTCCGGATTCCCGGCCGGCCGCCGGGTGATGGACTACGGCGACAGCGACATCACCAAGGGGTTCGGCAACTGCACGGAAGCCACGTACTACACGTGCGCGGAACTGAAGAAGGGCGCCGCGGACCGGGACGCCGGACGGCTCGCGGCCACACTGTCCTGGACGACCACCTACAACGACCCCTGGTACATCGACAAGCTGCTGGGCGACGGGCGCGTGGACGGCATCATCGCGGGCTACGGGGCCTTCACCGGAGTGCGCGAGTACGACGACAGCTGGCAGTGCGCCAACTCCATCGGCCTCATCCGCGACTGGGTGAACCGCCACAGCGGCACCCACCGCATGGCCACCCCGGGTGACCGCCTGTTCAGGTAGCGCACGGGCATCGTCGGCCGCCGCCCGGTCGGGCAGGCCGTTCGGTGATCCGCCCCTCGCTCCCACCGGCCGGGGGCGCGGCCGGCTCGGGCCGGGCCGGCTCGGGCCGTGACCTCGGCTCGCCAAGGTCGTTGTACTGACTGGTCAGCGAAGTGCACGGAGGCCCCGAGTCGATGTCGGGGCCTTCGTGGTGTCCGCCGGTGCAGTCGCGGAGCCGCTCCTGCGCAGCGGCGCCTTTGCGGGGGTACGGGGTTGTCGGTGCGGTTCAGGCAGCGTGCGGCGTTCCGCGCGGGCGACGGCGAAGAGGTGCGGACATGCGGAAGCCGGCGATCATCGAGGCGCCGTCCGTACTCGGCCTGCGGCCCTCGGGGGTCCAGGACCTGCCCGCGGCTCTGCTCGGCGCCGGGCTGGCCGAGCGGCTGGGGGCCGTGCGGACCGGCCGGGTCGAGGCTCCCGCGTACGACCCGCGGCGGGACGAGGCCACGGGGATCCTCAATCCTCGCGGCATCGCACGATACGCCGCCGCCCTGGCCGACGCGGTCGGCAGCGTTCTCGACGACGGCTTCTTCCCCGTGGTCCTCGGCGGCGACTGCAGCATCCTGCTCGGCAACCTCCTGTGCCTGCGGCGCCGCGGACGGTACGGGCTGCTGTTCCTCGACGGCCACACCGACTTCTACCAGCCTGCCGCCGAACCGACCGGCGAGGCGGCCTCGATGGAACTCGCCCTCGCCACGGGCCGTGGGCCCCGGCTGCTGACGGACCTCGAGGGCCGCGGGCCCCTGGTGCGCGACGAGGACGTCGTCGTGTTCGGCTTCCGCGACACCTCCGAGTCCGCCGGGGCGGGAATGCAGCCGCTCCCCGCGGAGCTGCTGACCATCGACCTGGACGGTGTGCGTGCCGTCGGCGCCGACGCGGCGGCGCACCGTGCGGTCGATCGGCTCGGCTACGGCGCGAGCGCCGGGTTCTGGGTGCACCTCGACGTCGATGTCCTGGACGACGCACTCATGCCGGCCGTCGACTACCACATCCCCGGTGGGCTGACATGGCCGGAGCTGGAGACCGTCCTGCGGATCGCGCTGGCCGACGAACGAGCCGTCGGAGTCGATGTCACGATCTTCAACCCGCGCCTCGATCCCGACGGCTCACTGGCCGCACGCCTCTGCGAAAGCCTGGTCCGCGGAATGTCGGCGCGGACCGGCCGCGGAAGGTGAGCGCGGACCACTGAGCGGCAGGAGGCGGAACTTCAGGCGGGTAGGGCGGCGAGCCAGTCGGTCAGGAGCCGGTTGACCTCGGCGGGGCGCTCCTGCTGGATCCAGTGGCCGCAGCCGTCGAGGATCCGGGAGGAGAGCAGGCCGGGCAGGGTGGCGGGGAAGGCCTTGATCGCGTCGGCCATCCACGTGGTGGAGGCGTCCAGCCCGCCGCCGACGAACAGGGACGGCTGGGTGACGGGGGCGCCGTCGAAGGCGGCGAGGTCCTCCCAGTCCCGGTCCATGTTCCGGTACCGGTTCAGTGCCCCGCTCAGGCCGGTCCGCTCGAACTCCCCGGCGTAGACGCCCAGGTCCCCCTCGCCGAGCCAGGCGGGCAGCCGGCCGGTGGGGAAGCGGTCGCGCAGCAGACCGCCCTTGCCGACGAAGTGCGGTCCGGGGGTGCCGGGCGCCCCGGGGGCGGGCATGGTGTCGCCGGAGAAGGCGGCGTAGAAGCCCGCGAGCCAGGCACGTACGTCGGGCTCGATCTCGGCCTCGGCCCGGCCGGGCTCCTGAAAGTAGGAGACGTAGAACTCCTCGTCCCCGCCCACACCCAGCTGCGCGAAGACCTCGCTGGGGCGCGGTCCGCCGCGCGGGGCGTAGGGAACGCTGAGCATCCCCACGGCGTGGAAGACGTCCGGCCTCACCAGGGCGGAGTTGGCGGCGATGGCCGAACCCCAGTCGTGGCCGACGATCACCGCGGAGGCTTCGCCCAGGGCGTGCACGACGGCGGCGCTGTCCTCCACGAGTTCCAGCATCCGGTACGCCCGCAGGTCGCCGGGCCTGGAGGAACGGCCGTAGCCGCGGACGTCGACGGCGGCAGCGCGGTACCCGGCCGCGGCCAGGGCCGGCAGCTGGTGGCGCCAGGAGTACCAGGACTCCGGGAAGCCGTGGACGAGCAGCACCAGGGGACCGGTGCCCTGCTCCACCACGTGGATGCGGCCCGCGGGTGAGGGCACCATCCGGTGCGTGGCTTCCGCGGCCTGCTGCGACATGAAATCCTCCAGGGGTCTCGACCTGCCCCGCCGTGCGCCGGGACCGGTACCCGATCATGCGAGTGGCGGAGCGGGGTGGCGAGTCCCGTTGCCGGTTCGGCAAAAAGAGGCTCGGGCAGGGCCGCTCTCCCCCGGCCCTACGCGGTCTGCAGCGCGGCCAGCCGCTGCGCGAACGGCACGATCGTGAAGCCGTGCGCCGGGTCCGTCGAGGTGATCGCCCCGGTCGGGGAACGGGGGGCGATCGCGGCGGCGGTGTCGGGGGCGGGAGCGGTGTCCCGGGCGGCGGGGCTCATGAAGCGCGCCAGTTCCGTGCCCGCGCGGGTGATCCGCCGGGCCAGCCCCTGCTCGCCCCAGTCCTCCGAGGCCGCGTACACGGCGGTCGGCAGGACGAGTGCGCGCAGGTAGGTGAACAGGGGGCGCAGGGCGTGTTCGGTGACCAGGGAGTGCCGGGCCGTGCCGCCGGTCGCGCCGAGGAGGACCGGCTTGCCGGTGAGGGCGTCCTTGTCGATGAGGTCGAAGAACGACTTGAACAGGCCGCTGTACGAGCCCGCGAAGACGGGTGTGACGGCGATCAGAGCGTCGGCGGCCGCCACCGCGTCGAGTGCGGCGGCCAGTCGGGCGGGCGGGAAGCCGGTGACGAAGTGCTGGGCGATCTCCGTCGCCAGTTCCCGCAGTTCGATCACTTCGGTTGCGGCGTCCACGCGGTCCAGGGTGGCGGCCGTGAGCCGGTCGGCGAGGAGCCGCGTGGAGGAGGGCGAGCTCAGCCCTGCCGATACGACGACGAGCTTCATGCCTGCGCCTCCTTCGGGGTCTGCCGGGCCGCTGCCACGCGGTCCGGGTGGGTCGGCGCGTCCGGTACACCGGCCGGGCGCAGGCTCGCGAACTCCTTGCGCAGGACGGGTACGACCTCTTCGCCGAGGAGGTCGAGCTGTTCCAGGACGGTCTTCAGGGGCAGGCCCGCGTGGTCCATCAGGAACAGCTGGCGCTGGTAGTCGCCGGCGTAGTCCCGGAAGGACAGGGTGCGTTCGATGACCTGCTGGGGGGAGCCGACGGTCAGGGGCGTCTGGGAGGTGAATTCCTCCAGGGACGGGCCGTGGCCGTAGACCGGGGCGTTGTCGAAGTAGGGCCGGAACTCGCGCACCGCGTCCTGGGAGTTCTTGCGCATGAAGACATGGCCGCCGAGCCCGACGATGGCCTGTTCGGGGGTGCCGTGCCCGTAGTGGGCGTAGCGCTGCCGGTACAGGTTCACCATCTGCTCGGTGTGGGAGGCGGGCCAGAAGATGTTGTTGTGGAAGAAACCGTCGCCGTAGTACGCGGCCTGTTCGGCGATCTCGGGCGAGCGGATGGAGCCGTGCCACACGAAGGGCGCGACGCCGTCCAGGGGGCGCGGGGTGGAGGTGAAGGACTGCAGCGGGGTGCGGAACTTGCCCTTCCAGGTGACGGTGTCCTCGTCCCACAGGCGGCGCAGCAGGGCGTAGTTCTCGATGGCGAGGTCGATGCCGTCGCGGATGTCCTTGCCGAACCAGGGGTAGACCGGTCCGGTGTTGCCGCGGCCCATCATGAGGTCGACGCGGCCGTCCGCGACGTGCTGGAGCATCGCGAAGTCCTCGGCGATCTTCACCGGGTCGTTCGTGGTGATCAGCGTGGTGGACGTGGACAGGATCAGGTTCTCGGTGCGTGCGGCGATGTAGCCGAGCATCGTCGTCGGCGAGGAAGGGACGAACGGCGGATTGTGGTGCTCGCCGGTGGCGAAGACGTCGAGGCCGACCTCCTCGGCCTTCTGCGCGATGGCGAGCATCGCCTTGATGCGTTCGTGCTCGCCGGGCACGCGTCCGGTCGTCGGATCGGCCGTGACGTCTCCGACGGTGAAGATCCCGAACTGCATGACTGCCCTTCCCTTCCCAAGATTGTTCACCATTCAACTATACCTGGGAACGGAGGGTGCGACCGGGATATTCCCGGTGGGCGCCGACAGCGGACCGCCCCCGCTCCGCACGGCGGAAGGGCGGGGCGGGGGCGGGGGCGCGCTCGCGCAGGGGGTGTCAGCCCTGGCAGAGGCCGCGGGCGTAGTCGTACGTCGCGGTGGCCTGGGAGTACCGCCACTGCGGGTCCAGCAGGTCGCTCTTCAGCTGTCCGGCCGCCGCCGGGCTCTCGACGATGTACCCGAAGTCCTGGAGCCAGGACGGGTACAGGTTCTTGGAGCCGATGTAGAAGGCCGAACCGTCGACCGAGACCAGCTTGTGGTGCTGGGCGTACGGCTTGCCGTCCGCCCAGGTCGGCCGGTCGGAGGCGCGGAACGTGGCCAGCTGGAGGTTCTCGCACAGGGCCGTGCGCGCCCGGCCGCCGTCACCGGTCAGGGCGGCCACCCGGCCGCGCAGGGCGTCGCTCACCTCGGACAGCGACTTGATCTGCGAGTAGCCGCCGCTGCCGATTGCGCCGTGGTTCGCCGGGTCGCTCACGACGATGCGGACCTTCACACCGGAGACGAGCTTCGCGGCGAGGGCGTCGTAGAGGCGCACGTCGTAGCGGGGCAGCGGCGGGCAGGTGGCGTGCACGTCCTGCTGGGAGATCTCGATGTGCGAGGCCGCGCTGGAGACCAGGGCGCGCAGGGCACTCTCCTCCGGATTGACGGTGTCGTAGTCGCGGTCGGCGTTGGTGTTGTCGTGGATGCCGATGCCGCACTTGGTGTCGCCGGCCGTGGGCAGGACCGGGCGGAAGGAGGAGGTCGGGTCGCTCTGGCGGATGCCGACGCCGAGACCGCCGACGGCGAGCGCGGGTACGTCGCCCCCGCCCTCGGGGACGGCCGGCCGGGGCAGGGAGGGCATGCAGTCGGCGCCGGGCGAGGCGGCGAACCAGACCGAGCTCCAGTTGCTCCTGTTGCGGCAGGTCCAGTCCCACAGCGAGTCCAGGTAGCGGCCCGCGGAGCCCGCGGCGGGACCGGTCAGCGCGAGGTCGACATCGCTCACCGGGTGCGAGGTCTCCAGGTAGTCGTCCTTCCAGCTGTTGATGCCGCCGGTGATCACCGAACTTCCGTCCACCACGACCAGCTTGGAGTGGTTCCAGGAGAACGCGGTCTTCGAAGTGGTCATCGAGGCCACGTTCAGGGTGATGTTGCCCGCGGCGGCCGGGCCCAGCTTCGCGAGCAGCTCATTGCGATAGGAGGACGGGATCACCGTGGAGTGGTAGACGGGTGCGGCGCCCACCAGGATGCGCACCTTCAGCCGGTTGCCCTTCTGGGCGGATTCCTTGAGGCCCGCGACGATGGCCTCCTGGTAGCCGCCGTTGGGGAAGGGTGCCAGCGTCGATATGTCGACCGTCTGCCGGGCGTCGGCGATGTCCCGGCGGATCTTGTCCAGGAGCCGGCGCGATCCGGGCCGGTCGGTGCAGGCGGCGTCGCCCCAGCAACCGGGCGTCTGGAGCAGCCAGTCGGCGCCGCCGGGGGTGGAGGAGCCGAACCGGTTACCGGCGGTGCGTTCCCAGACCGAGCCCTCCAGGCCCGGCGAGACCTGGCGCAAGGCCTGCTCGACCGAGTCCAGGTGCGGTGTGGGAACGGCGCCCGCGGCGGACGCGGGGGCGGCGCCGAGGAGGGAGAGGCCGAGTGCGAGGGCCGCGGTGGAGACGAGGGCCGTCGTACGGACGGTGCGTGCCAATGTGGTTCCTTGACTGGGGGGTGGCTCTGGCCGGGAGCGTGGTCGGCCACACCTCCGACCTTGATCAACTCGCGCAAGTTACCAGTAAGTAGCCCTGTGTTCACCCGCTCCGGGCGAGTTCCGGCCACCCTCGGATCCCCCGCCGCACGCGGGTCCCCGGCCCCGGGCCGCGCGGCGGTCCGGGGCCGGGGCGGCGTCACTGTGCCGCTTCGGTCAGCCGGACGAGGGTGGAGCCGGTGCTCGTCTTGCGGACGTGAAGACGGTGGGTGATCCGTCGGCGCAGTTCCGGGACGTGGCTGATGACGCCGACCGTACGGTCGTGTGCGCGCAGGGAGTCCAGGACATCGAGGACCTTGTGGAGGGTGTCCTCGTCGAGGGTGCCGAAGCCTTCGTCGATGAAGAGGGTGTCGAGGGCTCGGCCGCCCGATTCGGCGGTGACGACGTCGGCCAGGCCCAGGGCGAGGGAGAGGGAGGCGAAGAAGGATTCGCCACCGGAGAGAGTGTCGGTGTCACGGTCCTTCCCCGTCCAGGCGTCGGTGACCTTCAGCCCCAGGCCGGAGCGGGCGCCGTGCGAGGCCCGGACATCGGAGTGGACGAGCGTGTAGCGGTGCTCCGACATGTGGGTGAGGCGCGTGTTGGCGGCCGCGACGACTTCTTCGAGGCGTGCGGCCAGGACGTAGGCCTCGAGCTGCATGCGGAGCCGGTTGCTGGGCGAAGTGCCGTTGACCAGGCCATGGAGGTGGTCGACGGTGCGGTAGTCCGCTTCGAGGGGTTCGAGGCTCTCGATGTGGGGGGTCAGCTGGGCCAGTAGACCGGCGAGGGCACGGGTGCGTTCGGTGGTCCGTACGGCTGCGGCATGGCTGTGCGTGTGGCGGGTGGTGGCGGCGGCGAGCTGCGCGGTGGCCTCGTCGGGATCGGCGGCGGGCAGGCCGGCGGCTTCGGCGAGATCGGGATCCTGCAGGCGTGCGGCGGCGGCTGCGCGTTGCTCGCGCCACTGGTTGATCTCGTCCTCCAGGACGCGGATCTCCTCGTCGGACAGCAGCGCTCGCTCAGCTGCCTCCAGGGAGTCGAATCCGGCCGACCGGGCGGCTTGCTCCGCCCGGTCGGCCGCCTGCCCGTGTTCCGTGGCCGTACGGGAGGTGGCGTCGGCGCGCTCGGCCGCGCCGGCGAGGTGGTCGGCGGCCTGCGTGAGGTGCGCGATCCGGCGGGCGAGAGTGGGGGAACCGGCGCGGGCGGTGGCGAGCTTCCGGTCGAGTTCCTCCATCCTGGTGGCGAGCCCGTCGTAGCCGGCGTCGGCTGCGGCCAACCGGGTGGCCGCGGTGGTTCGGACGCTGTCGGTCCGGGTGTACTGCTCCTCCAGGGCGGTGAGTTCCTCGCTTGCCGGGCCCGCGTCGGCCGCGGCACGGAGGGCCTCTGCCAGCCGGTCCTTGAGCGCGGAGTGGTCGGCGGTGAGGTCGGCCAGGGAGATGTCGCCGCCTGCCTCGCCCCGGGCGGCCGCCGCCTTCTCGAGGAGTTGCTGCAGCGCGCCCTGGAGGGTCTGCTGATGGTCCTGGGCCTGTGCGTGACGGGATTCGGCGGCCTTTTCGTCGGCGGCCGTCGGCTGGTCGGTGTGCGGGGCGGCGGGGTCCGGGTGGGTGGGCGAGCCGCAGACCGCGCAGGGCTCGCCGTCAATGAGCTGGAGGGCGAGTTCGGCGGCCATGCCGTCCGTGCGCCTGCGCCGGATGCTGATGTGCTCCTGGGCCGCCTCGTTCGTCGCTGCCTGCGCCGCACGGACGGTCCGGTCGGCCTCACCGGTCTGCTCGACGTAAGTGTCGCGGCGCTTCGCCGCCTCCGACCGGGTGGCGAGCAGCTTCAGCGCCGAGGCCTGTTCGCGGCTGTTCTCCTCCGCGTTACGTGCGGCTTCCAGCCGGGCGCCGAGCTCCGTACGGCGTTCGGGCGCGTCGTTGAGCCATGCCGTGGCGTCGCGCAGGTCCTGGGCGAGTTCCTGGCGTTCGTCATCCAGTTTCCGCAGATCCGTCCTGTGCTGCTGGAGGTCGGCCTCATCGGGCAGCAGCGCTTCGAGTGCGCCGATGTCGGCGCGCAGGTGCTGTCCGGCCCGGGTGAGTTCGCCGGCGCCGAGTGTCGCGTGCTCGGGGTTCAGGAGGGTACGAGCGCGCCGCTCTTCGTCCTGCGCGCGGGTGTGCAGCGCCGTCGCCATATCCGCGGCCTTCAGCAGCGGAGTGACCTGCTGTCCCTGCCGCGCGTCATGCCTGCGCCGGCCGAGGACGGCCTGCCGGTCCGCCTGTTCGTCCAGTGTCCGGAGCTGGAGGCTCGCTTGGCGGTGCGCCTGCTGGTGGGTGGCGCGTTCGCGTACGGTGCGTTCGCTGTCACGGACGCCGGTCAGTTCCTCCTCCGCGAGGGCGGCATCGGTCGCGGCCTCGCGTTCCCGCGCAGCTGCCTTGGCGTGCAGGGCGGTCGCCCAGGTCAGGGCGGGGCCGGTGAGGGTGGCGGGGTCGGAGTCGACGGGTGCGCCCTGATCCGGCTCGAGGTCGGCGCCGGCCTCCTGCTGGATGCGTTCGGTCAGGCGCAGGACGGCCGTGCGGGCCTCGTCGCGCTGTTTGGCGAGGGTGGTCTTCCGTCCTGCCAGCCAGTCCTCGACGGAACCGAAGCGGTGGGTCTGAAAGAGCTTGCCGAGCAGGCCTTTGCGCTCGGAGGCGCTCGCGCGCAGGAACTTGGTGAACTCGTTCTGCGGCAGGAGGACGACCTGGCAGAACTGCTGCCGGCTCATGCCGAGCAGCTCCTTGATCTCGTCCGCGGCCTCCCGGTGGGACTTACTGAGCGCTTCCCAGCGGCCGTGTCCGGAGGGGTCCAGGGTCCATTCGCTGAGGTAGGTCTCGGCTTTCTGCGTGGTGGTGCCCTCCCCTCGGAGCTTCGCCTTCAGCTGGGCGGGTACGCGCCGGATCCGCAGGCGCTTTCCGGCGAGGGTGACCTCGAGCGTCACCTCGGTCAGCAGGCCGGCGGGCGCGTGGTCACTGCGCAGTTGCAGGTTCCGGTCGGTCGGGGGCTCTCCGTAGAGGGCGACGCAGATCGCGGCGAAGACGGTGCTCTTGCCGGCACCGGTGTCGCCGTGGAGGAGGAACAGTCCGTCACTGGTGAGGGCGTCGAAATCCACGGTGTGGACACCGGCGAAGGGTCCGAAGGCCTGCAGGTGCAGGGTGTGCAGGCGCATGTCAGACGGTCTCCCTCTCCTGGGCGCTCACGCGGGAGTTGTCGATCGCTTCCTGGAGGAGAGCGCGTTCCGCTTCGGTGGGCTCGCTGCCTCGTACGTTGGTGATGAAGTCGTGCGTGATGTCGAGGTCGCCGCGGCCGCGCAGCCGCTCGCTGTAGGTGCGGCCGGCCGTGGCCTGGGCGGGGATGACGGCGGGGATGTGCTCGAGGTGCAGGGTGTGCGGGAAGCGCTGCTTCAGGCGGGCCATCGGTTCGTAGGGGCGGGCGGCGTCGGTGAGCGTGACGTGCAGCCAGGACTCGGCCAGGGGCTCGTGGACCGGGTCGGCCAGCAGGTCCTCCAGACGGCCCGTCAGCCGCGCCAGGGGCAGGTGCAGGTCCGGGGGCAGAGCCGTGCGGGTGACGGCGGGCAGGGCGTCCGCGGGCAGGTCGACCAGGGTCAGCGACTTCTCGTGGCCGGTTTCGGAGAAGGAGTAGGCCAGCGGGGAGCCGCTGTAGTGGATCCGGTCGGTGACCCGTTGGGGGCGGTGGAGGTGCCCGAGGGCGGTGTAGTCGATACCTGCGAAGACGGAGGCCTCGGCGTGGGCGATACCGCCGACGCTGATGTTCCGTTCGCTTTCGGTCTCGCTGGCGGAGGTGTCGCCCGTGGTGACGAAGGCATGGGCGAGGACCACGGAACGGGTGCCTTCGGGACGGGTGGCGAGGTCGGCGCGGATCCGGTCCAGCGCCGAGGTGAGGACGGCCTGGTGGGACGCCGCCTCGGCATCGAGGTGGGTGCGTACGAGGGTGGGTTCGAGGTAGGGCACCGCGTAGACGGCGACCGGGCCGTCCGCGTCCTGGAGCAGGACGGGGGTGGCGACATCGGCCGGATCGGTCCGCAGGTGCACCCTGGCACGGGCCAGCAGGCCGGAACCCACGCCCAGGCGGTGGGCGGAGTCATGGTTCCCGCTGATCAGAATCGTGGGTATGTCCAGGTCCGCCAGCTGGTTCAGGGCGTGGCTGAACAGGCGCACCGCGTCCAGGCTGGGGATGGCCCGGTCGTAGACATCACCCGCCACCAGCAGTGCGTCCACCCGTTCGGCGCGAACGGTACGGCAGATGTGGTCGATGAAACGGCGCTGGGCGTCGATCAGGTCTTCACTGTGGAACCGGCGGCCCAAGTGCCAGTCCGAAGTGTGCAGGAACCTCATGACCACAGACCGTAACCGCGCGCGTGGGGGTTACCGACGGGTTTCCCGATAGCTCGGTGGACAGGACCGCACGGGCGGGGACGGCTCGCCGGAGTGCCACACCGCGTCCGGGCGCCTTCCGGACGGCGGACCTGCCCGGGGCCGGGCCCCGGGCAGGTCCGCACGCGGCGCCGGCTTCAGGAGGCGGTCAGGGCCTCGAGGACGGGGACCGATTCGGCCGGGGTCGGCAGGGCCGCGTTCTGCTCCCGGAGGCGGGCGGCCGCCTCGCGCAGGGCCGGGTCGGTGGTGAGGCGGGTGAGGAGCGGGGCGTCGACCTCGTCGGAGGCGGAGTGCAGGGCGACGCCGGTGGCGGTGAGGGCGCCGGCGTTGGTGAAGTGGTCGGCGCCCTGGGGAAGCAGGAGCTGGGGCAGCCCGGCCTGCACGGCAGTGAGCAGCGTGCCGGAACCACCGTGGTGGATCAGCGCGTCGGAGGCGGTCAGCAGCTCGGCGAGCGGGACCCAGGGGAGCGGGCGGACGTTGTCCGGGAGGGTGCCGAGCGGGCCGAGGTCGGCGTCGCCGACGGCGAGCAGGAACTCGGCGTCGACCGAGGCGGCGGCCTCGATCAGGCGGACGATGGCGCGGACGCCGTCCAGCTCCGCGAGCACGGTGCCCAGGGTGACGGCGACGCGCGGGCGGCTGCCGCGCCGGAGCAGCTCGGCGGGGACGACGCCGCCGCCGTTGTAGGGGAGGTAGCGCAGGCGCAGGCCGCCCGGGTCGCCGCCGAGGGGGCCGATGTTCAGCGCGGTGGGCTCGGCCGGGCCGGCCACCGCGTACGTCTCGTACGCCTCGGTGAAGTTGGCGGCGAGCCGGCCGATCATGTCGAGGCCGGAGGTGACGCCGAAGTTGTGGACCACCGACGGGATCTTGAGCTTGGCCGCGACCAGTGGGGCCGCGGCTTGGAAGGAGTCGTAGACCAGCAGGTCGGGGCGCCAGCTGTCGGCGGCGTCCAGCAGACCGTCCACGGTGGAACGGGAGACGAGGGCGAAGCCGTGGGCCGCCCTGCCGAGGATCTGCTCCGGGGTCATGTCCGGGGCGACGTAGCGTATTTCCTCGCCCGTGGACTGCTCGAACACGTCCCGGATGCTGCGGCCGTCGCCGATCTCGACGATGGGGAATCCGGCTTCGCGGAGCTGGTTCAGCGGCTGCGAGCCCGCGAACAGCACCTCGTGGCCGGCGGCGCGTAAGGCCTGCGCGGTCGGGATCATCGGGAAGAGGTGACCGGCCGCGGGCGGGCCGGTGAAGAGTATGCGCACGGTCTCTCCTTGCTCATGGTGTGCCGGTCGGGGGCGGGTCGTGCGGGCGCGCCCCCGGTTCCGTACGGAGAACTGACGGGAATGCACGTGGTGTTCCCTTCGGAGGGTCGATAATCGGACGTTCTGAGGTCCGTGCCGAGGTCCGTGCCGAGGTCCGTGCTCAGGCTCGTGCTCAGGCTCGTGCTGCGGCCCGGCCCCGGCGTACGCGAACGGGCCGCCACCCCGCCCGGGGCAGCGGCCCGTTACCGGGAGCCGACGGCTACTTGCGGACGATGCTGCCGGTCCACTGGCCGGCCGCACCCTGCATGAGGGCTTCGTTGCTCATGATCTGGGTCCCGGGCAGGGTCGCCATGCCGATGTCTCCGGCCGGCGCCGCGCCGTTGTGGGAGCCGACCGTGTTGTCGTGGCCGGCGTTGAAGACGTCGTCGCCGGCGACCTGGCTCAGGTCACCGAAGACGAACGAGTACGTGTTGTTGATCGGTGCGTAGACGGTGAAGGCGTCGTCGGCGGAGGCGACAGACGCGCCCGCCAGGAGGATGCCACCGGCGGCGAGAGCGGTCAGGGCGCAACGGATCGATCGCACGAGTACTGCCTTTCGAGAGGAGTGGGGAGCAGTGCGAAGGTAGGCCGCTTCACGCCGGGACGCCCCGTACCGGCCGCTGTACAGCACGAGTCCATCCGTACGGCGCAGCCGCCCGGGCGCGCGGGAGCACCGCCTGCGCCCGCTACGGGTCCCTTCGGGAGGCCGGTGTCCGGTCGGGTCCGCTCAGGTCAGGTCTGCGTTCCGTCCGGCGCCGCCCCCGCGTACCGCGTTCGCAGGTGGTCGAGGTAGTCGTCCGGGTGCGGGTAGGGCTGGTCCTGGGCGCCGTGGCGGTGCAGCGTCAGGCGGCCGTCGGGGTGCACGGCCACCGTGGTGGTCGCCCGCCGCGCCGACCCGTCCGCGGAAACCGCGGGATCGTCCGCGGGATCGCCGGCGCGGTGCGGTGGTCGTAGGACGGGGACGGTGGCGGGGAACATCGCCAGTGCTTCGGCCGTGGTGGCGCCGGGCGGCAGGCCGGTGCGGTTGGCGCTGCTGACGTACAGCACCCGGTGCTCGTCCAGGAGCGGCCTCAGCGGCTGCCAGCGGGCGCCGAAGAGCAGCACCCGGTCGTCCCGGCAGGCGGGAGCCAGCCAGACGGGCCGCGGGGCGCCGGTGCAGAGCGGGAGCAGCAGGGTGAGGTGCTCCTCGGCGAGCAGCCGGCGGGCCAGGGCGGCGCTCGCGGCGTCGAGTTGTGTGACGGCGGCGACGGTGCGCAGGGTTTCGGCGTGGTGCGCCCACAGGGCCACCGCCTGGCCCGGCGGCCTTGCCTTGGCCTCGTTCACGGCCTGCGGCGTGGTGGCGGTGACGACGTGGGTGAGGGGTGCGGGGTTCGGCAGCACCACGGCCACGCCCCCGTTCAGGGCCCGCCCGGCGGCTTCGAGGTCCACCGTGCCGCGCGGGACGGCGGCGCCGGTGCTCATCGCGCTTCTCCGGCGGCCCGGTGGGTGAGGCCGTCGAGGTAGTCGGCGAAGGCGATGTCGTCCACCACGGCGTGGCCGGTGCGGTAGGCGCGGTTCTTGACCCACGCCATCGCCGCTCGGGCCTGGTCGCGGTCCAGGGCGTGGCCGAGGCGGGCGGCGACCGCGGTGACGACCCGGGCGCTGGCCAGATGGGTGAGGATCACGCGGGGCGGGATGCCGAGCACCTCTTGGGGTCGTACGGCTGGAAGAGGCGCGGGTGGACGAAGGGCGTGCCGGTGGAGATCGTGGCCACCCCGGTCCCGACGACGGGTGTGGTGACGCTCAGCGAGACACCCGTCTCGCGGCCACCGTCCGCGCGATGACCGGCAGCCGTGTCAGATCGGGCGGAGTCCACCACGGCGTGGCGTCCGCGCCCAGTACGTCGGCGGTGTGCCGTGCGAGCAGGAAGAGGAGTTGCTCGGTGGCGACCATGCCGGCCCGCTCGGCGATGCCCAGCCACGAGGCGGACACCACGCGCACTCCCGCGGCCAGTGCTTCCAAGGTGTTGGCCAGCCCCAGCCCGAGGTCGTTGTGCAGGTGGGAGGCCAGCACGACCTCGTCTCCGGCTTCCGCCCGCACCCGGCCGAACATCTCCCGGCAGTCGTGCGGCAGTTGCCCACCGACCGTGTCCGCCAGGACGATCAGCCCCGCCCCGGCGCCGGTCATGGCCTGCGCGTAATGCGCCATCAGGAGGTGGCCGGCGCGGGACGCGTCCGCCAGGCATACGTCCACCGCGACCTCCTCGTCCAGATCGCGGGCCCGCTTCACGAGATCGACCCCGTCCGCGAGCGCCTCCGGGGCAGTGCGGTGGACCATCACGTGCGCCATCGCGTCCGAAGCCGGCACCACCACCATCACCCGGGCATGACGGCTGCCCCGCACGGACGCCACCGCCTGCTCCAAGTCCCGCCGAGCGCCACGGCAGACCGCCGCGACGCTCACCGCGCCTTCGGCCTCCGTCGCGACCCGGCGTACGGCTTCGAACTCCTCACCGCACACCGCGGGGAAGCCGGCGGCGAACACCGCGTGCCGGGGGCCGTCCGCGCCGAAGACCCGGCCCGTCTCACGGGCGAGCCGCACGCGGAAGCCCGGCGTCATCAACGTCTTCGCCTGCGCGCCGTCGCGGGCCGACTCCTCCCACAGCACCACACGCCCCGCGGCAGCCGACTCCCGCACCACGTCCACGAACACCACGCCCCTCCGAGCCCGGGCACCGACCCGCCCACGCCGGCCGCATGCCCTCGACAAGCGAACGATCCGTCAGCAATACGCGCACGCGCGAACAGTTGCGGCTCCGCTCCCCGGCCGGATCGCAGGGGCGTGTTGACGATTGAACGGGGCGAGCGCTGGTCGGCCACGGCGGGGGAACTGGAGGTCCCGCTGATTCCGCGTGACGACGGTATGTCCGGCTGAACCGTCGACCGGGACGCTCGGCCCCGCTCGGCCCCGCTCAGGGGCGTTCGGCGCGGACGTGGTCGGCGGAGAGATGAAGCTCGTATGGCATGCAGCAGTCGGAGGAAAGGGTCGCGACCGGGGTTCCGCAGGCGCACACCTGGTTCATTCCGCCCTCCGGGCTCGCTCCGCAGCACGCAACGCTCGCGTGCTCGAGTTCCAGGCCGCGGGCATCGCCCGGATTGATGACGATGTTGCCCCGCGGCCCCTGCGACACCAGGAACTGTCCGTGCACGTCGCTGATCGTCGCGTATCGCGGCATCGCGGGCCGGGACACCTCGGTGACGACCAGGGGCGCACCGTACGGCTGCGTCTCGATCGCATAGCGGCCCGACGGCACGGTCGCCGGTGACGGCCCCGGCTCGTCGGCCTCCCACCAGGCGTAGTACGGAGCCTCGGGGACTTCGGGCAGTCGGGTGAGCGGTCCTGTCAGCGGGGCGGCGCACGTCGCGCACACGAAGACCACCGCTTCGGCATCGGTGGCCCCGCAGGTGCTGCCCGCGGGCAGCCCGCGCGCCGTCCCGTCGCCGCCGTCCTCCTGCCGCTGCCGCTGCTCGTGCATGCGCCGACCGTACCCGGCGCGCCACCGGGACCGGCGGCCGCCCTCGCCAGGGCCGCCCTACCGCTGTTCGGGGGACCCGAGGGCCTTCGGCGCTGTGCCGCGGCCCATGGCGGGCACCTCTCGACCAAACGAAAGCGAGAACACGATGCCGCTCTATCTGTCGAGGTTCAGCTACACGCCGGAGACCTGGGCGAAGCTGGCCGGCCACCCCGAGGACCGCGCCCAGGCCGCCCGGTCCTACATCGAGTCCGTCGGTGGGAAGCTCCACGGCTTCTGGTACGCCTTCGGCACCCATGACGGCTACAACCTGTGGGAAGCCCCCGACAACGTCTCCATGGCCGCCGTGGCGCTGGCGATCAGTGGGGGCGGCGCACTCAGCTCGTTCGAGACGACCGTGCTCCTCACCGTCGACGAGACACTGGACGCCCTGCGCGGAGCCGAGCGGATCCGCTACCGGCCGCCGGGCGAACAGGGGTGAACGATGCCCGGCCGTCCGCGTTCAGGGCGGTACGGGGCTCGGGCGCGCGCACGGCCCCGGGCCGGAGGCGGGGGCCGTTGCGTACGCTGGCGGCATGCGCATGCGCCCCACTCTGACCTGGACGCCCACCGGGGACCCACGGCCCGGCACCGCCGATCCGGAGCCGGTCGCCGATGCGCTGCGCGGCGGCGGTGTGCTGGTGCTCAGCGGTGCGGGCATGTCCACGGAATCGGGCATCCCCGACTACCGGGGCAAGGGCGGGAGCCTGAGCCGGCACACCCCGATGACCTACCAGGAATTCACCGCCGACGACCGGGCCCGGCGCCGGTACTGGGCGCGCAGCCACCTCGGCTGGCGCACGTTCGGCCGGGCCCGGCCGAACGCCGGGCACCGGGCCGTGGCGGCGTTCGGGCGCCACGGCCTCCTCTCGGGTGTGATCACCCAGAACGTCGACGGACTGCACCAGGCCGCCGGCAGCGAGAGCGTGGTGGAACTGCACGGCAGCCTGGAGCGCGTCGTCTGCCTGTCCTGCGGCGCCTTCGGCTCGCGCCGGGACCTCGCCCGGCGGCTGGAGAAGGTAAATGCCGGATTCGAGCCGGTAGCCGCCGGGCTCAACCCCGACGGCGACGCCGACCTCACCGACGGGCAGGTCGGCGACTTCCGGGTGGTGCCGTGTGCGCAGTGCGGCGGCGTCCTCAAACCGGACGTGGTGTTCTTCGGCGAATCCGTTCCGCCACGGCGGGTCGAGCACTGCCGTGAGCTGGTCGACGGGGCGGTATCGCTGCTGGTCCTGGGCTCCTCGCTGACGGTGATGTCCGGACTGCGGTTCGTCCGGCAGGCGGCCCGGGCCGGAAAGCCCGTACTGATCGTCAACAACGATCCCACCCGCGGTGACGAGCACGCCCTCACCCGGATCGCGCTCCCCCTGGGTCCGACCCTCACCGATGTGGCCGACCGGCTCGGCATCCCGCTCGACGGCCCCGCCGCGAGCTGAGCCGGCCGGCTCGCCCGCCGGCCCGCCTGCCCGGGCCGCCGTCGGGTCCCCGGGGATCGGTTGGCGGGCGGGGGAACTCAGGTCAGGCCCCACGACCAGGTTCCGTCGGCGGTGACGAGGCAGACCAGGACCACCACGTCCGCCAGGCCCAGACCGACGGCCAGGCGGGCCCGGCCGGGCCGGGTCGTGCGCCGCCGCAGGGCGAGGGCGCCGAGGACGACGGCGACCGGACCGAGGATCAGGTTCATCACGAGCAGCCCCACCAGCCCGAGGACGAACCCGGTGACGGCCATCGCATCGGCGTCACGGGTCCGGGCCGGGGTCCGGGGCTCGGTACGCGGCTCCGCACGGGACTTGGTGCGGGATTCGTTACGGGGCTCGGTACGGGATTCTGTACGCGGGTTCATCGCGTACCTCCGCCCTCGCGGTCGAGCCGGCCTGCCCGGCGGTGGCCGAACAGGCGCTCGCGCGCGGCGAAGAGGGCGAGCCAGAGGGCGATGGCGAGACCGCCCACCACGCTGACGGGGGCGGGGACATGGGCCACGACGCCGAGGACGACGCCGAGCACCAGCAGCGCACCTACGAGGAAGAGCATGAGACGTCCTCCGTTCAGGTAACAGTTGTTCACTGACTACCCAGTTCAATTCGTCTCATGCTGGCGGCACGCGAGTGTGACGCGGTTGACTTCGCGTCATGAGTCCGCACCCCGGCTTTCGTGAGACCCAGCGGCGCCGCACCCGACGCGCCCTCCTCGACGCGGCCCTGGCGGAGTTGGAGGAGCGCAGCCTCGGCAGCCTCGGCCTCCGGGAGGTGACCCGGGGCGCCGGAGTCGCCCCCACCGCCTTCTACCGGCACTTCCGGGGCATGGACGAGCTCGGGACCGCGCTGGTCGAAGAGGCACTGGCCAGCCTGCACGGGACCGTACGGGACGTCCTCGCCGCGACCGGCGACGCCGAACGGCGCGGCGACGCCGTGGTGCGGCTCGTCGCCGAACTGGTGCGCAGCCGACCCGCGCACGTCCGGTTCCTGGTCCGCGAGCGCCACGGCGGGGTACCGGCGGTGCGCGATGTCATCGCCGGGCAACTCGACGTCTTCGCCGACGAGATAGGCGCCGCGCTCACGGCGGATCCCCTCGGCGCCGGCTGGGACACCGACGAGGTGACGATGCTGTCCCGGCTGCTGGTGGACCACATGTTCATGACGGCGTCGGCGTTCCTGACCGCATCGCTCCGGGGGGAGGACTGGTCGTCGGCCACCGGCACGGCCCTCGCCCAGCTCCGCCTGATCCATCTCGGGCGCGTGCACTGGCCGGGGTGACCGGGTGACGACCGGGTGACCGGGTGGCGGTGCGCCGTGCGGCGCTACACGGCGTTTCGCGCCGCGTCCGCTTCGGGGGCCACGACGAGGAAGGCGTCCCTCTCCAGGTCCATCACGACGGTCGCCCGCTGGCCCCGCTCCCGGCACCGGGCCGCGTACTCCTCGGCGGGCCAACTCCCGTACGGATCACCGGCGGGAAAGGAGTCCAGCACCTTCGTAGCGCGCACCGCCACCACCTCCTGAGCGACGTACCGTCCCTACGCCGTGTGCCCCGGGTGCCCGGTCGCATGCCCCCGGGCGCCGAGCGTCGCGACGGCGGCGACCATCCGGTCCCAGAACGGGCCGGTCTCCAGGGTCACGGCCACGCGGGCATTGACCGGACGGCCGGTGGAGCGGTGCAGGTCGACCACGGTGGCGCCGCGCGTGTACCGGCCGTGCAGCTCCACGGCGACATTGGCGTCCGCGCAGTGCACCAGCCCGGGGTCGATGACCCGGGCCACGGCGACGGGGTCGTGCAGCGGCGGACTGGGGAACCCCCACAGCGCGCGGTACGTGGACCCGAAATAGGTCAGCAGGTCCGCACAGGTCTGCCCCAGCGGCGTGCCCAGGTCCACGAAGCGGGCCACCACTTCGGGCGTGGCCAGGGCCTGGTGCGTGACGTTGAGCCCGCACATGGTGACCGGCACGCCCGAGCGGAAGACGATGTCGGCGGCCTCCGGATCGGTGACGATGTTGAACTCGGCGGCCGGGGTCCGGTTGCCCCCTTCCGTCGAGCCGCCCATGAGGACGATCTCGTGGATGCGGGAGGCGTCCTGCGGGTACCGCGTCAGCAGCAGGGCGATGTTGGTCAGCGGCGCGGTCGGGACGAGGGTGACCGGCTCGGGGTGCTCGGCGAGCAGCCGGTGGATGAGGTCCACGGCGTGCTCGGGAACCACGTCCACCGTGGGCGCCGGGAAGCTCGGCCCGTCCAGTCCGCTGACCCCGTGCACGTCGGCCGCCACGCCGAGCGGTTGGACGAGCGGCCGGTCGCAACCGGCCGCGACGGGGACGTCCGTGATCCCGGCGACGGTGCAGACCCGCAGGGCGTTGAGCGTGGTCTTGTCGAGGGTCTGGTTTCCCGCGACCGTGGTGATGGCGAGCAGGTCCACCGCCGGGTCCCCGGCGGCCAGCATGATCGCGAGGGCGTCGTCGTGGCCGGGATCGCAGTCGATGATGATCGGGACGGGCACGTCACTCCTGCCGCTGCGGGGGCGTGGGGGCTCCAGTGTGCCGCCGCGCCCGGGCCCTGACCACACCGCCTCGCCCGGGGCGGGCCCGGCCACGTCGGCCGGGCCGACTCAGCCCGGCCGACTCAGCCCGGCCGACTCAGCCCGGCCGACTCAGCTCGGGCGGCGGCTCAGGCGCCCCGGCCACCAGGCGGCGGGGCCGATGTCCAGGACCAGGGCGGGGACCAGGAGCGAGCGCACGACCAAGGTGTCCATGAGGACGCCGAAGGCCACGATGAAGGCGATCTGTACGAGGAAGGCCAGCGGGATGACACCCAGCGCGGCGAACGTCGCGGCGAGGACCACCCCCGCGGACGTGATCACCCCGCCCGTGGCCGTCAACCCCCGGGTCACCCCCTCGTGGACGCCGTGGCGCAGCGACTCCTCGCGCACCCGTGACATGAGGAAGATGTTGTAGTCCACGCCCAGGGCGACGAGGAAGACGAACCCGTACAACGGGACGGACGAATCCGTGCCGCTGAATCCGAACACGTGGCGGAAGACGAGGGCGGAGACGCCCAGAGTGGCGAAGAAGTTGAGGGCCACCGTCGCCACCAGCAGCAGCGGCATCACCAGCGAGCGCAGCAGGGCGACCAGGATCACGAGGATGATCGCCAGCACCACCGGGACGATGACCTCGCGGTCCCGCTCGGCCGTCTTCTGCGTGTCGTGGGCCTGTGCCGTGTAGCCGCCCACGAGGGCCTGCGCGCCCGGCACCGGATGCACCGCCTCACGGAGCCTGACCACCGTCTCCTTCGCCGCCGCGCTGTCCGCCGGATCCTTCAGGACCACGTCGATCCGTACCCGGCCGTCCTTCTCGCCCCGTACGACGGCCGAGTCCACGCCCTGCGTGCCCGCGGCGCGCTCGCGCACCTGTGCCTGCCGGTCGGCGGCGGCGATCACGACGGCCGGATTGCCGGCTCCTCCCGGGAAGTGCCGGCCGAGAGCCCTCTGCCCGGTCACGGACGGGGCCTCGTTCACGAAGATCTCGTCCAGCGGAACCCCGCCCGAGTGCAGCGTGGGCGCGAAGGCGGCGCAGGCGAGCAGGCCCGCCAGCGCCACGGCCCACACCCGCCGGGGAGCGCCGCTGACGAGCTCGGCGATCCGGGTCCAGATGCCTGCCGAGCCTGCCGAGCCGCTGTCGGCGGTCACGTGCGCCGGCCAGTAGGCCTTGCGTCCCAGCAGCACCAGCGCCGCCGGCAGGAAGGTCAGCGCGCTCACCACCGCGCAGACGATCCCGATCGCCCCGACGGGCCCCAGTGCCCGGTTGTTGGTGAGGTCGCTGAGGAACAGGGCGAGCAGGCCCAGGGCCACGGTGCCGGCGCTGGCGACGATGGGCCCCCAGGACTGCCGCAGAGCGGCGCGCATGGCCGCGTACCGGTCCTCGGTGTGTCCCAGTTCCTCGCGGAAGCGGGCGGTCAGCAGCAGGGCGTAGTCGGTGGACGCGCCGATGACGAGGATCGAGAGGATCCCCTGGACCTGCCCGTCGACGCGGACCAGCCCCGCGCTCGCCAGGGCGTAGACGATCGCGCAGGCCAGGGAGAGGGCGAACACCGCCCCGATGATGATCAACAGCGGTAGCAGGACGCTGCGGTAGACGAGCAGCAGGATCAGGAGGACGGCCGCCAGCGCCACGCCCAGCAGCAACCCGTCGATTCCGGCGAAGGCGTCCGCCAGGTCGGCCCGGGTGGCCGCCGGTCCCGTCACGTGGAAGGTGGTGGCCGCGACCCGGGAGCCGGCCTCCCGGATCTCGGCGACCGCCGCGGGCAGCTCGTCGCCGAGCGCGGGGTCCAGCGGGACCACTGCCTGCATCGCCCTGCCGTCGCGCGAGGCCACGACCGGGGAGGACGGGCCCGCGAGCCAGGGCCGGCCCTCCAGACCGGCCAGTGCGGCCTGCGCGGAGGCCGTGCGGGCCGGGGTCACACCCTCGGCACCGTCCACCGTCCAGACCGCGACGGCCGGCAGTGACTCCTCCTGCCGGAAGGCGGCCTGGGCCTGGGCGACCCGGGTGGATTCGGCGCTACGCGGGAGGAAGGCCGCCTGGTCGTTGGTGGAGACCTCGCCGAGCTTGCCCGCGTAGGGGCCGAGGCTCCCTCCGACCCCCAGCCAGACCACGAGGAGGAGGGCGGGCACGAGCCACCGGAGGAGTCGGGGCGAGGTGCGCATGATGCTCCTGAGTCAGGTACGGCGGGCGTGGACGGTCCATGGCCCGAGGCCCGAGGCCCGAGGCCCGAGGCCCGAGGCTCCAGCGTGGGCCACGGACGGTTTCGGAGGGCGGTCGGACACACCCGCCGGTCCAGGGCCGCCGGTCCAGGGCCACCGGTCCAGGGCCGCCGGTCCAGGGCCACCGGTCCAGGGCCACCGGTCCAAGGGGTCCCACTTTCGGGCGGCGGCGCCGCAGGGGCAACATGCAGCGTTTCTGCATCACTTCCCGGCCCGCGATCCCTTCGAACGATCTTCGGACGTGACGGACCGCGCGTGCCTGATCCGCGGAATCCGGGGCAGACGGCGGGGTGAGGAAGGTGGTTCCGGATGCCCGCAATCCATAGGTGGCTCGGCCACGTGAAGGACGGCGCCACGGCGCTCGGTGAGCGTCGTACGCAGGTGCAGGCGCGCCGCGAGGCCGAGCTGCTCGCCGAGCGGCAGCGCGTGGCCGAAGCCCGCCGGATCCGTCCGCGCAACCCGGACCCGGCCCGGGCGGTGCCCTGGGGCGTACGGGTCGCGGCCGAGGCCGGCTGGCGGTTCCTGGTGCTCGCGGCCGCCCTGTGGGTCGTCATGCGGGTCATCGGTTCCGTCCGGCTCGTCGTCCTCGCCTTCGCCGCCGCGCTGCTGATCACCGCCCTGCTGGAGCCGACGGTCGCCCGGCTGCACCGCGCGGGGCTCTCCCAGGGGCTGTCCACCGCCCTCACGGCGCTCTTCGGTTTCGTCGTGCTGGGACTGGTCGGCTGGTTCGTCGTCTGGCAGGTGCTCGACAACCTGGACAATTTGTCCGGGCGCCTCCAGGAAGGCATCGAGGAGCTGAAACGATGGCTCCTCGACAGTCCCTTCCACGTGACCGAGCAGCAGATCAACGACGTGGCCGGCAGCCTCAGCGATGCCATCGGCACCAGCACCAGCGACATCACCTCGACGGGGCTACGGGGCGTGACCGTTCTGGGGGAGATCCTCACCGGCATGCTGCTGGCGATGTTCTCGACGCTCTTCCTGCTGTACGACGGCCGGCGCATCTGGCAGTGGACGCTCAAGCTGATGCCCGCCGCCGCCCGGCCGGACGTCGCCGACGCGGGTCCGGCGGCCTGGCGGACCCTGACCGCCTACGTGCGCGGGACCGTGATCGTCGCCTTCATCGACGCCCTGTTCATCGGGCTCGGCATCTACTTCCTGGGCGTGCCGCTCGCCGTCCCCATCGGTGTGGTGATCTTCCTCGCCTCGTTCGTGCCGCTCGTCGGCGCCGTCGCGTCCGGGGCACTCGCCGTGGTCGTCGCCCTGGTCACGCAGGGGGTGTTCACCGCCCTGATGACCCTGCTGGTGGTGCTCGTCGTCCAGCAGATCGAGGGCCACGTGCTGCAGCCGTTCATCCTCGGGAGGGCCGTACGGGTCCACCCGCTGGCCGTGGTGCTGGCCGTCGCCACCGGCGGAGTGGTCGCGGGCATCGGCGGAGCGGTCGTCGCCGTCCCGCTGGTCGCGGTGGCCAACACGGTGATCGGGCACCTGCGCGCGAACGCCGGGGACGACGCGGCGCCGGAGCGGGCCCCCGCGGAGGCCGACGAGGAGCGGGTGGATCCGCCCGCGGCGCCCGACCAGGAACCCGCCTGACGCTCCGCCCGGTTCGCCGGGAGCCGTCCGGCCGGCCGGCCGGGCAGATGGACTGACGGCCGGACGGACGGCGAGCGGGTGCGACCGGTCGCACTCGGTCGCACCCGCTCAGGTCCCTCCGTACGCGCGGCGATCGCTCAGCGCGCGGTCACCAGCACCCGCGCCGAGCCGTCGGGCAGCCCGGCGATGGCCACCTGGTCGCCCGGGAGCTCCCGGCGCCCTTCGGGCCGGGCACCGGGCGGAAGGGGGACCAGTCGCCGGCGCGGTCGCGCACCGCGTGCCAGGCGTTGCCGTCGAGGCCGATAGCCGCGATCTGGCTGTCACCGCCCGGCAGCGCGGCGATCGCCAGGGCGGAACCGCCGAAATCGGGCGCCCCGACGCCCTCGACCGCCCGCAGGGCCGCGGCGGCCGGGTTCGCGCCCGTGGAGGGGATGCCCGCGGCCACCGTGCCCAGTACCGCGATCAGTGATCCGGTGGCCAGTCGGCCGCGCAGGGCCATGTCAGTTCCCGCTCTCCGGGGCGGTGGAGGGTGCGGGTGCGGGTGCGGGTGCGGGTGCGGGTGCGGGTGCGGGTGCGGGTGCGGGTGCGGGTGCGGGTGCGGGTGCGGGTGCGAGCCGACCAGCGCGAGGTAGTCGGCCGCCAGGCGGTGGCAGTCGCCCGGCCAGCGCGCGGAGACGTAGTTGCCGTCCCGCACGGTGAACCCGCGGCCCGGGCGCGCCGCGGTGTCCCGGACCGGCAGCGGCGGGCCTGCCAGGAAGTGGCCCGGATCGGCGAGCGCCGCGGTCACCTCGGCCTGGACGGTCGCCGGATAGGTCCGGTAGTAGCGGCCCAGCCACAGCCGGGTCAGGTTCCAGGCGGTGAGTTCCAGCAGCGAGGTCAGCGCCGTGGTCCGCCGTCCGTACAGCACGGACCGCCCGGTCGTGGGGTCCTTCGCGCGCGCGGCCAGGAGCACGCCGTGGCACACCGCCCCCACCGGCAGCCCCACGAGGAAGACCCGCGCGAACAGCCGCTGCGCGGCCGCGTCCTCCAGCAGCGTGCGCATCCCCGGGGCGTGCCCGCCGGGCACGAACAGCCCCGTCAGGTGCGCCGGATCGACCTCGGCGTAGGACAGCGGGGCGCGGAACCACGGGTCCTCGGTCAGCCGCCGGTAGGCGGCCAGCTCGGCGCGCCGGGTCATCAGCCACGGGGAGAGCCAGGAGAAGCCGATCTCGGTCAGCCGGCGGTCGGCCAGGGCGACCCGCCCGTCGGGCGTCGCGAACCGTACGTCGTGTCCGGCGTCCCGCAGCGCGGCCCAGGGCACGGCGGCCTCGGCCCCGCCGACGCGGGCCGGGGCGTCCACCTCAGTCCCCGTACCCTGCGCCGGGCGCTCCAGGGGGAGGGCACCTCCTGGCGGGCCCTCCTCGACGCCGCCCGGCACCGCCGGACCCGGAGGCTGCTGGAGACCACGGACCTGCCGCTCGACCGGATCGCCCCGCTCGTCGGCCTGAGCGGGGCCACCGCCCTGGTCCGCGCCTTCACCCGGTGGGAGGGCGTCACCCCCGGCGCGTACCGGATCCGGGGCGCGGGCACCGGGTGAACACGGTGACGGTCACGCCCGCCCCGCCCCGCAGGCGCACGAGGGGCACAACCCGCGGTAGGTGACCTCGACCGCGGACACCGCAAAGCCGAACCGCTCCTCCGGCGGCAGGTCGGCCGGCATGCCGGTCGCCCGCACATCGCGGATGGTGCCGCAGCCCGTGCACACCAAGTGCTGGTGCGGATGGTGCGCGTTGGGGTCGAAGCGCTTCACGCGGCCCTGCACGGCGACCTCCACGACCTCGCCGAGGGAGACCAGCTCGCCCAGGGTGTTGTAGACGGTCGCCCGGGCGATCTCGGGCAGGCGCCGCGCCGCTCGGACGTGCACCTCGTCGGCCGTGAGGTGTACGTGATCGCCGGCGAGGACCTCCACGACGACACGCCGCTGGGAGGTCATCCGCCAGCCCCGCTCCCGTAGTCGCTCCAGCAGGTCACTCATATCGGCTCACCTTTTCCGCTCGGCGGGACAGCAGAACGTTAGCGATATCGATCCGGTCCCGGCGGGAGGCGAATCCGTCGACGCGAGACCCCGGGCCGGATTTTGCCTGCTTTCTACGCGCCCGCGCCCTGCGTGTTCTCGTAGCGGCGGGCCCTTCGGTGCGCGACCATACGGACGCGCCGACGCAAGCGGCCAGCAGATGGAAACATCGACGAAGGAAGAAGGACGGACGTGTCCGGCAGCGACAGCGAGAACCCAGTAATCCCTGCCCCGACCCCCGCGCCGGCTCGCCCCAGGTCCAATCGGGACTGGTGGCCGAACCAGCTGGATCTTCAGGTTCTCCACCAGAACTCGCCCTTGGCCAATCCGATGGGCGACAGTTTCGACTACGCGCGGGAGTTCGCGACCCTGGACCTCGACGCCCTGAAGCGGGACGTCTTCGAGGTGATGACGGCGTCGCAGGACTGGTGGCCTGCGGACTACGGCCACTACGGGCCGCTCTTCATCCGGATGAGCTGGCACTCCGCGGGCACGTACCGCATCGCCGACGGCCGGGGTGGCGGCGGAGCCGGCGCCCAGCGATTCGCCCCTCTCAACAGCTGGCCGGACAATGCGAGCCTCGACAAGGCGCGCCGTCTGCTCTGGCCGGTCAAGCAGAAATACGGTCGGAAGATCTCATGGGCCGACCTTTTGGTGTTCGCGGGCAACTGCGCCATGGAATCGATGGGTTTCAAGACGTTCGGATTCGCCTTCGGGCGGGAGGACGTGTGGGAGCCCGAGGAGATTTTCTGGGGGCCCGAGGACACCTGGCTCGGAGATGAACGCTACAGCGGAGACAGAGAGCTCTCCGGTCCTTTCGGGGCCGTGCAGATGGGACTGATCTACGTCAATCCGGAAGGGCCGAACGGCGACCCGAATCCGGTCTCCGCCGCCCGGGACATTCGTGAGACATTCGCGCGCATGGCCATGGACGACGAGGAGACGGCCGCACTCATCATCGGCGGCCACACCTTCGGCAAGTGCCACGGCGCGGTCGACGCCGAGTACATCGGTCCGGAGCCCGAGGCCTGCCCGATCGAGCAGCAGGCCCTCGGCTGGAAGAACAGCTACGGCAGCGGAACCGGCGCCGACGCGGTCACCAGCGGGCTGGAGGGCGCGTGGACCTCCCGGCCTACGAAGTGGGACAACGGGTACCTGGACAACCTGTTCGGGTACGAGTGGGAGCTGACGACGAGCCCCGCCGGCGCGCACCAGTGGACTCCCACGGACGCGGCGGCCCAGGGCACGGTGCCGGACGCCCATGATCCGTCGAGGAAGCACGCTCCGATGATGCTGACGACGGACCTCGCGCTGCGGATGGATCCGGTCTACGGACCGATCGCGAAGAGCTTCCACGAGAACCCGGACAGGCTCGCGGAGGCATTCGCCAAGGCCTGGTACAAGCTGCTGCACCGCGACATGGGCCCGGTCTCGCGCTACCTCGGCCCGTGGGTCCCCGAACCGCAGCTGTGGCAGGACCCCGTACCCGCGGTCGACCACGAGCTGGTCGCGGACGGGGACGTCGCCGCCCTCAAGGCCACCGTCCTCGCCTCGGGGCTGTCCCTCCCCCAGCTGATCACCGCCGCCTGGTCGGCGGCCGCGAGCTTCCGCGGCACCGACATGCGGGGCGGGGCCAACGGGGCCCGGATCCGCCTCGCGCCGCAGAAGGACTGGGAGGTCAACGACCTGCCGGAGGTGGCCGGGACGGTGGTGGCCCTGGAGCGGATCCAGCAGGACTTCAACCAGGCGCAGTCCGGCGGGAAGAAGGTCTCACTCGCCGACCTGATCGTGCTCGGCGGCTGTGCGGCTGTCGAACAGGGCGCGAAGAACGCCGGCTACGACATCACGGTCCCCTTCGCTCCGGGGCGCACGGACGCCTCGCAGGAGCAGACCGACGTGGCGTCCTTCGCCGTCCTGGAACCCAAGGCGGACGGGTTCCGGAACTACCTGCGGGCGGGCGAGAAGCTGTCACCGGAGGCGCTCCTCCTGGACCGTGCCGCCCTGTTGAACCTGACCGCCCCCGAGATGACGGTCCTCGTCGGCGGGATGCGGGCGATGAACACCGGCTTCCGGCAGGCCCCGCACGGCGTGTTCACGAACCGGCCGGAGGCGCTGACCAACGACTTCTTCGTGAACCTGCTCGACATGGGTACCCAGTGGAAGGCGTCGGAGTCGGCGGAGAACGTGTTCGAGGGCCGTGACCGCGCCACGGGCGAGGTCACGTGGACGGCGACCGCGGTGGACCTCGTCTTCGGCTCGCACGCCCAGCTCCGCGCGCTCTCGGAGGTCTACGCGTCGAAGGACGCGGGCGAGAAGTTCGTCCGTGACTTCGTCTCGGCCTGGGACAAGGTGATGAACCTCGACCGGTTCGACCTCGCCTAGGCCGACGGGCCGGGGGCCGGGGGGCCGGTTGACGGCCGCCCGGCGCGTCCCCGGCCCCCGGTGCGCCGGGCGGGCGCCGTGTCGCGGAGGTTTGTCCGCGGGGGCCGGTGGAAGAGTCGAGTGCGGCGTGCGGTCGACCGGCGGGCCGGGCCCCGTCCGGCGGGGCCGGTGCGTCCGGTACATCTGGCACGTCCGGTACGTCTCGACGTCCTGACTCGAACGGGAGCCCGCCGATGCGCCTCTACGCACAGACCCCAGCACGTCGCAACCGCCAGGTGCTCGCGGACCTGATCGCCGTGGCTCTGGTGGCCGCCGCGGTGTGGTTCGCCCTGGCCGTCCACGACGCGATCATGATGCTGGCCGAACCGGGGCGGCGGGTCGAGAGCTCGGGCGACAGCCTCGCCACCGAACTCGGCAACGCGGGCGAGGCCGCCTCGAACGTGCCGTTCGTCGGCGACCTCCTGCAGAAGCCGCTCCGGTCTGCGGCCGACGCCAGTACCGGGATCGCCGACGCCGGGCAGTCGATGCAGGACGCGGTCGGCCAGGTGGCCACCCTGACGACCGTGGCTCTGATCGTCGTTCCGGTGGCCGTCGTCCTGCTGCTCTGGCTCCCCGCGCGCCTGCGCTGGATCCGGCGCAGCATGACCGTGCGGCGTCTGTTCGACGCGCCCGGTGGCGCCGACCTGCTCGCCCTGCGCGCCCTCACCGGCCCGCTGAGCGACCTCGCCGCGCTCCCCACGCCTGCGGGCGGTCTCGCCGATGCCTGGCGCCGCGGGGACCAGGAAGTCATCGGCGAGCTTTCCAGGGTCGCCCTCCGGCGGGCCGGCCTGCGCCCCTGACGGCCGTCAGCGGGCGTGCAGGCGGCGGTGTTCGAGGGCCGCGGCGAGGGCGTAGGCGCCGCCGCCGCCGACGGCGAGGATCCAGTAGAACCCGGGGGCGGCGAGCGCCAGTGCCGCCGTGGAGGTGATGGCGAGCCAGACACCGAGGCTGTAGTGCAGCACGTTGCGGCGTACGGCACCTTCGGCGAGGTAGAGCAGGCCGACCACGAGTCCGGAACCGGCGGGCCAGAGCACGGACTGGAGGTCCGGGTGGTCGAGCATGGACGTCAGTCCGGTGATGGCGAGGAACAGCGCGGTGAAGGCGGTGACCCAGGCCGCGCCGAGCAGCTTTCCGGAGAGCACCTCCGGTGCGGTGGCGCCGTTCTGGGCCTTCAGGGCGGCGAGGGTGGCCAGGACGATGCCGGTCACGAGCCCGATGCCGAGGAGGGCCATGGGCAGCCATTCGGGCAGGTCGAGTACGGGCGCCGTGCCGTGGGAGGCCGCGGCGGCGCCGTGGCCGAGTACGTAGGCGAGTCCGAAGCTGACGTAGGCCGCGCGGTTGTCGACCTCGCGCGGGCGGCGGGTGGGGTGGTCCTGGGCGACGGACGGCGGGACGGTCGCGGGGCTGGACACGGTGGAGACCTCCATCGGGGGCGGCGTGGTGGTGCGCCCGAACCAGTGGTCCGGGCCGGGGGTGACGTACGGGGATGACGTACGGGGATGAGGTACGGGGATGAGGTACGAAGGGGCGAAGGGCGCTGGTCAGCGGGGCTGTTCGGCGCGTGCTCCGGGGATCACGTGGCGGGGGCGTGGTCGGCGGTCCGGCCCTGCTGGGGCGGCGTCACGGCCGTAGGCTCGGCGGACGCGGGCGCGGTGGGCGCGGTGGGCGGGAGCACGCGGCGCAGGCAGCGGGGCGGGCGGATCAGCAGCACGGCGAGGAGGGCGGTGGCGGCCAGGACCGCGGCGGAGACCGCGAAGGCCGCCCGGTAGCCCGCGGTGAGGGCTTCCAGATGGGACTGCTGCGCGGACGCGTGCGCGGTGACGGAGCCGGCCAGGGTGGCGAGGGCGGCGAGTCCGATCGCACCGCCCACCTGCCGGGTGGTGTTCACCAGGCCGCCGGCGAGGCCCGTGTCCTGGCGCGGTACGCCGTCCACGGAGAGCGCGGTGAGCTGGACGAAGGCGAGGCTCAGGCCGAGGCCGACCAGCACGCTGGGGCCGAGGGCGTCGACGAGATAGCTCCCGTCCGCGGCCATCCGGGACAGCCACAGCAGGCCCGCGGCCTCGGTGAGCAGGCCCGCGGTCAGGGTCGCCGTGGCGCCGATGCGCGCGGAGATCCGGGGCGCCAGGACCGCGCCGAGCATATTGGCCACAGCGAGCGGGAGTTGGCCCGCCCCGGTGGCCAGCGGGCTCATGCCGAGGACCTGTTGCTGGTAGAGCGGGAGGAAGAAGAACAGCGCGATCCATACGGACCCCAGGAGCGCCATCAGCAGATTGCCGGCGGCGACCCGGCCGGCCGTGAACAGTCTGGGCGGTATCAGGGCGTCCGCTCGGCGGCGCTCGATCAGGACGAAGACCACGAGCAGCACGGCGGCGCCGATGAGGGCGGCCATCACCCCGGCGTCCGTCCAGCCCTGGGCGCGGGCGCTGGTCAGTGCCCAGACCAGGCAGGTCAGGGCGAGGGTGATGGTCGCGGTGCCCAGCAGGTCGAACCGCCCGGACCCGCGGGTGTAGGCGCGGGGCACGAGCGTCACCACGGCGACGAGGACGAGCGCCGTTCCGAGCGCGACGGCGTGGAAGAGCCAGGGCCAGCCCCACGCCTGGGTGAGTACGCCGCCCAGCAGGACGCCGCCCGCTCCGCCGGCGCCGGAGACGGCGCCCCACACCCCGAGCACCCGGCCCCGACCGGGGCCGGGCGGGAACAGGTCCATCGCGAGGGCGAGCGCGGCGGGTGCGATGGCGGCGGCGCCGATGCCCTGCACGGCGCGGGCGACGATCAGAAGGCCCGGGGAGCCTGCCAGCCCCGCCGTGAGCGAGGCACCCACGAACACGGCGAGGCCGGCGATCAGCACCCGGCGGCGGCCGAGCAGGTCTCCTGCCCGGCCGCCGGCCAGGAGCAGCGCGCCGAACGCCAAACCGTACGCGTTGACCACCCAGGTGGTGCCGCCGTCCGACAGGCCCACTCCGGAGCGGATCTGAGGCAGCGCCACGTTCACGATCGAGGTGGCCAGCATGACGGTGAACTGCGCCGCGGCCAGCGCCGCGAGTGCGGCTCCCTGGCGGGTCGGGGCGGCGGGCCCGTCTTTTGTGCGTCCGAGTCTCATGGCGCACAGACTCACGTCTGGGGGCGTCCACATGCCATGCCCGACGGGGGGCGATCACTGTCCAGTCGTGTCCGCCCCTGTCCACTCGGCCACGCGGCCCGCGTCCGTCAGGGCAGCGGGGTGAAGTCGCGCGAGGCGATGAAGGGCGGGCGCCGGACCTGCGCCGCGAAGGGCTGCGCGGGTCGGTTCTCCACACTGTTGAACACGAGGAAGACGTTGCTGCGCGGGTAGGGGGTGATGTTGTCCCCGGAGCCGTGCATCGCGTTGCAGTCGAACCAGGTGGCGGACCCGGCGGGCCCGGTGAACTGCCGGATGCCGCAGGCGGAGGCGAACCGGGTCAGGGCCTCGGGGGTGGGTGTTCCGGCGTCCTGCATCTGGAGCGACTTCTCGTAGTTGTCCTTCGGCGTCGCGCCTGCGCAGCCGAGGAACGTCCGGTGCGAACCCGGCATGATCATCAGACTGCCGTTGGTGGTGTGGTTCGGCGTGAGGGCGATGGACACCGAGACCGTCCGCATCCGGGGCAGGCCGTCCTCGGCGTGCCAGGTCTCGAAGTCGGAGTGCCAGTAGAAGCCGCTCGCACCGAAGCCGGGCTTGGCGTTGATGCGGGACTGGTGGACGTACACGTCGGAGCCGAGGATCTGCCGGGCCCGGTCCGCGATCCGGGGATCGGCGGCGAGCCGTGCGAACACCTCGCTGATGCGGTGGACCTCGAAGACCGAGCGGACCTCGCCCGATCCGGGCTCCACGATGGCCCGTTCGCCGGAGCGGACGGCGGGGTCGGCCACCAGCCGGTCCATCTCGGCCCGGTACTCCTCGACCTCCTCCGGGCCGATCAGCTCCTCGGCGGTGAGGAAGCCGTCGCGTTCGAAGTCCTCCAGCTCGCTCGCCCAGAACGGTCCGGGGGTGCCGGGTTCGGACCACACGACGGGGTCCTTGCGTCCGATGAGGACTTCGTCGGAGCCCCGGGTGGGGTAAAGGTCGGCGAGGGTGCGTTCGGAGACAGTGGTCATGGCAGTGCGTACCTCTCCTCTCGGTGTCGGTGGGTTCCTGCGGGTTCGGCCGGACGTCGGTCAGACCGGATCCGGTTCGGTGAGCAGCGGGTACACGCCGTTCTCGTCGTGGTCCTCACGGCCGGTGACCGGGGGGTTGAAGACACACAGGCAGCGGAACTCGCTGACGACGCGCAGGGTGTGGCGCTCGTGTCCGTCGAGGACGTAGACGGTGCCGGGCGTGATGGTGTGCTTCTCACCGGTCTCCTCGTCGGTGAGTTCGGCCTCGCCCTCGACGCACACGACCGCCTCGACGTGGTTCGCGTACCACATGGACGTCTCGGTGCCGGCGTACAGGACGGTCTCGTGGAGGGAGAAGCCGACGCGTTCCTTCGCCAGGATGACGCGCTTGCTCTCCCAGGTGCCCGACGCCGCCCTGACGTGGCGGTCGGTGCCCTCGATCTCCTGGAAGGATCGGACGATCACGGTGGTGCTGCCTTTCGTGGTGTCGGGTGGCGTCGGGTGGTGTCGGCCGCGGCGGGTCAGCCCGTCTCGCGGACGGACCGCGCGAGGATGTCGAGGCCCTCGTCGAGCTCGTCCGCCGACACGGTGAGCGGCGGCAGCAGCTTGACCACCTCGCTCTCGGGCCCGGAGGTCTCGACGAGGAGCCCGTGCTCGAAGGCCCGGTGGCACACCTCGGCGGCGCGCTCCCTGCGGGTGAACTCGAGGCCCCAGACCATGCCGCGGCCGCGGTACGAGGCGCCGTCCCGCTCGTGGTCCGCGCAGAGGTCGACGAGCGCCTGCTCGATGCGGTTGCCCTGGACGCGGGTGCGTTCGCGCAGCACGCCGTCGCGCCAGTACGTCTCCAGTGCGGCGGTCGCCGTGACGAAGGCGGGGTTGTTCCCGCGGAACGTCCCGTTGTGCTCGCCCGGCTCCCAGATGTCGAGCTCGGGCTTGAACAGGCAGAGCGACATGGGCAGTCCGTAGCCGCTGATGGACTTGGAGACGGTGACGATGTCGGGCGTGATGCCCGCCTCCTCGAAGGAGAAGAAGTCGCCGGTGCGGCCGCAGCCCATCTGCACGTCGTCGACGATCAGCAGCATGTCCCGACGGCGGCACAGGTCGGCGAGGGCGCGCAGCCACTCCGCGCGCGCCACGTTGACCCCGCCCTCGCCCTGGATGGTCTCGACGATCACCGCGGCCGGGTCGTTGAGGCCGGATCCGCTGTCCTCCAGGAGCCGCTCGAACCAGAGGAAGTCCGGCGTGCGGCCGCCGAGGTAGTTGTCGAAGGGCATGGGCGTGCTGTGCACCAGCGGGACGCCGGCGCCCGCGCGCTTGAAGGCGTTGCCGGTCACGGCGAGCGAGCCCAGGGACATGCCGTGGAAGGCGTTGGTGAAGGAGACGACCGCCTCGCGCCCCTTGGCCTTGCGCGCAAGCTTCAGCGCCGCCTCGACGGCGTTGGTGCCGGTGGGGCCGGGGAACATCACCTTGTACGGCAGTCCGCGGGGGGCGAGGACCGTGGAGTGGAAGGTCTCCAGGAAGGCCCGCTTGGCGGTCGTCGACATGTCCAGGGCGTGCGTGATGCCGTCGCGGGCGATGTAGTCGAGCAGCGCCTGTTTGAGCACGGGGTTGTTGTGCCCGTAGTTGAGCGAGCCGGCTCCCGCGAAGAAGTCCAGGTAGGAGCGGCCGTTCTCGTCGTAGAGGCGGCTTCCCTGGGCGCGGTCGAAGACGACGGGCCAGGCGCGGCAGTAGCTGCGCACCTCCGACTCGACGGTTTCGAAGACGGTGGGGATCGGTGCTGTCGTGGTCAAGGGGGACCTGCCTCTCCTGGGGTGTCCGGTGACGAACGGTCCGGACGTGGTCGGTGGTCGGTCGGCGATCGTCGCTGGTCGGTGGTCGGTCGTCGGTGGTCAGTCGGCCAGGGGGGCCATGCGGTGGAGCACCTCGGCGTCGTGGTGGCCGGCGCCGGCGGGGAAGTGCTCCTCGGTGAAGAGGACCTCCCGGGTGAGGTGGGCGCCGTGGCGTTCGGCGAAGGACGCGAACAGCCGCTCGGACGCGGCGTTCCCCGGGCTGATGGTGGCCTCCAGCGTGTCGAGCGCGTGCTCGGCGGCGACCCGTGCGGTGAGGTGGTCGAGGAGGTACCCGGCGACGCCCTGGCCGCGCACGGCGGCGTCCACGGCCACCTGCCAGATCATCAGCGTGGCCGGGGCATCGGGTCGCAGGTACCCGGTGATGAAGCCGACCGGTCGGCCGGCGCCGTCGCGGGCGACGGCGGAGGTGGCGGCGAAGTCGCGGCACCACAGCAGGTAGCTGTAGGGGGAGTTGACGTCCAGCGTCTTCGCGTCGCGGGCGATGCGCCAGAGTTCGGGACCGTCGGAGATGTCCGGCCGGTCGGCCCGGATTCCGGGCGGGGTCGTCGTGGGGGCGGAGGTTCGGGGGCGGGTGGCCAGGTCTGCATGAGCACCGGTCATGCGGGCCGAAGCTACCGAGCATCGGCCGAAAAGACATGCCCGAACGGGGTTCCGCACGCGAAGTGTCCGTGTTATGCGGCGGCGGGGTCCGGACCGGAGGCATCCCCTCCCCTCCAGAGAGAAAACCTCCATTTATCCTGACAAAATATCCCAGATTTTGGAAAGATAACGAGATCATAACGTCTTTGCCCTGTGCCATATTTGCGGTGTGAAAGCCACAACATTCGGCCGCACCCCCGTTTCGGCACACGAGAACGGGACAGGTGAGTCGGCCGCTTCGGTCGTCAGGGTGTCCCGCACGGCCAGGCGGTACAGAGGGGTATGACCGAGCAACTGCGACCCGCGGATCCGTCACCCGCCGCGGACGAGGTCGACGAGGTGACGCGCGCGGTCCTGGCCGCCTCCCGCCTGCTCGCGTCCGTGGCGGCCCGGGCCCTGGCGGCCGCCGCCGGGCACAGCGACGAGGAGGGGGACGGGGGCGGGGGTAGGGGTAGGGGTAGGGGCGGGGGTAGGGGCGGGGGCGGGGGTAGGGGCAAGAACGCGGTCACGCTCGCGCAGTTCCGGATGCTCGAGGTGCTGGTGGCGCGCGGGCACGTGAAACTCGTCGCCCTGGCGGGGCTGATGGCGGTCAACCCGTCGACCGCCATGCGCATGGTCGACCGGCTGATCACCGCGGGCCTGGCCGACCGCAGGCCCAACCGGGACAACCGACGGGAGACGGTGCTCACGGCTACGGATTGCGGCCTGCGGTTGGTGGCGGACGTGACGGCCCGGCGCGGGCGGAGACGGCCGCCGCCCTCGCGCGGCTCCGGCCCGCCGAACGCGCCGTACTGGCCGGCGCGCTCGGCGCGTTCGCCGCCGCGGGTGCGGAGTCCGCCGGGGGCGGACCCCACGCCTCCCCGCACCTCCTCGGGTGCCCGGAGCCCTACGTCCTGGGCTGAGCCGGCCCGGGTCGCCGCCGGCCGCGGCCCGCCCGGCCCGCGCGTACGGCCGCGCGTACGGCTGCGACCGGGGCTACGGCCGGCTGTCGAGCCAGCTCAACTCGTGCGCGAAGAGCACCCGCTGGCAGTAGTCCGTACCCTCACGATCACCGGGACCGGGGTTCAGCTTGCAGTCGTCGTCCGATCCCGGGCGGTGTTCGGAGAGGGACCACAGGCGTCCCGTGCCGCGCTCGACGTAGAGGTCCTCGGCGCCACGGGCGGTCTTGACGGCCTGGCCGTGCTGGACCAGCCGGCCGTCGTTCCACCGGTAACGCCACAGGTTGCCCGGCTCGTCCGTTCCCTTGGACTCGTTCACGTACAGCGTGCCGTTGTACGCCGCCGCGCCCTGGGCTCCGCCGTTGGCCAGGGGCAGATAGTTGGCCCGGCCCTCGGCGGTGACGTCCGCGGAGCGTCCCTCCAGGGCCGCGACCGGGTACGAGGCGATCCGGCCCGTGGAGGGGTAGCCGCTCTCCGGACGGCAGTACTCACCCATGAGCAGGCGGTCCGGGCCGGTGCTCCGGTCCAGGGAGATGTAGGAGGCCTTCGGGGCGCCGGTGGACACACAGGCGCAGGAGCCCTTGGGGTTGCTCTGCGTCGCCTTGAACTTCCACGCCGCCACCTGCGGCATGACGTAGCGGTAGCCGAAGCTGTACCAGACGTTGTCGTGCCGGCCGACCTTCGTCTTGTCCTCGACGTTGGCGGTGGTCTTCACCCCATCGGTGTCGGTGCCCATCCGGTCGTGCGTGGCGGGGTCTGCGTCCGGGTCCAGGTCCAGGTCCAGGATGAAGCGCATGTCGAAGACGCGCAGGCCGCCCCGGGTGTCCGCGACGTAGAGGTAGTTGCCGTACCAGACGATCCCGACGGCGTGGACGCCCTTCTGGATCGGGTACTCGGCGGCGTGCAGGCCGTCGAAGGAGACGTGGTCGGCGGAGTTCACATAGGTCCAGCCCAGCAGGACGTGCCGGTACTTTCGCCGGGCGACAGCGTGAAGCCACCGGGCGAGGCGTCGCCGCCGGGTGCGGCGGCGGCGCGGGAGCTGAAGGCCGAGGCCGCGCCCTCGCTCGCGCGGGGTTCCTGGATCCAGGAACCCGGCACATCCGGCGGGAGGTCCTTCGCCGTCGCCGGTCCTGCGAGACCGGTGAAGGCGAGCGTCGCCGCGGCGGCGGCCGCGAGCCAAGCACGACGTATTCGACGTGAGGGCATGCGGGAGTTGCTCCGTTGCTCGTGCGACAGGTGAGTCAAGCGGAGGCTTCCAGAACACTTGTCCGGAACGCAAGCGTGATCGATTGACCAATTGACCCACGCAGCAGGCTTGTTGCTAAAGCTTTGGGTATGTTCCAGCCGCTTGCGGCGACGGTCGGCCGATGGCGGTCGGGACCCCCTGTCGCCGGAGGTCGCGCCCCATGGGCCAGAGCGTCGGCGCGCCCTTCGGGATCCGGATCTCACCGGTGACGCGGAAGCCCAGCCCTTCGCGGAAGGGGATGTTGGTGACGTTGCTGGATTCCGGACGGGCCGGCTGTCCGAGCCGGTCGCAGTCGGTCAGCTGCTGCCCAGCAGCTGCCGAACCGACACCCCTCCGCCGGAGCCCCCGGTCCGTTCCCACTGACGGCAGGTACCAGTACGACGCCTGCGGACGGGCATGCGGATCACGGTCGCTTCCTCCTGGGCTCCGGTGTCCAGAACCCCGCGACGGTTTCGCGCCGCCGAAGCCCTCACCGGTAAGTAAGATCGAGGAATGTCTGACACGACCGAAACTACGCCCGGCTGGCTGACCAGGGACGAGCTGGCGATGGCCCGGGCCCAGATGCCGATCCTGTACGTCGAGGCAGTCCCCGTACGCGTGGACGACACCGGCGAAGTCACCTCCATCGGACTGCTGCTGCGGATCGGCTCGGACGGGACGATGAGCCGGACGCTGGTGTCCGGCCGTGTCATGCACCACGAGCGGATCCGTGACGCACTGCTGCGCCATCTGGAGAAGGACCTGGGCCCGGTGGCCCTGCCCCACATCCCCGCTTCCCTCCAGCCCTTCACCGTCGCCGAGTACTTCCCCACGGCGGGCATCACTCCCTACCACGACCCCCGCCAGCACGCGGTCTCGCTCGCCTACATCGTGCCGGTCACGGGCGACTGCCGGCCTCGGCAGGACGCCCTGGACCTGGTCTGGTTCAGCCCGCAGGAGGCGCTCTCGGCGGCGGTTCAGGGCGAGATGCCGGGCGGTCATGCCGCGCTGCTGAAGCAGGCCCTCGCGCACGTCGGGCAGATGTACTGAGCTCTCCCCGCGCGCCGCGTGACGCGCGCCGCGCCCGGCGCGGCTCCCCCGCCCTCGGGGCCCGCGGCCTCTACGGGGTCTGCGCCGGGGCGAACTTCGTGAGGATCAGCAGGGTGTCCACGAGGTCCCCGGCGGGGGCGCCCGTCGCCAGGCGGCGCAGCTGTTGCCCGAAGACCAGGGCTACGGCCACACCGGCCAGGCGTTCGGGGTCCGGGACGCCGAGGTGGGTCAGGATCCGGGTGGCCAGCAGGTCGTAGGCGGCGAAGCACTCGGCCGCGGCGGCGCGCAGCCGTTCGTCGCGGCCGGCCTGGACGTACAGCTCGAACGGCGCGATGTGGCGGCTGTCGAAGGCGTTGCCGCCCGCGACCTGCGCCACCACCTCCGCCGCCTGCCCGATGTCGAACTGCTCGTCGGAGCATGCGTCGGCGAGCTCCGTGAAGTGCCGGGTCTCCTCGGCCACGAAGTGCAGCAGGCTCTCGCGCAGCAGCTCGTGCTGGGTGGCGAAGTGGTAGGTGACGGAACCGAGGGAGACTCCGGCCTCCTTGGCGATCCGCCGGTTGGTGACGGCGGCGTCCAGGCCCGGTCGAACGTCGACGGCCCGGTGCGGCGGATCGTCGAAGCACAGCGCTCACTCCGGTAGCGAGGCCCCGGCGGTCCCGCATGGCTCCCCTCCCCCACCTGAACGGAGAGCACTGCTGTGCCCAGTGAACACCTCCCGAGCGAAGCTCCCGCCCCCGGCTCCGGCCCCTCCCCCGACCCCACACCCGCACCCGCACCCGGCGGGCACGTCGAGCGCCGGTCCCTGCTGCGATGAGGGGCCCTGCTGGCCGCGGGCGGAGCCGCCGCGCTGGTTCCCGCACCGATCGCGTACGCCGCGACCACGGGCGAGGGCAGCGATACGGTGACCACCACCTACCGGGGGCGCGCCCCGTACGGCAACGACCAGTGGGCGTACGTCGCCTTCGACGTCCCGGCACGAGTCCAGCGGATCTCCGTCGCCAGCACCCACGACGCCGCGGCCGGCATCCTGGACCTCGGCATCTTCGGCCCGTCCGGCTTCCGCGGCTGGTCGGGCGGCGCGCGGACCGGCTTCACCCTCTCCGCGGCGGACGCCACTCCCGGCTACGCGCCCGGGCCCGTCGAGCCCGGCGGCTGGTCCGTCATCCTGGGCCCGATGGTCGGCAGTACCGGCGGCATGGCCTGGCAGGTCGACGTCACGCTCCACCACGGGGACCCGCTGCCCCGGGCCCCGTACGACGTCCTGCCCGCCGCGGTGGCCGGACGGGGACCCGGCTGGTACCGGGGCGACCTGCACCTGCACAGCGTGCACTCCGACGGGCAGCGCACGGTGGACGAGATCGTCACGGCCGCCCGCCAGGAGGGGCTGCACTTCATCGCGACGTCCGACCACAACACCAGCTCCACCGGCGTGACCTGGCGCGGCAACGTCCCGACCGACCTGCTCGTCATCAACGCCGAGGAGGTCACCACCCGCCACGGCCACTGGCTGGCGGTCGGCCTGCCGCAGGGCGAGTGGGTGGACTGGCGCTACGGCCCCGCGAACGCCGGGGTGTTCGAGAGCCATGCCCGGCGCGTGCACAGTCTGGGGGGCCTCACCATCGCCGCGCATCCCCTCACTCCCGCGGCGGGCTCCTTCTGGGAGTTCGGCCTCGACCGCGTGGACGCGCTGGAGGTGTGGAACGGGCCGTGGACCCTGGCTCCTGCCGCAGGTTCGTGACCAGTTCGCGCGGCAGCCCATGGGTGTCATGGAGGTAGTGGAAGTCCTCCCGGGTCAGCGGGCCCCGGAACCGGGGGCGGGCGAGCACCTGCCGCCCGCGTTCCAGGAGCCGGCGGAACCGGTGCTCCTCCTCCAGCAGGATCCGGACCACGTCGCCGGGGGGCATGTCCTGCCGGAAGCGGTCCAGGGTGTGCCGGACCGGTTCGTCCGGCAGGGCCCCGATGCCGCGCGAGGGGTCGTCCCGCCACAGCAGGGTGAGCACGCGCCGCACCAGGCGTCGCAGTACGTAGCCCCGGCCGGTGTTGGCGGGGCGCACGCCGTCGCCGAGGACCACGACGGCCGAGCGCAGGTGGTCGCAGACCACGCGCAGCGAGGTCTCGTCCAAGGGCCACAGGGCCGGCACGACGGCACGCCAGGGGTCGAAGACGTCGCACTCGAACACGGACGGCTTGCCCTGGAGCAGGGAGGCGAGCCGCTCCAGGCCGAGGCCGGTGTCCACATTGCGCCGGGGCAGGGGCACGAGGGAACCGTCTTCGAGTCGGCGGTGGCTCATCGTGACGTGGTTCCACACCTCAACCCAGCGGTCGTCGCGGGTGGGCGTGGACCGGGGCGGGCCCTCACCGCTCCACAGGAAGATCTCCGAGTCGGGACCGCACGGTCCGACGGGTCCGTTGGACCACCAGTTGTCCTCCACGGTGAGCTCGACGGGCACCCCGCGGTCCTCCCACAGGCGCAGGGAGGCGGTGTCCGGCCCGGTCCCGGACCGTTCGTCGCCGGCGTGGACGGTGGCGTACAGCAGGCCGGGATCGATGCCGAGTCCCTCGGTGAGGAGCCCGTGGCCCCAGTCGAGACTGAGCGGGCCGTCGTAGTCGCCCAGGGACCAGGTGCCGAGCATCTCGAAGACCGTGAGGTGGGTGGGGTCGCCGACCTCGTCCAGGTCCGTGGTGCGCAGACAGCGCTGGACGTTGACCAGCCGCCTGCCCAGCGGGTGGGGGCGGCCCTCCAGGTACGGGGTCAGCGGGTGCATGCCGGAGGTGGTGAAGAGTACGGGGTCGCCGGGCGGCGGCAGCAGCGTCGAGCCGACGATGCGGCGGTGCCCGCGCTCCTCGAAGTACTCGACGAACGTGGTGACCAGGTGGTCGGTATTCATGGGGTGGCTCCTTCGCGTGACAGCGGTGGAGGCACCGGAGAACGGGACCGACCGGTCTCCGACCGGGGGCGGTATCGCGCCACGGCACAGCCGACGGACCGTTTTCCGGTCGCCGGGGAGAGGGAAGGGGAAAGTCAGGCGGCGGCAACCGGCGAGCTGGTCGCTCGCGCGGTCGCGGTGGTGCGGGGGCCGATGACGTTCATGCGGGTCACGATAGCGCGGGGCCGCCGCCGGGGCGCGGACATTTTCGCCGGCCGCCCCCATGGGCGTCGCCTGTTCCGGAGCGCCGGGGCTACTGCGTCCTGGTCTCCTTCACCACCCACGCCAGGTACTCCTCCGTGGCCTCGGTGGCCGGGAGAACGATCCACTGCGGCACCTCGTGCGGGTGGCGCTCGTGCACCCAGGCCCGCAACGCGCCGGCCTTCTCCGCGGTCGCCTTGAAGGAGAGCCGGTACTCCCGCTCGTGCTGCACGGCGTCCTTCGACCAGTAGAAGACGGTCATCCGTGCGTCGATGTGCACGCCGGCGGCCAGCCGGGCCTCCACCGCGGCCCGGCCGATCTCGTACGCCTTCGCCTCGTCGTCCACGGTCGTCTGCGCGATCACGATGCTCGCCACGTCACTCCCCTTCGATCGGGTCCGGCCACCCTACGACCGACGCCCCCACGGGCCGATCCGGTTGCATCAGGCCCGTCAGGCGCGTTCCAGCATCCGGCGGCGCAGGGTGTCGTAGAGGGGTGCGCTCCCCAGCCGGTCCGCGGTCACGGTCGCGGCGAAGCACGCGACCAGCAGCGGCAGCAGGAGCACGCCGGCACCCGTCATCTCCACGGCCAGGACGGCGCCCGTGAGGGGTGCCCGTACGACGCCCGTGAACACGGCGGCCATTCCCACCACCGCGAACGCCGCCGGGCCCGCCGAACCGGCCGGCAGCAGAGGGGAGACGAGCGCGTGGGTGAGCACGCCCCACAGGGCTCCGAGGGCCAGCAGCGGAGCGAACAGCCCGCCGGGCGTCACGGCCGCGTAGCTCAGCGGACCGGCCACGAACCGGACGGCGAGGCAGACCACCAGCGCCGCCACCGTCAGGTTCCCGCCCGTCAGCAGACGCTCGCTCAGCCGGTCACCACCACCCGTGAGGAGGGGGTCGAAGGCCATCAGCGCACCGACCCCGGCCCCGATGACCGCCGCGCGGGCGACGAGGGGCACCCGGGTGAACCTGTCGCACACCTCCAGTGTCCGTACGACCAGGGCGCTGTACGCGGCGCCCAGCGCCCCGGCCGTCATCCCGGACAGCAGGAAGACCGGAAGCATCCACAGGGGCGGAGCCGGGAGGGCCGGCAGCGGGAAGACGGTCCCGTCACCCACGATGAGCTGCGCGCAGGCCACCGCCGTCACGGTGCCGGCGAGCGTCAGGAGCACCAGCCGGGGCCGGACGGTCCCGGTCACCTCCTCGCAGACGAACAGCAGACCGCCCAGCGGAGCGGTGAACGCGACCGCCAGGCCCGCCCCGCCGAGCGCCGCGTGCAGCATGCGGGCGTCCTCGGGATCCGTCCGGCCGCGCCGGCCCGCCGCGGACCCGATCGCCGCGCCCATGTGGACGATCGGCCCCTCCCGTCCCAGGACCAGGCCCGAGCCGATCGCGATGACGCCCCCGACGAACTTCGCGGGCAGCAGCCGGGCCGTGCGGGCCTCTGCCTCCTGCCGCCACACGGCTTCCACATGCTGGATCCCGCTGCCCGCGGCGTGCGGGACCCGCTGGGCGATCAGGCACGCCACCGCGGCGCCCGCCGCGGTGAGGACGACGGGAATCAGCCGGCCGACCGCTCCCAGGCCGGCCGCGACCTCCAGAACCGAACCGCGCAGCATGTCGGCGTGCTCCAGGCACCACCGGAACGCTCCGCCGACCAGCCCGACCGCGACTCCCGCCAGCCCCGCGACCACGAAGGCGAGGCCGGCCCCGCCCCGACCGGGCCGAGGGCGGGCAACGGGCATGCGGGGCACCCCTAGTGCTGGGGGAGGTGGGTCTTGGCGTCCTCGTACGTGCCCTCGCCGGGAGCGGCGGCCACGGCGTAGAGGAGGTTCAGCACGCCGGTCCGGAAGGTCTCGGCGGACAGCAGTTCCAGCGGGACCGGCGGCGCGCCCTCCTCGAAGAGCCGCAGGCCGCTCCGCACGGCGATGGGGTGTACCAGGAGGTTCAGTTCGTCGAGGAGCCCGGCGGCGACCAGCCGGCGTACGACGGAGACCGAGCCGCTGATCCAGACGGGTGCGTCCGTGCTGGGGTCGTGCTTGAGCGCGGTGACCGCCGTGGTGAGTTCACCGGTGAGCTGTTCGGAGTTGCGCCAGGTGAGGTCGAGCGGGCTGTTCGACACCACGATCTTGCGGGCGTCGCCGAGCACCTTGGCGAAGGGGGCGTCCTCTGTGCCCGCCGCTTCCCGGTCCGGCCAGGCTCCCGCGAAGCTGTCGTAGGTCCGGCGCCCGAGCAGCAGGGTGTCGGCCCGGCCGAGGGTGGCGTCGACGGCCGCCCCCATCTCCTCGTTGAAGTACGGGAAGTGCCACTGGTCGGGCGCCTCGACGACACCGTCGAGCGACATGAACAGCTGCGCCTTGATCTTCCTCATACCGGTCTCCGGGAGCTGGTGGTCGGTCCGTCCGCGTACGGCCCCATCCAAGGGCACGCGGCGCCCGGACGCCTCACGACTCCCCGGCGGGGCTCCCGGGGACCGGGGGTTCGGGTACCGCGGCGAGCACGAACGCGTGGCCCGCCGGGTCGGCGTAGCGGCGCAGGACGGTGCGGCTGCCCGACTGGCTGCCGTCGTCCTCGGCGCCCACCGGGCGGGCTCCGAGGGCCACGGCCTCGCGCTCGGCCTCGTCGAGGCACCGCTCCTCCACGAGGATGGACAGGTGGGCCTGTTGGGAGCCCTCCGGGAGCGGCCAGCTCGGCGGGACGTGGTCCGGGTCGCGGCGGATTCCGACCACCACGCCGGTGCGGCCGGTGACGAGGAGGAGCTCCCCGTCGCCCGGCGCCGGTCCCGTCGTGGCATCGAGCAGCCCGGCGTAGAACCGTGCCAGCAGCTCGGGCTCGGCGCTGTCGAGAACGAGGACGGTCGTCTTGGGTACGGTCATGCACCTCGTGTGCCCCGTCCCGGCTCCCGTACGCGGTACGTGCCCGGGGGCGCGGGGGCCGAACGCCGGGATGCGGCCCCGCGGCGGCGAATGCCGCGGGGCCGCATGCCGTACACCGACGGGCGGGGTCAGATCCTGTCGTGCTTGTCCCGCAGGGAATCCTGGACGCCGCGGGCACGCTTCTCGGCTTCGGTCATGGCTTCCTTCGCCTTGCCCTTCGCCTGGTCCATCTTGCCCTCGGTCTTCATCCGGTCGTCTCCGGTGACCTTGCCGACGGCCTCCTTGGCCTTGCCCTTGGCCTGGTCCATCTTTCCCTTGTCAGCCATGTGAACTCCTTGTTGTGGAAACCCTGTCGTGGACAAATTAGATGAAGTCGGACAATCTCGCACGGCGAGGCCGCCGGTCGGGTCGGGTCGGCAGGATCCCGAGGAGTCCAGCTAGGGGGCGGAGTCCCTGCTGACCGTGGCGTAGACGACTCTGGCCTCCTGGTCCAGGCGCGGTCCGGCGAGCCAGGTGGCCGATGTCGGGCCGATGGACGTGTTGCTGATCAGGGCGAGCGTGCCGTCGGGGCGCCGGGCGAACCAGCCACCGCCGGAGGAACCGCCCGTCATCGTGCACCCGATGCGGTACAGCGACGGCCGGTCGGGGCGCAGGGACAGCCGTCCGGGGCGGTCCTGACAGGTGAACATCCGCTCCCCGTCGAAGGGGTCGGCGGCCGGGTAGCCCCAGGCCCTCATCGCCGCGATCGCGGCCGTCGGCGGGGCGTCGAACCAGACCGGTACGGCCGCCCCGGCCGTCTCCTGGAGGGAGGCGCGGGTGTTCTTGCGGGCCACGTGCAGCACCGCGTAGTCGCCGGACGATCCGTCGCCGCCGGTGGTGGCGCCCTCGGCGATCCACTCCTCGGAGGTCGCGGCCCGGTCCGCCCACCAGGTGCCGAGGGGCGCGACGTCGGCCGTGCGGCTCGACGGGTCGGCCAGGCCGCGGTTGTTGTAGGAGGGCACGAAGACGATGTTGCGGTGCCAGGTGCCCCCCTTGCCGCCGTGGACGCAGTGGGCCGCCGTCCACACCAGGCTGGAGCGGCCCGGCCGGGCCGGGTCCTGGACTGCTGTCCCGGAGCAGACGCTCGGCCCGTCGGGCCCGTCGAAGAAGACCTTGCCCACCGTGGGGGCACTCGTGCGGTACGGGGCGCTTTCGGGGCGGGCCGGTACGGGTGCCGGTTCGGGGTCGGTCTCCCCCCGGTCGACGCCGAGCCCGTCCGCGACGGCACGGTCGGACGCGGCCGCGTCGGCCATCCGCTCCGGAGTCCACAGCCCCGGGATCACGGGGTTGGAGAAGCCGGGTACGGCCCGCCGGAACGAGGACGCGGCCTGCGTGGAGCAGGCGGTCGCGCCGCCGAGGAGGGCCAGGACGACGAGCAGGAGGACCAGGACGCCCGGACGTACGGCGCCCCGGGGGCGGCCGGAGTGCGCGCTCACGACGGCGCTCAGCCGCCGAAGCGGACGGACTTCGCGGCCGGGTTCCGGACGGCGGCCACGCCCTGGCCGCCCTCCGGCGCGAGGTCGCCTGCCGTCGGCCGGGCGCCGTTCTGCGCGGCACGGGTACGGGTACGCGTACGGAACATCGGAATCCCCTTGCTGGTTCGGTACGTTCGGCCGCCCCGCAGAGCCGCGAAACGTGGACACCCCGAACACGTCGCCCCGCCCCGGAGGGTTCGGCCGGACCGCCGCTTTGGCACCAGGGTGATGAATCCTGCACGGCCCGACGTCAGGAGGAGCGTCCCGGATCAGAGGCGGCAGCTGATCTCCATGCCCTCCTCCACGGGGAAAGTGACGCTCTGGTAGCCGTTGCGGGTGTCGCGGACGTGGTCGAGATAGGGCGCGAGGTCCTCCAGGTCGACGTCGTCGGCCACCACGAGCGCGCCGGGCGTCAGGTGTGGTTCGAGCAGGCGCAGTACGGGAAGGCACAGGCCCTTCCACCCGTCGAGGAGGACGAAGCCGACGGGGCCGTCGACTTCGGCGAGGGTCTCGCGGGCATCGCCCTCGAGCACGGTGATCAGGCCGTCGAGGCCCGTCTCGGCGAAGGTCCGCCGGGCGGCCGCCGCCTTGGCCGCGCTCAGTTCCGTACTGATCACGCGTCCCGTGCCGTTGTCCCGTACGGCGGCGGCGAGATGGAGCGTGGAGATGCCGAAGGACGTACCGAACTCGACGACGGTGGCGGGGCGGGCCGCGCGGACCAGGTTGTAGAGGAGCCGGCCGCCTTCGGCCGAGATCGGCATGTACACCTGCGCGTTGGCGTCGGCCTGCTCCTGCGGGTCGGTTGCGGTGAAGCCTTCGGGCCGGGCCGCCCGGATGCGGCTACTGGTCGCCTCGTCCCCCTCGGCCTGCCGGAACATCCGGTCGAGGGCGGAGGCGACGCGGGGGTCTTCGAGGGTGCTGACGGCTGTGCCGGTCGATGTCATGAAAACTAGACTAGACGCACCGTTGCGTAACGTCTAGAGGTTCTGGAATACCCTGGGCCCAGGAGGCAGACATGGAGCAAGGACGTACGACCGCCGGGGCGGCCGGGGCAGCCGGGCCGAGCGGGGCAGCCGGGCCGAGCGGCGCCGAACGGGCGGCGCGCCACCACGGGAACAGGCACGGCCGCAGCGAACAGGCCCGCCAGGCAGTGCTGGAGGCGGCCGACGGCCTCCTCGTCGAGAAGGGCTTCGGCGGTGTCACCATCGAGGGCATCGCCACTCGGGCGGGCGTGGCGAAACAGACCATCTACCGCTGGTGGAAGACGAAGACCGACATCCTCCTCGACGCCTTCCTCCAGGACGCGGCCGAAGCCCTGACCCCGCCGGACCACGGCGACCTGGCCCTGGACCTGCGTTCCCACCTGCACCAACTGGCCCTGTTCCTCACCCGGTCCGACGCGGGCGCCGTCTTCAGGGCCCTGATCGGGCACGCCCAGCACGATCCCGCGTTCGCCGCCGTCCTGCGGTCCGGGTACCTCGACGAGCAGCGACGGCGCGACCGCCTCCCGCTGGAACGCGCGGTACGACGCGGTCAACTCCCCGTCGGCCTCGACATGGCCGCGGAGATCGACCGGCTCGTCGGGCCGATCTACCACCGCGTGCTGGTGACGGCGGAACCCGTCGACCAGAGCTTCACCGACGGGCTCGTCGACGACCTCCTGCTCCGCCTCGCGGACGGAGCGACGCAACCGGGTCAGGGCCCGCGGCCCGGCGCACGACGTACCGCGCACGGCGCATCGCGGACCTCCGCGTCGACGGGCGACGGCACGTGTGCGGTGCCAGGCTGAGGTCGTTCCGGCCCCGAGAAAGGCATCGCCATGATCACCACTGACTTCGCCCCCGGTTCCCCCTGTTGGCTCGACCTCGGCACCCCCGACGTCCGCGCCGCCGCGGCCTTCTACGGCACCGTGCTCGGGTGGGAGTACGAGTCCATGGGCGAGGGCGAGGACACGGAAGGCGGCATGTTCCGCAAGGACGGCAAGGTCGTCGCCGGGCTCGGCAGGCTCACCGAGGAGGGGGCCCGCCCGGCCTGGATGATCTACTACAGCGTCACCGACGCGGACGCCACGACCCGGGCCGTGGAGCACGCAGGTGGCACGGTTCGGGTGGCCCCCCGGGACCTCGGCGAGTGGGGCCGGATGGCGCAGTACACCGACCCGCTGGGAGGAGAGTTCGCCGCCTGGCAGCCGGGCAGGAACGCCGGCGTGGAGCTGGTGGACGAGCCCGGCTCACTGTCGTGGACCGAGCTGTACACGACCGACGCGGCGGCCGCCAAGGAGTTCTACGGCGATGTGCTCGGCTGGCAGTACGGCGAGATGGCGATGCCCGGCGGCGAGGGCACCTACACCCTGATCACCCCCGCCGGACTTCCCGAGGAACGCATGCACGGCGGCCTCATGGAGCTGCCCGCCGAGCACCTGGCCCTCGCGGGCGGACGGCCGTACTGGCACCCGGTCTTCGCCGTCGCCGACTGCGACGCTGCGGTCGCGCGGGTCACCGGGAACGGCGGCAGCGTACAGATGGGACCGGTGGACGCGGAGGGCGTGGGCCGGCTGGCCGTCTGCCTCGACCCGTCCAACGCCGACTTCGTGCTCCTCACACCGGCCCGCGGCTGAGCGGGAACGAGCCGGCCGCGACCCGGGGCGCCCGGGTCGCGGCCGGCTCGTGCGCGATCGTCCGGAGCACGAACGGGCCCGTCGGCCGTGTGGATCAGGATTTGCGGCTCTCGGCCTCGGCGGTGGCCATGGCTTCGGCTTCGCTCTCGAGCATGGCTATGGCGACGCCGAACGCTTGGGCGATGTGGCCCGCGGCCGACATGACGCGCGCCGTGCCCACCACGGGGGCGATCGCGACGAGCACGTCCTGGAGCTGCTCGACGGTGAAGTCGGCCTTGACCGCGGGGCTGATGTGGGCGAGGTAGGAGATCGCCGGCGCGTCCATGGCCACGAGGGCGGCGATGCGGGTGGTGATGAGCGTCTTCTCGTCCATATTGCAGTGCTCTATGGAGTCGATGGTCATCGCGGCGAGCGTGTCGAGAACGGGAGCGTCAGACCTGGTGGCCATGTCGGATCCGCCTTTCGGTGCTGAACTGAGCCGGGCCCGTCACCCCTGACCGCGGGAGCGGGAGCAGGGTCGTGGGGGTGGGTTGCCGTTTCAGCGTAGGCGTCCCCCGGAGCCCGCGCCCGTTGGGCTCTCCGGGTGAACGGCGGCGGCCGAAGCGGCCGGAGCGCCGAGCTCGCGTTCGGCGACCGCCCGGAAGCCGTGCGGCGGGCGACCGGTGAGGCGGCGGACGGTGTCGGTGGTGCGGTCCTCGGACCCGCCGGCGATGTCCCGGTCCATCCCTGCCAGCATCGCGGCGAACTCGGGCGGGATGACCGCGGCCAGACGGTCGCGCTGGGCCTCGTAGGTCAGGTGGTGGTGGACGACCGGCCGGCCGGTGACGTCCGTGAGGATCGCGGCGATGTCGTCGTGACTGAGCGCTTGCGGGCCGGTGAGGACCAGGTCGGCGTTGGGGGCGCGGTCGTCGGTGAGGGCCCGTACGGCGACGGCGGCGATGTCGTCGGCGTCGACGAATCCGACCCGGCCCGCGCCGGCGGCGGTCAGGACGGCTCCGTCGGCGCGGATGCTGTCGGCGTGTGCGTGGGTGCCGGTGAAGTTCTGCATGAACCAGGAGGGGCGCAGTACCGCCCACTCGTCGAACAGGCCGGGCAGGGCCCGGTGTACCCGGCCCACCGCCGGGCCGCCCTCGGCGATCGCCGAGGAACTCAGGAGGACGGCACGGCGTACGCCCGCGGCGCGGGCCCGGTCGAGGAAGGGCAGCATGACCGCGGCCGGGTCCGGGTCGCCGACGGGCGGTACGAGGTAGACGCGGTCGGCACCGGTCACGGCGGCATCGAAGCCGGCGGGGTCGTACCAGTCGAAGCGGACCGGTTCGGCGCCCGGGAGCGGGCCGGCGCGGCGGCTCGCGGCCCTGACGGGCCGGCCCGCGGCGGTCAGCTGCGCGACGGTGCGGCTGCCGGTGGTGCCAGTGGCACCGATGACCAGGGTGACGCCGGTCGGGTCGATCGTACTCATCGGGCGCTGCTCCTCGCGGGATCCGTGGCGAAGTCCGTCCCGGCGTCCTGGACGGCGAGGGGGTTCCAGTAGTCGCGGTAGGAGGTGAACCGCCCGTCCTGGACGGTCACGACGGCGATGTAGGTCATGTCGAAGGGGTCGCCGGTCGCGACCACACGGCCCACTGCCCGCATCTCGACCACGATGGTCCGCGGGTCGGCGCTCTCGTGGATCCGCAGCTCGGGGAAGTCGTGCAGGTCGATGTGGTCGGGATAGTCGCGCATGTAGGCGGCGATGGCCTCGCGCCCTTCCAGCCGGCGGGGCCAACCCGGCGGGGCGAAGGGGAATTCCATGACTCCGCGCTCGGACCACAGAGCGACCCATGAGGCGATGTCCTTGTCCAGGAGCAGGCGCAGGCTGTGGCGGTACAGGTCGGGGGGTGAGGTGATTGCGGGCATGGCGGCTCTCCGTCCACTACGATACGGACCAGTGGTCCGCTTCTATCTTCGAAGATACGGACCGTCGGTCCGTATCGCAAGCCGGAGGGGCAGCACCATGACCGCCGAACGCAAGCCGCGCAAGGACGCGGTCCGCAACCGGGCGGCCGTCTTCACGGCCGCCGACACCCTCTTCGCCCGGTGCGGGAGCCCGGAAGAAGTGACCATGGCCGACATCGCGGCAGCGGCCGGCGTCGGCAAGGCGACGCTCTTTCGCGCCTTCGGCGATCGCACCGGGCTGATCCGCGCGCTGTCCGAGGCGCGGCTCGCACCGATCAGGGAAGCGGTCGAACAGGGCCCGGAGCCACTGGGCCCGGCCACACCCCCGCTCGAACGCCTGCCGGCCCTGCTCGACGCCGTCCTGTGCTTCAAGCTCGACAACCGCCACCTCGCGCTGGCGTTGGAGGGAAGCGGTGCGGACAGCCCCTATCGGACCGAACACTACGACCGGTGGCACGCGTTGGTCCGGGACCTGCTGCGGAGCATCCCCGGCCCGCCCGACAGCGACTTCACCGCCCACGCACTGCTCGCGGCCACCCGGGCCGACCTGGTCGCGTACCTGGCCGGCGAGAAGGGCGTACCGCGTGAGGAGCTGCGCGCCCAGCTGGCGGGCTTCACCGCCGCGGTCCTGGACGCCCGGGCCCGGCGGGCGGCGGGCGCCGGGGAGTGACCGTACGCGTCACGTCGCCCCGAACGCGGGTGGGACGGGGCCGGCAGCGGCAGCGGCGGGCGAGCTGCGGGCGAGCTGCGCGAAGGCCTCCCTCAGCTCGGCGGGCCGGACGCCGTGGACATCGGCGTCGAACCGGCCGATCGCCGAGGCCAGGCCGATCCACGACCAGGAGCCGAGGACCAGTCGGCAGCGCTCGGGTCCCAGCTCCTCCACGAGTCCTTCGGGGGCGTAGGGGGCGACGGAGGCCGCGGGCAGGTCCAGGATCGCTTCGCCGCGGCAGGGCCAGTCGGCCGGACCGTCGGATCCGCGGAACCTGCTGGTGATGAAGGCGGCCACATCGCCCCCTGGCAGCTCCCGCGGGGCGAAACGGGGGCCGGTGGGAGTGCGGGGCGAGATGCGGTCCACGCGAAAGGTGCGCCAGTCGTCGCGGTCGAGGTCCCAGGCCAGGAGGTACCAGCGGCTTCCCCGGGCGACCAGGTGGTGGGGCTGCACCCGGCGCCGGTTCACGGGGGCGTCGTCCTGAGTCGGGGCGGACGCGCCGGCCGGGGTGTGGTCGAAGCGCAGTTCCTCGCGCGCGTGGATGGCGGCGCCGACCGGCATCAGGACCTGGCTGTCGACCTGCGCCGGACGGGTGTCCGGCGCGGCGACGACGGTCACCCGGAGCATGTCGATCCGGTGGCGCAACCGGGTGGGGAGCACCTGGCGGAGGGTGACGAGCGCGCGCGCCGCCGCGTCCCCGAGGCCGGAGCCGGTCGCCGCGGCCGTCTGGAGGGCCACGGCGAGGGCGACGGCCTGGTCGTCGTCGAACAGCAGCGGCGGCAGCTTCGAACCGGCATCGAGCCGGTAGCCGCCGTCGGGCCCCTTGAAGGCCGCGATGGGGTAGCCGAGCTCGCGCAGACGGTCCACGTCGCGGCGGACGGTGCGCGCACTGATGTCCAGGCGCGCCGCCAGCTCCGCCCCCGGCCAGTCACGTCGGGCCTGCAGCAGCGACAGGAGCGCGAGCAGCCGCGCGGAGGTCTTCGGCACAAGGAGCATTCTGCGGGAGGTAGCGGACAGATTCCGTCCTCTACCGAGGGGAGTGTGGGGACACAGCGGCCCACCGCTCAACCCATCGAAGGCTGGGAGCCACCATGTCCCTCACGACGACGACCCGTCCGAACCTCCGGGGCGGTCCGGCCCGATGACCGTTCTCGACACCCGCTCCCTCAACCGTGCGACGCTCGCCCGGCAGCTCCTGCTCGACCGCACCGCCGCCCCGGCCGTCGACGTCGTCACGCACCTGTGCGGCATGCAGGCACAGGAACCGCAGGAGCCCTTCACCGGTCTGTGGACGCGCGTGCGCTCCTTTCGGCCCGTGGACCTGAACGATCGGCCCGACGCACCGCGCCCGGACCCCGACACCCCCGCGCCCGTCAGGTTCCTGCCGGCCTTCGACAACGCGATCCTGGGCTACCAGGACCGCACCCGGATCATCGACGACGCCCACCGCGGCCTGTCGGTCGCGGGCGAGCGCGTCGTGCTGGTCGACGGACGCGTCCGCGCGACGTGGTCGCGGTCCGACGACGCGCTCGTGGTCACCCCGCTGAGCCGCCTGTCCCCCGCGGAGCGCGACGCCGTCGACGAGGAGGGCCGGGCCTTGGCCTCTTTCCTGACCGACCACGCCGACGACCGGGTGCGCATCGAGGCCTGCTCGCCGTGAGGTCAGAGCCCAGCCGGCGCTCGCGACCACCGGATCCGGATCGGCGAACCAGGCCGCCCGCAGCTCCCCGGAGTGCGGGTTCTTCTTCACCACGTAGTTCACGAGCCAGGCCTGCACCTTGGGCGTGCGCGCCTCGCGCAGCATGGTGTCCAGCTCGTCGCGCCCGAACGCCTTCGGCCGGCAGATCAGGAGCGCCAGCAGGCGCGCCGCGCTGTCTCCCGTCTCCCAGAGCCCGCGGGCGAGGTCCTGCTGCGTCTTGAGCCGCTTCGTGATCGCGCGCAGCCTGCCGAGGTTCACACCGTGATCGTCACCGTGCTTCTCGTTCACCGCGCGCGCCTTCGGGTCCTCGAGCGCGGCCAGCTCGGCCATCACCTCGGCCACCGTCGTCCCTGCCACCGTCTCGGCCACCTCAGCCTCCCGTCCGTCACGTGCGGATTCACCCTATGACGGAAGGGGGCCTGCGCCCTGGCGCCCTATCCCAGCAGCCGGCGCTTCTGCTCCGCGAACTCCGTCTCGGTCAGCACGCCCTGTTCCTTGAGGGTACTGAGCTGCTTCAGCTGGTCGATCTTGGTGGTCATGTCGTCCGCCGGGGACGCGGCGGGCGGCGGGGGCGGTGCTGCCGCCGCCTGCTGTTGCTGCTGCTGTTCCTGCTGCTGCTGTTCCTGCTGGGCCCACCGGCCGCCCTGGCGGCGTGACACGCGGTTGGACACGGCGGTCGCGGTGCCCGCGATGACCGCGGTGCGGGCGACCCCGCGAAGAAGTCCGGGCATGATGCTCATCTCCAGGCTCTGTGGTCTTCACTCTCCGGCGGGCGGGTCCTCCAAGGCGTCCAAAGACGCCAGCAGGGCCTGCACGGGAATCCGTCCGGCGGCCACGAGCTGCGCTCCGCCGCGTCGCAGGGCACGGGCGAACGGCGCCGCCCAGGTGTTCTCGTACACGATGATCCCGGCAGCGCTCCCCGGTGCCAGCGCGCCGGCGGCGTCCTGGATGTCGCTGTGGTCGAGCAGGCCGGAGGAGGCGCCCTCGAAGACGGAGAGGTCGACCTCGCCGCCGAGGTCCTGGAGCTCCACCGCCGTCACCGTGCCGTCCGCCTCCTTGCGGATGAACGCGAAGTCGAAGATGCGGATGATGCCCCGGTCGACGAGATCGACGAGGATCGGGAGCCCTTCGCCCGTCATCCGGTTGCCCGGGAACTCGACCACGATGTAGTCGACCGGGCCCAGTTCGTCGATGTCACCGAAATCGGCTCGCGCCTCGGGCTCGCTGCTCATGGCAGCTCCTGTCGGAGAGGGGGAAGTTCATTTCATTCCAGCACGCTGCCCGCGCCCCCGCATGTCTGGCCGCCGGCCTTCGGCCCACCGGCCACCCGCACACGGGTGTGACACCCCGCGCGTCACCCGGTCAGCTCGTAGATGCTCTGCGCGGTCAGCCACAGTCCGAGGAGCAGGCAGACGAACACGATGGCCTCGTCCTTGTGGCCCTCCATCCACGCCCGCATCCGCAGCAGCCGGGCCTGGGCGGCCTCCGGTGCGAACACCATGTACAGCTCCGCGGCGAGCAGGCAGGAGCTGGCGAGCAGGCAGAAGCCCAGGAGCGCGAGGTAGGTGGTGGCGTGCGAGGTGTCGGCCTGGACCACGGTCGTCGCGCCCGCCGCGACCATGCCCCACGGCTGGAGCAGTACGGCCAGCCCCGCCGCGGCCCACGGCGAGCCGATGTCCATGCGGGACGGCTTCGGGGTGGTGTCCCGGACGGCCTTCGCCTTCAGACGGCGGTAGCGGTGCGCTCCGTAGACGACCAGCCACACCCCGATGGCCAGCTTGGCCGCGAGCGCCGCCACCCCGGGCGGAGAACGCGGCGCCGGGGGTTGGCCGCCGGTGAGCGCCAGCACGATCGCGATCACCGCGACGAGGTTGGCCAGCCAGGCCAGGATGAAGGCCAGCCCCTTCCACACCCCTCTGGGCGAGGACACCACGAGGATGAACGCCATCATGGGCAGCGGGTAGAGGGCGATCGCCAGCGCGATGAGCATGAGGTCGAGGACCATGGCGCCCCAATCGTGTGACGACATCCGACACTACGCACCACTGCGGGGGCCTACACCTTTTGCCCATCGAGATGCCGCCTCCGGCCGCGTCCACCAACCTGGACGCACACGAAGGAGACCGCCATGACGACGACCCGGCATCCGCCGCGCGTGCCGCACTTCGCTGCGCGCCGCTGATGCCGTCGGAGCGCATGGCACGGTGGCGCGCCCGCTCCCGGGAGGTGGCTGCGTCCGCCAGGGGGCTGCAGGCGCGGGCCGAGACCCGGTTCCCGGTGATCACGCACATCACCGAGCGCATGGTCGTCGTGAACATCTTCGACTCCGCCACCCGGCTGGCCGCCCAGTGCTTCCTGACCGCCGTACCCCTGCTCTTCGTCGTCGCCTCGTTCGCCCCGGCGGGCGTACGGGACCAGCTGGTCGATTCGGTCCGCACGATGTTCGGGCTCTCCGGTCAGGCCGACGAACAGCTCAAGGACGTGTTCAACGGATCCGGCGAGGACGACATCCGCAACGCGGTGGGAGTGGCCGGCGCCGTGATCGTGCTGCTGTCGGCCACGGCCGTGAGCCGGGCCATGCAGCGGTTGTGCAGACGGGCCTGGCAGATCCCGCGGTCCGGGACGCGGATCGCGATCTGGCGCTGGTTCGCCTGGATCGCCGCCTGGATGGTCCTGCTGATCGTCCAGGGCCCCGTGCGCGAGGGATTCGGAGCCGGTCTGTGGCTCGGGATCCCCCTCACGCTCCTGTTCCAGACCGGGGCGTGGTGGTGGAGCCAGCACCTGCTGCTGGGCGCGATGATCCGGTGGCCCCCACTGCTGCCCGGGGCCCTGCTCACGGCCGCCGCGATCACCGCGCTGTCGCTGGGCGCCCGCGTCTACATGCCGATCGCCCTCAACCGGTCGCTCGAGGCGTACGGGTCCACCGGCTCGGTGTTCGTCATCCTCTCGTGGCTGATCGTGCTCTGCGTGGCGGTCGCCGTGGGCATCACCACGGGCGCCGCGCTGGCCCAGGAGCCGTACATGGCCCGGCGGCTGGGCAGCCCGCTGCCCGGCAGGCCGCGTGAGGAGCGCCCCTAGAGGGTGAGTGCGATGCTGGGAGACGGGGCCCCGGTCGCCGAAAGGTGCACAGCGATGACGATGCGCGACACGACCGCTACCGCGAATGCGAACGGCGGCGGATCCGGGCTCCCGGCCGAGGACCGGGCCGCGAGCGGCCGGGCCGCCCGGGCGCGGACGCCGAGATCCGCCCACGGGGACTTCGAGCCTTCGTCCCACCGCGCCGATCCGGTGGACGTCATCGAGCGGCAGTCCGCCACCCGGGTCCAGGAACTGGTGCCGATCCGCTACGGCCGGATGGCGGAGTCGCCGTTCCGCTTCTACCGGGGCGCTGCCGCCATCATGGCGGGCGACCTGGCCGACACCCCCGACTCCGGGATCCACGTCCAGCTCTGCGGCGACGCGCACATGCTGAACTTCCGACTGCTCGGCTCCCCCGAGCGCAACCTCCTCTTCGACATCAACGACTTCGACGAGACGCTGCCCGGGCCGTGGGAGTGGGACGTCAAACGGCTCGCGACGAGCCTGGTCATCGCCGGCCGGGAGAACGGCTTCTCCGACCGGGAGCGCGCGGAGATCGTGCTGTCCGGCGTGGGCTCCTACCGTGAACAGATGCGCACCTTCGCCGGGATGCGCCATCTCGACGTGTGGTACGCGAGGGTGGACGAGAGCCACCTCCAGGCGCTGGCCGAGGGCTCGCTGCACACCCGCGGCCGCAAGAACGTGTCCGAGGCGCTCAGCAAGGCGCGCGGGCGAGACAGCCTGCAGGCGTTCGAGAAGCTCACCGAGGTCGTCGACGGCAGTCGGCGCTTCGCCGCCGTGCCGCAGCTGATCACACCCTTCTCGGAACTGCTGCCGGACCAGGAGCGCGGCGCGCTCGAGGACCAGATCCGGGAACTGGTCGGGCGGTACGCGGACAGCCTCCAGACGGACCGGAGGTACCTGCTGCGGCAGTACTCGATTGCCGATATGGCGCGCAAGGTGGTGGGCGTCGGCAGTGTCGGTACGCGCTGCTGGATCGTGCTGCTCCTGGGCCGCGACGGCGAGGACCCGCTGCTCCTCCAGGCCAAGGAGGCCGGTGAATCGGTGCTCGCGGCGTACGCGGGTGCCAGCGAGTACGCCACCCAGGGCGAGCGGGTGGTGGCCGGCCAGCGGTTGATGCAGGCCGCGAGCGACATCTTCCTCGGCTGGCAGACGACGCACGGGTTCGACGGCTTCGAACGGGACTTCTACGTACGCCAGCTGCGCGACTGGAAGGGCATCGCGGAGCCCGCCCGGATGGTGCCGCGCGGTATGCGGGTCTTCGCCGGCCTGTGCGGGGTCACCCTGGCCCGGGCGCACGCCCGCTCCGGCGACCGGATCGCGATCGCCGCGTACCTGGGCCGCGGTGACGCCTTCGACCGGGCGCTCGTGCGGTTCGCGGAGAGCTACGCGGACCGCAACGAACGCGACCACCAGCAGCTGGTGGACGCCATCACGTCCGGCCAGGTGACCGCCGTCGCGGCCTGAGCCCGACCGCTCGGCCGGAGCCCTGCGCCGTCTGGGCCGGACCGGGCCGGCGCTACGGCCAGTCGGCTGAATCGGCGGGCGAGGTGCCCGGCCGCCTCCGACGGCCGTGGCACGCTGCGCCCATGACAGCAGCGAAGGCGGAACCGGCCGGGGCGGCGGGGAACCAGGGGAACACGCGGCTCATCCTGCTGACACTCGCCGCCGGGCAGTTTCTGATGGCCCTGGACAGCTCGGTCATGAACGTCTCGATCGCCACGGTGGCCGAGGACATCGGCACCACCGTGAGCGGAATGCAGGGCGCGATCACGGCCTACACGCTGGTGATGGCGATGCTCATGATCAGCGGCGGCAAGGTCGGCGCGCTCATCGGCCGCAAACGGGCCTTCATGATCGGGTGTGTCGTCTACGGGTGCGGATCGCTCACGACCTCGCTCGCCCCGAACCTGACGGTCCTGCTGCTGGGCTGGTCGTTCCTTGAGGGCGTGGGAGCGGCGCTGATCCTGCCGGCGATCGTGGCACTCGTCGCCTCCAACTTCGACAAGGAGCAACGGCCCGCCGCCTACGGCCTCGTCGCAGCGGCCGCAGCGGTGGCGATCGCGGTCGGACCCCTCATCGGCGGTGCGGCGACCACCTTCTTCTCCTGGCGCTGGGTGTTCGCCGGGGAGGTCGTCATGGTGCTCGTCATCCTGCTGCTCGCCCGCCGGATCGCCGACGCGCCTCCGGAGCACCGGCCGCGGATCGACGTACTCGGCGCGATCCTGTCCGCCGCGGGCATCGGCCTGTTCGTGTTCGGGGTACTGCGGACGAGCGAATGGGGCTGGTTCCGGCCCAAGGCGGGAGGCCCCTCCTGGTTCTCCCTCTCGCCCGTCGTCTGGCTGGTGCTGGCCGGGCTGATGCTGGTCTGGCTGTTCTTCCGCTGGGAGACGCGCCTGGTGCGGCGCGGTGTCGAACCGCTCGTCGACCCGGAACTCCTGCAGAACCGGCAGCTCACCGGCGGGCTGACGATGTTCCTCTTCCAGTACCTCGTGCAGATGGGCGTCTTCTTCGTCGTCCCGCTCTACCTGTCGGTGGCGCTCGGCCTGTCCGCCCTCCACACGGGCGCGCTCATCCTGCCGCTCTCCATCACCCTGCTCGCCGCCGCGATCGGGGTGCCGAGGTTCCGTCCGAACGCCTCGCCCCGGCGCGTCGTGCGGTGCGGAATCCTGGCGATGTTCGCCGGCGCCGTGATCCTGATGGCCGCCCTCACCCCGGATTCCGGCGCGGGGGTCGTCACCGTGCCCATGCTGCTCATCGGACTCGGGATCGGGCTGCTCGCCTCCCAGCTCGGGGCCGTGACCGTATCGGCCGTGACGGACGAGCAGAGCGCCGAGGTCGGCGGCATCCAGAACACGGTCACCAACCTCGGCGCCTCGATCGGCACCGCCGTCGCCGGGTCGATCATGATCGCCGTGCTGGCGGGGTCGTTCCTCGCCACCATCGACCAGAACCCGGCGATCCCGGCCGAGGTCAAGAACCAGGCGCACACCGCTCTCGCCGGCAGCGCCCCCTTCCTGTCGGACGAGCAGCTCACCACGGCCCTCGAAGAGGCGGGCACGGATCCGGTGGTGGCACAGGCAGCGCTCGACGCGAACGAGAAGGCGCGGATCGACGGCCTGCGGGCCGCGCTCGCCATCCTCGCTCTCGCCGCCTTGGTCGCGCTGTTCTTCACCCAGCGCATCCCGGCCGCACAACCGGGCGCCGCACGCGACCCGGCCGGCGCCCCGTCATGACGGGTGCGGACTCGGGGTCGTCCCCTCGACGGGGGCGTTCGTGTCCTCGGCGAGGAAGTCCGTGACCGCGAGGGCGAAGAGCAGGGCGAGAGCCAGGCCCACGACCACCCAGCCGGTGGGGTAGGACCACAGGACGTAGACGAGGACGGCGATCGCCACCAGGCCCCAGGTGAACCAGGCGCGGTGGCGCCGGATGAACGGGCCGACCGGGCCGGTGCGCAGGCCCATCCGGTCGGCCGTGGCGCGGGTGGCGACGATCCCGGAGTGCCAGATCTGACGGGCGGCCGTGGCGTACTTGCCCGGGCCGGAGAGCCAGGCGGCGAGGGCGATCACGATGCCGAGGACGACGACCATGCGGATCGTCGTGCGCAGCAGGCGGATCATCGCGTCGTAGACGGAGCCGGCCGCGGCCTGGGAGACGGTGTCCGGGAGCGCGTTGAGGTAGACCGTACGGAAGACGGTCAGGCCGAGACCGAGGACCGCGACGGCGAACGCGACCGCGAGGGCCGCGGTGACCAGGATGCGCCGCCGGTGCGCGGAGAGCAGGACGCCCGCGGCGACGAGCAGTACGGCGAGGATCGGCAGCCACACGCCGGCGAGCTGGAGCAGCCGGAAGCCCGTCTTGACCCGGCCGATGTCGTTGGACTGTACGACGGTGAAGTCGGTGTGGATCTCGGGGATTCTGGCCGCGACGCCCATTCCGGCGTCCACGAGCCGCGTTTTGACCTGCTCGATCACCGGTGCGAGGTCGATGGTGACCGCGTCGTTCTTGATCTCCACCGCGCCGTCACCGCTGCCGGTCAGCGCCTTGACGAGCGAGGTGTGGATGGTGCGATTGGCGTTGGTCCAGATCGTCTCGAACTGGTCCGAGGCGATGACGTCCTGCGCCTTCTCCTTCACGAAGCTGCTGACCGCGCCCTCCAGTGAGCCGCCGAGCTTGCCCAGCGCCTTCTGGAGCAGCGGGCGTTGCTCGGGGGCCACGTCCTCCAGCAGGGTCGCGAGGTCGAGGTGCTCCATCAGGGCGCCGGTGACGCGGTTCGCGGCGGCCGCCTGCACATCGGGGTCGGAGGCCAGCGGGGCGACCGTGGAGACGTAGCGGTCCGTGTTGCCCACGATGCCGGAGGTCCAGGACGCCACGATGCCCAGGGGGGCGAGCACACAGCCGATGATGATCAGCAGCGCGGACAGCAGTGACTTCGTCCGGTGCTTCGGCGGGGTCCGCCTCGCGGCCTCCGATTCCAGGGCGGCGACCCTGGCGCGCAGTACCGCGAGTTCGCCCGCGCTCTCGTCACCCTGCATGGCTGACCTCCTCAGGGGTCGGGAGCCGGGGATCCCGGAGGATCGGTGGATGACGCTGAAAGTGCGCCGGGACAGGCGGTGGTGGCGGCTCTCCTTGCCCCCACAGCCTGCCCCAGCCCGCGCCGGGCGGCATCCGGTACTCGGCCGGACGAATGAACGCGGCGGGGTGCGGGATGCACCGGAAGGGGCGGGGCGGGTTCGGTGCACGCAGCGCGCCGCCCGCCGCCACTCGGCGAGGAGGGCCGACGAGGAAATCGGTGCGCAGTGCGCAGTAGCGGTGTGCGGGACGTCCGAACGAGAGCGGACCGTCGGGGGAAAGGGGAGTACCCACCTCTTTCCACTCTCAACTTATAGCGCGCAGGGGGGCTTGCGGCAAGGCCCCAGTCGTACCGCAGAATCGCTCGTAGAAGCCAGGACCTGCGAAAACGGGAGATCCACAGAGTGCGTTCCGCCGCTGACACGAACCCGCTGACCACCAGTGCGTTCCACCTTCCCGACCGCCTTCGGACCAAGGCCGACCCGGCACTGGTCGGCGCTGACGAGAAGCACTTCGCGGCCCTCGCGGAGAGCCTTGAGCAGACGATCGCCGAGCTGTCCGGCCGCCTGGGCGAGCTGCGCCGCGCGCCCGGCGGTCCGGGCCGGGAGGCGATGGACCGGGACGCGGAGATCCACCGGCTGACCGGCCGGCTGCGGGCCCTGCGCCGCTTCGGCCTGGACCTGTGCCTCGGACGCATCGTCAGTGCGGACGACCCGGAGCCCGTGTACATCGGACGGCTCGGCCTCAACGACGGCTCGGGGGCCGGCTGCTGATCGACTGGCGTTCGCCCGCGGCCGAGCCGTTCTTCGCCGCGACGCATGCCGCGCCGATGGGTCTGGCGAGCCGCCGCAGGTACCGCTGGACCCGCGGCCGGATCGGTGACTACTGGGACGAGGTGTTCACCGCCGACGGGTTCGAGGGGCACGCCGCGCTCGACGACCAGTCCGCCTTCATCGCCAGCCTGGGCGGCAGCCGGTCGCCGCGGATGCGTGATGTGCTCGGCACCATCGAGTCCGACCAGGACGCGATCATCCGCGCGGGTTCCCGGGGCGCGCTGGTCGTCGACGGCGGTCCGGGTACGGGCAAGACCGTGGTGGCGCTGCACCGTTGCGCCCACTTGCTCTACTCGGACGGGACCGTTCGCGCACATCGTCGTGGACGAGGCGCAGGAACTGACCGACGCGGAGTGGCAGATGCTGCTGCTGCGCTGCCCGTCCCGTAGCTTCACCATCGTCGGTGACCGCGCCCAGGCCAGGCACGGTTTCACCCAGTCGTGGCAGGAACGGCTGGAGCGGATCGGCTTCGACCGGATCAGCGTGGCCTCACTGAGCATCAACTACCGCACGCCCGAAGAGGTCATGGCGGAGGCCGAACCGGCCATCCGGGAAGCTCTTCCCGATGCCAACGTGCCGACTTCCGTCCGCAGCAGCGGTGTTCCCGTGGTCCACGGATCCGTCGCGGACCTGGACTCGATCCTCGACGGCTGGCTCGAGGCGCATGCCGACGGGGTGGCCTGCGTCATCAGTGCCCACGAGGGCGGGGTGAGCGGCTTGCGGGCGCGGCCCCGGGTCCGGTCGCTGACCCCAGGACTGTCGAAGGGACTGGAGTTCGACCTCGTCGTCCTGATCGACCCGGAGACCTTCGGCACCGGCATCGAGGGAGCGGTCGACCGCTACGTCGCGATGACCCGCGCGACGCGGCAACTCGTCCTCCTCACGCGTTCCTGACCCGGTCGAACAGACGCTGTCCGCCGCCGGCTGTCCCGGCGCGGACGAGGAGGTACAGCCGGTCGATCAGGTCCGCGGCCGGCAACGGTTGAGCCCTCGGCGTCACACCGGCCGAGGAGGGCCGTCGTCGCGCCCTCCCGGAGGTCCGGATCGGGCCCCGCACCGGCGTCGGATCGCGGCGACGGCGAGGACCAGGAGGACCGCGGCGCCGTAGGCGATCGCGCTCAGCGCCGACCGGTGGCCGAGGACGGGTGCGAGGAGGTAGACCGCCGCGCCCGCCAGGGCCGGGCCCAGCCACTCCCAGCGCCCGTCCAGGCCCACCAGGGCGATCAGGAGCAGGGCGTACCAGGAGTAGCCGGGGGTGAGGAGCACGAAGGCCCAGCCGGTGACCAGGAGCGCGCCGCTCCACGGGCGGCGCGGGTCGCCGCGCCACATCACGTACAGCGATACGCAGGTCATCGCGACGAGGAGCACCGGCAGCGCCCAGCTGTCCGGCAGGACGAGGCGGAGCAGGGCGTAGCGGGAGCCGGCGGAGGGGTCGTCGTAGCCCTCCTCGTCCACGTAGCCGCCCAGGTAGCCGAGGACCGAGCTGTGCGACAGGAGTACGTACGGCAGGTAGGCGAGCAGGACGAAGGCGGTGGCGGGTACCAGGACGGCGGCCGCGTCGCGGATCCGGCGCACCCCGGACAGGGCGCCGGGCATGACGACGGCGGGCATGAGTTTGGTGGCGATCGCAGCGCCCAGGACCAGGCCGCCGGCGGCCCGGCGGCCGGTGCCCCGCGCCGCGACGAGCCCGAGGCCGGTCACGGCGAGCAGCACGCCCAGTACGTCCACGTGCGCGTTGTTGACGGCCTCGATCGGTACGGCCGGACACCAGGCCCAGTAGGCGGCCCGGCGGAGGTCGCGGCCCCGGCGGCGAAGGATCAGCAGCAGTGCACCGGTCACGCCGAGGGAGAGCAGACCGGCTCCGATCTGGAGCGGCTTGTGCCGCGCGCCCTCCGGGGAGAGCCGGTCGACGGCGAGGAAGTACACCTCGGCGACGGGCGGGTAGATGGTGTGCACGGCGGGCCGGTTGATCCGGGTGCAGTGCGGGACGGGGCCGCCCGGGACGGCAGCCCGGTCCGGGCCGGCGCACGCGGCGCCGGTCGGGAAGAGCCAGGGGTCGCGCAGCCGGGCCACCGCCGGGTCCTGCGGGGCGTGGTCGTAGGGGGAGATGCCGGCGGACTGGACCCGCCCGTCCCAGGCGTAGCGGTAGGAATCGGTGCTGGTCCGGGGTGGTGCCACCAGCCCGGTCAGGGTGACGGCGAGCGCCCCGGCGACGAGCAGCGGCAGGACGTGGGCGGCCGGAACCCTGCGGAGCGCGAGGAGCGCGAGGGCGAACAGCGCCCAGCAGGCCGCGTACCGGCTGAACAGCCCGGCGGCGTCGGTGAAGTAGCCGTCGTGGCGGACGGTGAGGACGAGGGCGGCCGTCAGGACGGCGAGGGTCGCGGCGGTGAGGGCGGCGGGTCCTGCGGCAGCGGAAGCGGCGGCCGGGGCGGCGGGACGGTCGGCGGGGGCGGTACGCGGTTTCACGCCCGCAGCGTTCCAGCAACGGGCCCGGAAGGGGGGGCACAGCCCCGCATGTCCGCATTCCGTAAGGTGTTCCACCCACCCATCGGCGCACTGCCGGGGGTGTCATGGGCTCATGCGCCTCACTCGTTCCCACGGCCCGCCGATCACCTTCAGGGCGCGGCTGCACGACGCCCGTACCGCGACCGTCATCGGCCGCCTGCTCGGGCTCGCCGTCCTCGTCTGTTTCGCCACCGGTGTGTTCAGCCACTACCTCCAGCACCCGCCGACCTGGCTCGCCGACCGGCTGCCGAGCCGCCCGTACTGGGGCTACCGGCTCTCACAGGGGCTGCACGTGGCCTCCGGCATCGCCGCGATCCCGCTGCTCCTGGCCAAGCTGTGGGCCGTCTACCCGCGGCTCTTCGCGTGGCCGCCGGTGCGCTCCGTGCGACACGCTCTGGAACGCCTCTCGGTGGCCGTGCTGGTCGGCGCCGGAATCCTCGAGCTGTTCACCGGGCTGCTGAACACCTTCCAGTGGTACCCCTGGCCGTTCTCCTTCGTACCGGTGCACTACGCCCTCGCCTGGGTCCTGCTGGGCGCGCTGCTGCTGCACGTCGCCGTGCAATGGCCGCGGATCCGGGCGCACTTCACCCGCCGCTCCCCCGGCACCCTGGCCCTGCCCGAGGCCGACGGGCCGGACCGGCGGCAGCTGCTCGCGGCCGTCGCGGCGGGGGTCGGCGCCGTCACGCTGACCACCGTCGGACAGTCGGTCACCGCGCTCGGCCCGCTGGACCTGTTCGCCCCGCGCAGCCCGGCCCACGGGCCTCAGGGGCTGCCGGTGAACCGTACGGCCGCGGCGGCGCGCGTCACCGAAGCCTCGCTGGCCGAGTGGCGGCTCAGCGTGGCCGGGCCGCGTCCGTACAGCTTCACACTGGCCGAACTGCGCGCACTCCCGCAGCACGAGGTGATCCTGCCCATCGCCTGTGTGGAGGGCTGGAGCAAGTCCGCCCGGTGGACGGGCGTACGGGTACGGGACCTGCTGGAGCGCGCCGGAGCGGGCCCGGGCGCGCGCTGCCGGGTGGTCTCGCTGGAAGCGGCGGGCGCGTACCGGGTGATGGAAATGGGCCGCCTGTACACGCAGGACCCGCTCACCCTGCTGGCGCTGCGCCTCAACGGGGAGGTGCTGTCCCTGGACCACGGATACCCGGCGCGGATCATCGCTCCGAACCGGCCGGGCGTGCTCCAGACCAAATGGGTCGGCCGACTGGAGGTGGTGTGATGGCGTTCCGTTACGCGGTCGGCGGCTTCGGCCTGGCCGTGATGGCCTTCGGCGGCTTCCTGCTGGTGCGGGAGCCCGAGCCGTGGCGGATCGCCCTGTGGCTCGCGGGCGGACTCCTCGTGCACGACGGTCTCGTCGCCCCGCTGGTGATCGCGGTCGGGGCACTGGCCGCGGCGGCGGGTCTGCGGCTGCGCGGGGTCGCGCGCGGCGCGCTGATCGTGGCGGGTTCGCTCACGGTGATCGCCCTGCCGCCGCTCCTGCGCCCCGGCGGCGTGGCCAATGCGACGGTGCTGCCGCTGGACTACCTGCGCAACTGGCTGCTGGCGATGGCGGTCCTCGCCGCGCTCACGGCCGGATACCTCGCGGCGCGCGCCTGCGTACGGCGGGTGGCGCGGCGGCACTGACCGACGCATGCGGGAGGGGAGTTGACGCGGTCCGGCGTCAACTCCCCTCCTTGTGTTCCTTCCGTCCGGCGGTCAGCGCCGCAGGCCCACGAAGCTACGACCCGCTGCCTCCCAGGTCACGGCCCGGGACCAGCCGGCGTCCGCGGCCGCGGCGCACAGGGCCCGGGTACCGAGCCTGGCCCAGCGGAAGGGCGCCCCGCGGCCGCCGCGGCCGTCGTCGACGTGCACCTCGACGCGTTCGTCCACGTCCGCGGTGGCCACCTCGATCAGCAGGGAGCCGGGCGGCGCGGCGAGTCGGGCGGCGCGGCGGAGCAGGGCGGCCGGGTCGCCGCCGATGCCGATGTTGCCGTCGATGAGCAGGACCGTGCCCCAGCGGCCCTCGCCGGGCAGCGGATCGAAGACGGAGCGGCACAGGGCGCTGCCGCCCGCCCGTGTCGTACGGGCCACGGCCTCGGGGGTGACGTCCACGCCCAGCGCCCGCCGCCCGCGTGCGGCCAGGGTGGCGACGAGGCGCCCGGGGCCGCAGCCGATGTCCAGGACCGGCCCGGCACAGCGGTCGAGGACGCTCTCGTCCGCCTCGTCGGGTTCGGCGCACCAGCGCTCCACGTCCAGCGGGAGCAGCCAGCCGTCCGAGCGCCGCAGGAAGAGCGGGCCGCGGCCGGCGCGCAGCGCGTCGGCGTAGGGGTCGGCGCGCCAGGCAAGGGCGGATTCGGTGGGGGCGTGCTCGGTGAGCTGGGCGGTCATCGGGTCACCGCGCGGAGGCCGCAGTGCAGGGCGGCGAAGCGGGTACCGGGTACGGCGGCGGCGACCCGTGCCGCGTCGGCCGGGGTGTCCACGTCGCAGAGCTCGGGCAGGTCCCGTACCGCGCGCCCGGAGGCCGTCAGCCGGGCGCGCTGGGCCTCGCCGGTGGCCGGCAGGGACATGGGGACGCCGAGGAGCAGGGCCGGGTCGGGCTCGGCCAGGCCGAGCGCCCAGAACCCGCCGTCGTCGGCGGGGCCGAACCAGGCGTCCGTCTCGCCGAAGTCGAGCCCCCGCGCAAGGAGTTCCGGGGTGACCTGTGGGGTGTCCATGCCGATGAGCAGGGCCGGTCCGCCGGCCGCGGCGAAGGCCGCGGCCAGCCGGGCGTCGAGCCCGCCCGCGCACTGCGGGACGACCTCGATGCCGTCGGGCAGCCAGGGCCCGGGGGCGCCGTCGAGGACCAGGACGCGCCGCCGGGCCGGGGTGGCGAGTACGGCGGCCAGGGTGTCCTGGAGCGCGGCGCGGGCCAGGTCGGCGGCCTGCTCGGGGGTGAAGTGCGGGGTGAGGCGGGTCTTGACCCGGCCGGCGACGGGGGCCTTCGCGATGACGAGGAGGGTGCTCATGCGGAGATCCCCTCGGAGGGTGCGGAGCGGGTGCCCGGCGGCTCGGCGAGCACCTTGCGCATATCGCGTACGGCCTGCAAGGTGCCCCGCCCGGTCCCGGTGACCTTGGACTTCCCTGAGCGCGGCAGGTACGGGACATCGGTCTCGGCGACACGCCAGCCGGCGTCGGCGGCCCGGACGACCATCTGGAGCGGGTAGCCGCTGCGCCGGTCGGTCAGGTCCAGGCCGAGCAGTGCCTCGCGGCGCGCCACCCGCATCGGTCCGAGGTCGTGCAGCCGCAGTCCGGTGCGGCGGCGCAGCATCCGCGACAGTGCCAGGTTCCCGGCACGGGCGTGCACGGGCCAGGCGCCGCGCCCCTGCGGGCGGCGGCGGCCGAGCAGCAGGTCGGCCTCTCCGGCGGCGACCCGCACCGCCATGGCGGCGAGCAGCCCGGGGTCCATGGAGGCGTCGCAGTCGCAGAAGCAGACGAGGTCGGCGCGGGCCGCGAGGAGCCCCGCGTGGCAGGCGGCGCCGAAGCCGCGCCGGCTCTCGTGCACGACGGTGGCGCCCAGGCTCCGGGCGATCTCCGCCGAGCCGTCGGTCGATCCGTTGTCGACGACGATGGGCCGCCACCCGGCCGGCACACGCGCCAGCACCCAGGGAAGCGCCTGCGCCTCGTCGAGGCACGGCAGTACGAGGTCCGCGCGGGGCGGAGCACAAGCTGAGGAAGTCACCCTCCACACCGTAGGAATCGAAGGGGCGGAAAAGGGGCCCGCAGACCTTACGAAACGCGGACGCCGTCCCCCACGGGCAGGTCCGCGCCCCACACGGGGCCGCACGGATGACAGCCTGGGGTCATGGCAGTGAGCGATATGGACCGTGCGAACGAGGAGCCCCGCGCCGACGGGCCCGGCACCGGGCGGGGCGGTGCCCTGGGCACCGTTCTGGTCGTGGACGACGACCCGACCGTCTCGGAGGTCGTGGCCGGGTACCTGGAGCGGGCCGGATTCGCGGTGCGCCTGGCAGCGGACGGCCCGGCCGGCCTGCGCGCCGCCGAGGAGCACCGTCCCGACCTGATGGTCCTCGACCTGATGCTCCCCGGTATGGACGGGCTGGAGGTCTGCCGCCGACTGCGCGCGCGCGAGAACGGCTCCGGGGGGAACAGCGCCGGGGCGAACGGCTCAGGAGCGAACGGCGCCGGGGAGAGCGGCGGCCGGCCCGTCCCGGTGATCATGCTCACCGCCCGCGGTGACGAGGACGACCGGATCCTGGGCCTGGAGGTGGGCGCGGACGACTACGTGACCAAGCCGTTCAGCCCGCGGGAGCTCGTCCTGCGGGTGCGCTCGGTGCTCCGCCGGGCGCAGGCCGGCACCCCGGCCGGTGCCCCGGAGGCCGGTCCGCGCCTGACGGTGGCGGGCCTGACGCTGGACCCGGCGGCCCGCCGGGTCCACAAGGAGGGCCGGGAGCTCGCGCTCACCCTGCGGGAGTTCGACCTCCTCGCCTATTTCCTGCGGCACCCCGGCCAGGTCTGCGACCGGGAGCGGCTGATGCGTGAGGTCTGGGGCTGGGATTTCGGCGACCTGTCGACGGTCACCGTGCACGTGCGGCGGCTGCGCGGGAAGATCGAGGACGATCCGGGCAGCCCGCAACTGATCCAGACGGTCTGGGGCGCCGGATACCGCTTCGAGGCGGCGCCGGAGACCGGGACCGCTCCGGCCGTACGAGCGGAGGACGGACATGCGTGACTTTCTGCTGATCGCCCTGTACGCCCTGCTCGGCGCGGGCGCCGCCGGACTGCTCGGGGCGGTGGCCCTGCGGATACTGCGCCGACGCAGCGTCGCCATCTCCCTCGCGATCGTCGCCGCCGTCGCCGTGACCGCGATGCTCGCCGGGACGCTGACGGTGGCCTGGGCGATGTTCCTGTCCTCGCACGACCTGGCCGTGGTGACCACGGTCGTCGCGACGGCCGCGGCCGTCTCGATGGCCACCGCGCTGCTGCTGGGCCGCCAGGTCGTCCGGCGCTGCCGGGAACTCGTCGCCGCGGCCCGGGTCTTCGGGGAGGAGGGCACCTTCGCGGCGCCGGTGGTGCCCGCCCCCGCCGAGCTCACGGCGCTGAGCCGCGAGCTGGCCCTCACCAGCGAACGGCTGGCCGCCTCCCGTGAGCGCGAGCGGGCCCTGGAGGCCTCGCGGCGCGAGCTGGTGGCCTGGATCTCGCACGATCTGCGCACCCCGCTGGCGGGGCTGCGCGCCATGTCGGAGGCGCTGGAGGACGGCATGGCCGCCGATCCCGCCCGCTACCACCGGCAGATCCGCACCGAGGTCGACCGCCTCAACTCCATGGTCGGCGACCTGTTCGAGCTCTCCCGCATCCACGCGGGCGCGCTGTCCCTCACCCTCACCAGGATGTCCCTGCACGATCTGGTGGGCGACGCCCTCGCCGGCACCGACGCGCTCGCGCGCGAGCACGGCGTACGGCTGGTCGGCGAGGGAGTCGCCTCGCTGCCGGTGGAGGTGGACGGCAAGGAGATGACCCGGGTGCTCTCGAACCTCCTGGTCAACGCCATCCGCCACACGCCGGCCGACGGTACGGTCGCGATCGCCGCCGAGCGCCGGGCCGACTCCGTGGTGCTCTCGGTCACCGACGCCTGCGGAGGCATCCCCGAGGAGGACCTCCCGCGCGTGTTCGACACGGGCTGGCGCGGCACCCCGGCCCGCACCCCTCCTTCGGGCGCGGGCCTGGGCCTGGCGATCGTCCGGGGCATCGTCGAGGCCCACGCGGGGCACGCGCACGTCCGCAATGTCGCCGGCGGCTGCCGCTTCGAACTGACCCTGCCGGCGGCCGCCGGCTAGCCCGTCCCACGGAGTGCGGCGGCGCCCTCCGGCGCCGCCGTCGGCCCGCGCCGGTGGCGTCGGGGACCGGCCGCGTGCACGGACACGGTCTACCCCGCCGACCTCGGCCAGCTGACCAGGATGCCCCCGCCGGGCTCCCCGGACTCCCCGGACTCGGAGCAGGGCTCGGTGTGCGCACCTGCCGCGAGCTCGGCCATGCCCGCGCCGAAGGGAACCGCCGGGCGCCAGCCCAGCTCGTCCCGCAGGCGCGCCGAGTCGGCGGTGATGTGGCGGACGTCGCCGAGGCGGTACTCGCCGGTGACGACCGGGGCCGGGCCGCCACAGGCCACCGCGAGGGCCTCGGCCATGTCGCCGACGGTCCTCGGGTCGCCGCTGCCCACGTTGTAGGCGGTGAAGCCCGCGGGCCCGCCGGCCGCGTGCGCCCCGGACAGGGCCTCCAGCGCCACCGCGTTGGCCGCGGCCACATCCCGTACGTGGACGAAGTCCCGACGCTGGCCGCCGTCCTCGAACACGCGCGGCGCCTCGCCCCGCGCGAGCGAGGACCGGAAGAGCGCGGCCACCCCGGCGTACGGGGTGTCCCGGGGCATCCCCGGCCCGTAGACGTTGTGGTAGCGCAGCGAGACGACCTGCCCGCCGGTCGCCCGGGCCCACGAGGACGCGAGGTGCTCCTGGGCGAGCTTGGTCGTGGCGTAGACGTTGCGCGGGTCCATCGGGGCGTCCTCCGCGACCAGCCCCGGGGCCAGTTCGGCGCCGCAGAGCGGGCAGCGCGGCTCGTACCGCCCCGCCTTCAGGTCGGCTTCGTCGCGCGGGCCGGGCCGCACCGCGCCGTGGACGGGGCACTCGTAGCGTCCCTCGCCGTAGACGACCATCGATCCGGCGAGCAACAGCTTCGGCACCCGTGCCCGCGCCATCTCGGCCAGCAGCACCGCAGTGCCCAGGTCGTTGGCCGACACGTAGCCGGGCGCGTCACCGAAGTCCTTGCCCAGCCCCACTCTGGCCGCCTGGTGGCAGACCGCCCGCACACCCTCCAACGCCTGGGCCACGGCGTCCGGGTCCCGTACGTCCCGCCCGTCCTGCGCCAGGTCGAAGACCACCGGCTCGTGCCCGCGGGCGATCAGCTCGGCGACGATGTGCGAGCCGATGAAGCCCGCGCCTCCAGTCACAAGTACACGCATGCCCCGACGCTATGCCGCGGACGGTCCCGCGACGCGTTCGCCGGACCGCATGTCACTGATCCGTAAGACCTCGATGTCCGCGGATCCGCGGGCGGGAGCAGTCCCCTTGCGGACTGTTCGGCCGTGCCGAGCGCCATCGGGACGGCACCGAGCTCACCGTCTCGTCCACGTCGAGGACAAGCGGAGCTGAGGGCGCCGTCCGGCCGGACGTTCCCCCGGGGCGGTCGGCCGGACGTTCCCGGGCCCGGTCAGCGAATGGGGCCCGACAGCGGTCCGGGGAGCGCCGGCATGGTCGGGGGCAGTACGCGGAGAGTGCCCGGGGCCTCGGACGACGGGGCCGGGGCCGAAGGGGCCTCGGTCGGCGGGGTACCGGCGGAGCGGTTCTTCCCGGCCGCGTCCGGCGGCCTCGGCGCCGCGGTGCCGCAGAGGGACTGGTCGCGGTAGTCCCTCATCGCGGCGTCGGCCGGGTGCGGGTCGAAGGCCGTGCCGCTCTCGTTGAGGCGCTGGTACTTCATCAGGTTGTACCCGATGGCGAACTGGCGCTTGCCGTCCGGGCTGGACAGGGCCCAGGTGCCGGCGCCGAAGACTCCCCCGTCGTGGCCCCAGGCCGGGCCGCACGGCGTGTCCAGGGTGTAGATGCCGAGGCCGTAGCGCATGGCCACGGCCCCCGTCTCGTCCTTGACATCGACGGTGGTGCGCATCTGGTCCAGCTGGCGGCGCGGCAGGAGGTCGCCGCCCAGCAGGGCGCGGTAGAAGGTGTTGAGGTCCTGCGGGGTGGAGACGAGCGCTCCGGCGGTGCCGGCCCAGGTCATGTTGTAGTCGCTGTAGTCGCGCGGCGGGTCGATGATCCCGTAAAAGCTCTCGTACATACGGGCGTGGGCGCCGCGGATGCGCGGGTCGGTGCCCGGGAAGTAGGTGTCGCGCAGACCCGCGCGCCGGATCACGTCGTGGGTGATCAGCCGCTCCGGGTCCTGGCCGGTCACCTTGCGGAGCACCTCGCCCAGCAGCAGGTAGTTGGTGTTGGAGTAGGACCAGTCGGTGCCGGGCTCGAACAGCTGCGGCCGGGCCACCCCGAAGCCGATCAGCTCGGCGGGCCGGATCGTGCGGTACCGGTGGTCGTCCAGGCTCTCCGTGGTCCCCTTCAGGAGGGAGGGGAAGGCGTCCGCGATGTAGTCGTGGATGCCGCTGGTGTGGTTGAGCAGCATGCGTACGGTCACCGTGCGGCCGCGCTCGCCCGGCAGCAGCTCGGGCACGTAGTCGCCGACGGGCCGGTCGAGGTCCACCCGGCCCTTCGCGGACTGCTGGAGGACGGCGACGGCGGTGAAGGTCTTGGTGACGCTGCCGACCCGGTGCCGGAGGTCGGGGCGGACCGTGCGCCCGGTCGCGACGTCGGCGAGGCCCGCGGCGCCGTCGAAGCGCTCGCGGCCGTCGCGGACCGCTGAGTAGACGCCGTACACCCCCGCCTGCTGGATCGCGTTCAGCCCCGTCTGCAGCCGGGTCCGGTCGAGGTGCCGGCCGGCGGCCGGTCCGTAGGCGGTCGGCGTCTCGGCGCTCGCGGCGCCGGCGGCCGGTGCGAGGCCCGCGAGCAGGGCTATCGCTACGGCCGTGACCGAGGCGGCGCGACGCAGTCGTGGTGCGGTTCGGTCGGCGGAACGGGTGTGGGGCACGGCGCCTCCTCGTCGATGGCCCGGTGGGGCCCGGCGATCTTGGTCACTCTCCATTCTTCGCGCCGACCCGCACGGCGACCTCCTCCGCCAGAACGAACCGGGCATCAACCTCCAGACCGAGAAGCACCTTGACAGGCCATTACATTTGTCACATCGCCCGCGGCCCGCCCGACCGCACCCTGCCGGGTCCGCCACCCGCGCCCTCCCCGCCCCCGCCGGAGCCCGCGGCGCCCCGGTCCGCGGGCTGTGACTCCGCCCACCCTCCCTTGACCAGGGAAGGAAGGGTTGCCTAACTTTGATGGCATGGCCCCCCACGACCCCACCCCTCCCTCCGACGCCTCCGGTATCCCCGACGCGTCCGAGCTGGTCGATTTCACCGTCGACCTCACCTCGCAGGAGGTGCTCCGGCGCGCCCAGGTGATGGCGGCCCTCGGCCCGGACTGGGATCCGGTGGAGGTGCTCCTCGGCGAGGAGGCCGCCTACGACCTCCTGTACTCCGGGCTCGACGCCGACCAGCAGCGCGTCTACGACGACCTGGTCGCGGCCGGTGTGCTGCCCGCCCGCGGAGACGGCCGTGCTGCCGCTTGACCCGCAGGCCGATCCCGGGCGCCGCGCCTGGGTGGCCTGTCCGAAGTGCGAGGACGCGCGCGGCTGCGACCCCTGCGAGCAGCGGCGTACGTGCTCCGCCCACTGGCGCTACCTGCTCACGACTACCGGCAGCCTGCTCCACCTCCAGTGCCCCGGGTGCACGCACGTCTGGGTGCACGAGAGCGGCTTCGGAGCCACCCGCTCCCTGTGGCACCGCGTCTCGGGCGCCCTGCCCGGTTTCTGAGCGCCACGGCCGCGCTCAGGCGGCGCTCCAGCCACCGTCCAGGGGGATCGAAGCGCCCGTGACGTAGCCGGTGTGCGGGCCGCACAGCCACAGGACGGTGGCGGCGACCTCCTCCGGCTCGATCAGCCGCTTGACCGCGGAGCGGCTCAGCAGCACCTCGGAGACCACCTGCCCGGCGTCGATGCCGTGTGCGGCGGCCTGGGCCTCGATCTGCCGCTCCACCAGCGGGGTGCGGACATAGCCGGGGTTCACACAGTTGCTGGTGACCCCGTGCGGGGCGCCCTCGACCGCGGTCACTTTGCTCAGCCCTTCGAGGCCGTGCTTCGCGGTCACGTAGCCGGCCTTGTACGCGCTGGCCCGCAGCCCGTGCACGCTGGAGATGTTCACGACGTGGCCCCAGCCCCCGCCGCACATGTGCGGCAGGGCTCTGCGGATCAGCAGGAACGGCGCGTGCACCATCACGCGCTGCATGAGCGCGAACCGGTCCGGGGGGAAATCGGCCAGCGGGGCGACGTGCTGGAGCCCGGCGTTGTTGACCAGGACGTCGATGTCGGCCGGCAGCTCCTCGACGGCCTCGGCGCGGGCCAGGTCCACGACGTGCGCCCGCCCGCCGATCGCCTGCGCGACGGACTTCGCCGCGGCGGCGTCCATGTCCACCACGTGCACCAGGGCCCCGGCCGCGGCGAGCGCCGTGGCGCAGGCCCGCCCTATGCCGCTGCCGGCGCCGGTCACCAGGGCGGTACGGCCCGCCAGGTCGACTCCGGCGGCTGCTGTCCCGTGGGGCACGGGAGGGAATCCGCTTGTCATGCCCGCAATCATCCGGGACGGCGGTGGGCGGCTCCCATGTGCGTGACCGCCACAGTCGGGCCGGGGGGTGTGTCGGCCGCCGCCAGGGGCTCCGCCGGGGAAGACCTAGTGCGTGGCCGGCGAGTCCGCACGCAGGGAGTACAGGACGGGCAGGTGGGAGTCCCCGAACGGCAACCGGTACCGGCCGTCCTCGCCCCGGACCAGGATGCCGCGGGGGTCGAACTCGGCGTCGACGTGCTCGCCGAGGTGTTTGATCGTGAGGCCCGCGGTCGCGGCCGCCGTGACGATCTCGCCGATCGAGTACGGGTACTGCACGGTTTCCTGGGCGGGCAGACTCAGGGCCGGGTCGGCGTAGGTGCCGGTGACCGTTTCACGGTGGGGTTCGCCCCCGCCGTAGGGCCAGTCGACGAGGAGCGGCTCCAGGGTGGCGACCGCCTGGCAGGCCGGGTGCAGATCCACCAGGACCAAACGTCCGCCGGGTCGCAGGGCCGTCGCCGCGCCGCGCATCCAGGCGTCGAGGTCGGCGATCCAGCACAGGACCCCGTACGTGGCGACGACGAGGTCGAAGCCGCCGGCCAGGTTCGCGGGCAGGCGCTGGGTGTCGGCTTCGACGAAGGTCGCGGGCAGGCCCGTCCGCTCGGCCAGCAGGCGGGCCCGTTCGATCGCGATCGGTGAGAAGTCGACACCCGTGACCCGGGCTCCGAGCCGCGCCCAGTTCAGCGTGTCCATGCCGAAGTGGCAGTGGAGGTGCAGCAGGTCGAGCCCGGTCACGTCCCCCGCGAGCCCGCGTTCGAGCGAGCGCAGGGTCTGGCGTCCGGCGACGAACCCCTCGACGTCGTAGAACAGGTCGGTGGGGGCGGAGCCGTGCACGGTGGCCCACACGTCCCACAGGGCGCGATTGAGCGCGAGTCCGTCGTTCGTGCCGGGCCTGGTCTCGGTCATGGGCCCGAGGATGCCACACCGCGCGAGCGGCGACCGATGGTCCCGGCCGACCGTGGCAGGGGGTTCATGAGCCCTCGTCCGTCGGAAGGTTGGGCACGTCGGCCCGGAAGAGGCTGACCAGCAGTCCGTACGGCTCTCCGTGCGCGAGGTCCGCCGGATACGGCTCGGCGGCCATCGCGCGCAGGCGGGCCTCCAGCGCGTGCGCCTCGACATCGGTGAGCCACAGGTGACGCAGTACGGTGTGCGAGGCCTGGTCGGGCCGGCTGGGCAGCATCTCGCCGAGCGCGGCGTTGATCAGGAACTCCGGCCCGACCGCCGCGTCCTGGTGCAGTTTGAAGCCATGGCTGACCAGCGCGAAGTACTGCTCGGTACCACCGCGCACCTGTCGGGTCTCGGACAGTCGGACCAGTCCCGCCTCGCGCAGCACGCGCACGTGGTAGCCGATGGTGCCCTTGCTCATCCCGAGCACTTCGGCGAGCTGGCGCAGCGTCGCCGGACGCTGGCGCAGCACGTTGACCATGCGGTGGCGCACCGGGTGCCCGAGAGCCTTGAACTGCTCGGGCGAGCGCAGCACGAGGTGTCCCTGCTCGTCGCGGGGTTGCTCGTCCTCGCGTGGTTCGTCCTGGTGGGCATCGCTCCCGTTCGCGGGCGGCCGCTCTTCTGCCATGAGTCGAAGTGTCCACGAAATTAAACACTTTTGACAACTCCTTCCCGCCGACCCCAGAATCCCCCTCAATGAAGTGGCGAGGATTCTCGTCGCTTGATCCGAGAGCCCCAAGGAGCCCGATGCCGCTCGCCACAGCTCGTGTCGTCACCACCCGCCCCGCCCGCTACATCAAGCAGCTCGTCTCGCACATGGGCCACAAGGCCACCACCACCCTCACCCCGGACGGACGCGGGGTGATCACCTTGACCGCCGGGAGTTGCAGTCTCACCCCCACCCCGGACCGGCTGGAGCTGACCGCCACCGCGGTCGATGCCGAGTCGCTGGCCAGGGTCCAGGACGTCGTCACCCGCCACCTGGTGGGCTTCGCCACCCAGGAGGAACTCTCCGTCGAGTGGTCCGCCCCGGTCGACGGCGGCGCGCTGGAGCCCGTCCACCCCGTCGTCGACGAGTACCTGCTGGGCCACCACACGCCGGCCGACGCCGTCCTCGGCGAGCTGGCCGCCGCCACCCGCGAGGCCACCTCCGGCGCCGCGCGCATGCAGATCTCCGCCGACGAGGGCACCCTGCTCACGATGCTGACCCGGCTGACCGGTGCCCGCTTCGCGGTCGAGGTCGGCGTCTTCACGGGCTACTCGACCCTCTGCATCGCCCGCGGCCTGGCCGACGGAGGCCGGCTGCTCGCCTGCGATGTCAGCGAGGAGTGGACCGCGATCGGCAAGCCGTACTGGGAGCGTGCGGGCGTCGCCGACCGGATCGACCTGCGCATCGCTCCCGCGCTGGACACCCTGCGCGCGCTCGACGACGAGCCGGTCATCGACATCGCGTTCATCGACGCCGACAAGCACAACTACCCCGCCTACTACGAGGAGATCGTGCGCCGGCTGCGACCGGGTGGGCTGGTGGTGCTGGACAACGTGTTCCTCGGCGGCCGCGTCCTCGATCCGGCCTACCAGGAGGAGCACCACCTGGCGATGCGCCACCTGAACGAACTGATCACGCTCGACGAGCGGGTGGACGCGGTGATGCTCCCGGTGCGCGACGGGGTGACCATCGCCCGGCGCCGCTGATGTGCGGCGGCCGACGCCCCGCCGGATCCAGGCCCCGCGCTCCGTACCCCGCGCGCCACGCCCGTCATGGGGGTACGGGCGCTGCGCGCGCTACGCGGGCGCGAGCAGCTGCAGGAGCGGGGACAGGCCGGCGGGCCGCCGGTCGACCGGGAGGTGGTCGACGAAGTGCACCGGGCAGCCGAGCGCCCCGGCGCCGCCGTCCGCGCGGCGGTCGTCCCCGACCATCAGCACATCGGCGGGAGCCAGGCCGAGCCGGTCGCACGCGGCCCGGAAGATCACCGGGTCGGGCTTCTGGGTGCCCAGCTCGAAGGAGAGCACGTAGGCGTCGACCAGCTCGTCGAGGCCGTGCGCGCGGAAGACGGGCCGCAGGTCCCAGCCGATGTTGCTGACCACCGCCACCGGGAGCCCCCGTCGGCGCAGTTCGCGCAGGACCGGTGCGGTGTCCGGGTACGGACGCCAGGCGGCGGGGGCCATGTGACGGTGGTAGAGGGCCTCGGCCAGCTCCGGATCCGTGATGCCCGCCGCCCGGGTCAGCCCGCCGTAGGCCGCCCGGTGCTGATCGGCGCTGATGTCCCGCTGGCCCCAGAGGGCTTCGAGGTGCTCGGGCATGTGGTGGGGCGATGGCCCACCGGGCAGTGCGCCGTACTCGGTGAGCCGCCGCACCGTCTCGCCGGAATCCTCCTCGGTCAGTGCGTTACCGGTCTCGGCGAGGGCGGCGTCGAGCCACTCCGCGGTCGACTCGACGCGCAGCAGCGTGCCTGAGAAGTCGAACATCACTCCTGCGATCATGCGGTGATCGTAGGTCAGATACTGAGGGTGTCCAAGACGGTCCCGCTCGGGAGCAGTCGCGGTGCACGGAGAACCCGCAGGTGCGGGCCCGCGCTCGCCGTTGACCAACGGTGAGGGAAAGACATGGCCGGATCAGGAGGAGGAGACGCCTTGCAGACGCCTTTGATGGGCCTGCTCCTGCTCATCAGCGTGGCGGCAGTGCCGGCGTGCATCGTGGTGATCGTCCTCATGCTGAGGAACCCGCCCCGATCGCCGTCCAGGATCAGTGCGGCCCTCGCCCTGCTCCTCGGCTTCCCGTCCACGGCCCTGTACAGCTACGGCTGGTTCTCCGTCACCCTCGGGGGGCCGTTCCCGGAGCTGTGCGAGGACGGGAACGCGTCCGGCGCGCAGTTGACGGGCCTGGAGCAGGACCACTGGCCCCTTCGCAACGCCTGCATCTACTCCGACGGCTCGACGGTGGAGCACGTCTCCATGTCGATCAACGTGTGCGTCTCCGTACTGGCCGGTCTTGCCGTCGCCCTGGCCTGCGCCGCCGTGTTCCCGTACCGGCGGGCACGGCACGTTCCCGAAGAGACCTCATGACCATCGAATTTCGCGAATGTCGAGGAGCCCAGGCGCATCAAGGCAGCGAAGACCCCGGCCCAGAGCCAGAGGGCCTGAGACCGGGCGAACCACCCTGGCCGGGAGCGGACGCCCGCTCCCGGCCGCCGGGGCGGGCACTGCGGTCAGGTCGTCGGGTGCAGCCTGGACGGGGTGCTCATTGAACTCGCCGGGCCGCTGTCGACGGTGGCCAGCGCGCTGCCGGAGAGCCACGTCCGCCAGTCCACGTTCCAGTCGCCGAAGCCGTTGTCGAAGGGGGCCATCTTCTCTCCGCCGCTGTTGACCACCTCCACGATGTCGCCCTCGCGGACGGTCTCGAAGAACCAGGCGGCGTCCTCGGTGCTCATGCCCGTGCAGCCGTGGCTGACGTTCTCCTCTCCCTGCGACTCGACCGACCAGGGCGCGGCGTGGATGTACTCGCCGCTCCAGGTCACCCGGGTCGCGTACGAGACGGGCAGGTCGTAGAACTCGCTGGTACCGCGCTTGATGCCGACGGTGTCGCCGCGCATCCGGACCTTGGGTTCCTTGCCCAGCACGACCTTGATGCCGCTGCGCGTCCTGAAGCCCTCCTTCCCGGTGGTGACCGGGATCGTCCTGATGACCCGTCCGTTGCGGCGTACGGTCATCCGGTGGGTGGCGGAGTCGGTGACGGCCTCGATCCGGTCGGCGATCGTGAACTGCACCTCGTCGGAGGGGCCGCCGTAGTCGTGGTCCCCGACCTCGACCCCGTCGAGGCCGCTGCGGACGCGGACGACGGTGTGGGCGGGCCAGTACGTACGCGGCCTGAAGTGCAGGGTCGATTCGTCGACCCAGTGCCAGGCGCCCTCGACATGCGGCTCCGAGGTCACCTGCAGGGCCCGCTCCAGCCGGGCGCGGGCCGGGAGGTCGCCGGCGGGCACCGGGCGGCTGAGACCGGCCGTCACGATCTCTCCCGCGCCGTACGTGCCCGGGAGCGGCCCGAATTCGACCGTCAGCCTGCCCCCGTCCACGGGTGGCGCGGTCCGGAACGCCATGGTCACGCCGACCGGGATCCCGGCCGCGTCCTGGGCGCCGACCTGCACGGTGTAGGTCTCCCCCGCCCGCAGCGGCTCGCGGTTGAGCCAGCGCCCGCTGTCCGGGGTGAGCCCACCGGCCAGGTGGCGGCCGCGCCCGTCGCGTACGGTCACGTCCGTGAGGCGGCCGGCGTCGGCGACGGCGATCTGGAGCGGCCCGCCGGAGTCCGTCGGGAGCACCTGCACCCGCGCGGCCTGCACCGTGCCGCCGAGGGAAGGCTCCTCCAGTACGGAACCCATTCCACGCGCGGTGGCCCGTACCCGCTGCTCCTGCCAGCCGTTGCACAGTCCGGGCCGGACCGTGCGCACCGCACAGGGCCCCTCGTCGGACTCGCGGCCCTCGTCCAGCACCCTCCCGACCAGCAGGGTGACCGCGGCCTCGCGCGGGGCGCCCGCGGGGGTCCCCTCCGCGGTGTCCGGATCGGGGGCCCGGCCCGGTGCTGCGGCGACGACCAGCATGGCCCCCGTCACCGCAGCCACGGCGCCCCACGCCTTGATCGGTTGTCTCCGTCGCATTCGTGGCATAGCCGTATCAAACCGACGTGGCGCCAAAATGATGATCATGCCTGCGCCGCTGCGGCCGAACGGGCACCGAAGAGAACTCGGACGGAGCACAGAATCAGCCTCCGGGCGGGCGGGGAATGGACGCGTGCCCGATACTCGGGTGCCCTCGAGCGGGCCTGCCGCGACAATGCGGCCATGGCTATCCGCTCAGCACGGCCGGACGAACTGACCCTCCTCCAGGACATCGAGAGGGCGGCCGGGCGCTGCTTCCGGGACATCGGCATGCCGGAGATCGCCGACGACGAGCCGCTGACGCTCGACGAGCTGGCCCCCTACCAACAGGCCGGCCTGGCCTGGGTGTCGGTCGACGGTGCCGACACCCCCGGGGCCTACCTGATCGCCGAGTACGTCGAGGGCAACCTGCACGTCGAGCAGGTGTCCGTCCATCCGGACCGGGCGCGTCGCGGGCTCGGCCACGGCCTGCTGGAGCACCTGGCGGAGTTCGCGGTGCGCGGGGGCGTGCCCGCACTGACCCTGACCACCTTCACCGAGGTCCCGTGGAACGCCCCGTACTACGTGCGCTGCGGTTTCCGGCTCCTGGACGATGCCGGGCTGACCCCCGGGCTGCGGGAGATCCGCGACCGCGAGGCGGCGCACGGCCTGGACCGCTGGCCCCGCGTCTGCATGCGGCGGGACCTGTGACGATCGCGCCGGGCGCTCCCGCGGCCGCCGGTCCTCCTCTTCGCCGAGCGCGAACCGGGATCGCCGGCGGGTCCTCGGTGTGCTGAGGTGGCCCGATGGATGTTCTTGTGCTGGGCGGTACCGCGTGGTTGGGGCGTGAGATCACGCGGCAGGCGCTGGAGCGGGGCCACACGGTGACCTGCCTGGCGCGCGGCGAGAGCGGCGCCGTCGCCCCGGGGGCACGGCTGGTGACGGCCGATCGGAGCGAGGAGTCCGCCTACGCGGAGCTGCTCGGGCGGGACTGGGACGCCGTGCTGGAGGTGTCCTGGCAGCCGGCCTTCGTCCGCGACGCGCTCGCGGCCCTCGCGGAACGGGCCCGGCACTGGACCTACGTCTCCTCCGTCAGCGCCTACGCCGACCACGGCACGCCCGGCGCCGACGAGTCGGCCGCGCTCCTGGCGCCCACGCGGGGCCAGTACGTGGGGCGGGAGGAGTACGGCGAGGCCAAGGTCGCCTGCGAGGAGGTCACGCGCGCCGCGGTGGGGGACCGGCTCGTCGTGGCCCGGGCCGGCCTGATCGGCGGGCCGGGCGACGGCAGCGGGCGTTCGGGCTACTGGGTCGCGCGCTGTGCCCGCGAGGGGGACCGGCCCCTGCTCGTCCCTCGCTCACCCGGCCTGCCGACCCAGGCGATCGACGTGCGCGATCTGGCGGGCTGGCTGCTGGACCTCGCGCGGGAGGGCGCGAGCGGGACCTTCGACGCCGTCGGGCCGGTCGTTTCCTTCGACGACTGGGTCGGCCTGTCGCGGCAGGTGGCCGGGCATACCGGTCCGGTGGCGCAGGCGGACCCGCGTTGGCTCCTCGACCAGGGGGTCGCGCCGTTCATGGGCCCCGAGTCGATGGCCATGTGGATGCCCGATCCGCAGTGGGCCGGTTTCTCGGCCCGCAGCGGGGCGGCGGCGCGCGCGGCCGGGCTGAGCCACCGCCCGCGCACCCGGATGCTGGAGGACCTCCTGCGATGGGAACGCGCCGAGGGCCTGGAGCGCCCCCGCCGGGCCGGGCTGAGCACCGCCCGCGAGCACGAGCTGCTCACCGCGCTCGGCGATGCGCCGATGTCCTGACGTCCTGACGTCCTGACGCACGATCGGGTGGCCTGATTTCCCTATTCCACATGGCTGGATCCTGTTGGTGCGCTTAACTGGGCGCCCGCTCCTCTTCCATGTCCATGGCAGGAGACCCGTGTATCCGCAACCGCACCCGCAGCCTCCGCAGCCGCAGCCCTTTCCCCCGGCCGACCCCCGGCAGCCGCGCTGGCAACCGGCGTTGGCAGTCCCGGCGGTCGTCATCGCCACGCTCCTCGTGCCGCCGGTGGGCGCCGCCCTGGCCTTCCTCGCCCGCTGGGGCAGGACCGGCCGGGTCGTGACGGTCGCGCTCGCCTCGATCTGGTTCGTCGTTCTGGTCGGCGCCACCTCTGACCCGAAGACCCAGCCCGCGGCCGCCCAACCGCAGCCCGCGCCGACGGTCACGGTCACGGTGACGGCCGCCGCCCCGGCCGCGGTCGCCGCCGCGCCGAGCCCCAGCCCCTCCCCCACCACCCCCGCTCCCACGCCCAGTTCCGCGCCTCCCCCCACGCCCGCCGCCCAGCCGGAAGCCGGCCCCGCACCGGCGAGCAGCCCGAAGAGCGAGGAGCCCGACAACTCCTCCTCGTCCGGCGGCGGTGGCAGCGCGTACTACAAGAACTGCGCGGCGGCCAGGGCTGCCGACGCGGCACCGGTCCACCGCGGTGACCCCGGTTACGGCCGCCACCTCGACCGCGACGGCGACGGCGTCGCCTGCGAGTAGGGCCGGGCGGACCGGCGCCATCTCACAGCAGCCCGTACCGCCGGGCCGACTCCTCCTCCTGGGCCAGCCGGTGCAGCGCGTTCAGCACCGGCCGGAACAGGATGGTCGCCGCCACGGCGGTCTCGACCTGCTCCGCCTCCGAGGGGTGGGTCTCCACGAAGTCCAGGTCCCGTACGGCCACTTGGTGCATCAGCTCCGCGTACGGGGCCAAGAGCGCGGCATCCCAGGGATAGCCGAGCCGCATCAGCGAGGCCACCGCCGCCACGAGCGAACGGTGCACCGGCGAGAGCTCGCCCACCTCCCGGGCGGTGGACCAGCCCAGGGTCCGCAGGAGCAGGTCCACCTCGGCGCGCGCGGCGGCCGCGGCCTCGTCCTCACCCTCGCCCTCGTCCTGGCCGTCGGCCGGTTCGGGCTCCCGGGGCAGTGCCCACAGGGCCGCCCCCAGGCGGATCGTCCGGCCCAGGGACTCGTCGTCGACGTGCCCGAGCACCTCCCGTACCGTCGCCACCGGCACCCGGCCGACCTGGATCATCGCGCGCACCAGCCGAAGCCTGCGCAGATGGCCCTCGTCGTAGTCAGCGGTGGTCGCGCTGACGCGGTGGCCGGGCGGCAACAGGCCTTCGCGCAGGTAGTACTTGATCGTGGCGATGGCCACACCGCTCCGCTCACTCAGTTCTGCGAGCCGCACTCTCTTGAACCTTCCCTTGGCGAGTGCCACTATCCAATCATGTGACGGTTGGACAGCGGAGCTATCCAACAAGGCGATCGGGAGGCCGTCGTGTTCGCGAAACCCTTACCGGGCCGTACCACCGCAGCCGCCGAGGGGGACGTCGTCGTCCTCCTCATCGGCATGCGCATCAACCACTTCTGGGCCCCCCACCACTGGCTGCCCGTGGCCTTGGCGATGCCCCGCATGCTCCGGGAGCTCGCCAAGGACCCCGCCCGGGGGCTGATCGGCCACGTCCTGCTCACCGCCTCGCCCCGCACGTACTACGTGGTCCAGTACTGGGAGTCCAAGGAGAAGCTCTACGCGTACGCCGCGGCCCCGGACATGCTCCACCACAAGGCCTGGTCGATCATCAACCGCAAGGACCGCGCGGGGAAGCTGCGCCGCCACGTGGGCCTGTGGCACGAGTCGTACATCGTCCCCGAAGGCTCGTACGAGGCCATCTACTTCGACATGCCGCCCTTCGGGCTGGCCGCGGCCACCGGGGTACTGCCCCTGGAGAGCCGCGGCCGACGCGCCGCCGACCGCTTGGCGCACCGCGGTCCCGCGGCCACCGAGCCCGATCACTGAGCCGGCGCCCGGGCCGGGGCCCCGGCCCGGGCTCGGGTCAGGGCTCGGGTCAGCGCCGCGGCCTGGTCGCGATCGCGGCCGCGACGGTGACGGTCCGGGTGTAGGTACCGCCGGGGTCATGGTCCAGCAGGGCGCGGCGCAGCTCGGACTCGAAGGCGTCCCTCCGGTCGCCGAACAGGGCCGGAGGGGAGCAGGCCCGGGAGAACTCCAGGCCGACCAACTGGTCCAGGGTGCAGCGCGTGGACCGCGCCCACGTGGTGATCTCCACACGGGAGAACACCGACTTGGCGAGACGGTCCGCCAAGTCCTGGATCTCGTGCCCCGGTTCGATCGCGGCACGCGCCGCGCCGTGGTCCGGGCCGAGGAAGCGCTCGCGCACCTCGTCGACGACGGCCGGCCAGGGCTCCGCCAGCGAGGTGACCACGGCGATCCCGCCGCGCGGTGCGAGCATGCCGTCCAGGTCGGCCGGCACCTGTGCCCGGTCCATCCGGTGGAAGGCGCCGCCGATGACGCACAGGTCGATCCGGGGCAGGCACAGCCGGCCGATGCCTGCGGCGTCACCGCGCAGCCAGGAGATGTTCGTACGCCCGGACTCCGCCGCGAGCCTGCCTCCTTCGGCGAGCATGGCCGGCTCCGGATCGACGGCGTACACGTGCTCGACCAGCGGAGCCAGCGGCAGGGAGAGCGTGCCCGGCCCGGCGCCGAGGTCCAGCACGGTCCGGGACCCGTCGAGCGCGAACCGGTCCGCGAGGAGCGCGTGGAGCTCCGCCGGGTACGGGGGCCGGTAGCGGGCGTAGTACGGGGCGGCGGACGCGTACGGGGTGCTCATGGGGGTCCTCCCGGGCCGGGGCTGCATCCGCCGATCGTGGGGCACAACCCGGCCCCCGGAAGCGCCCTGGCCCCGCAAATCCCCCGTACGGATGCCTGCCGTTCACCTGCGACCCGGTACCCGATCACTTCTGCGGGGTCAGCCGCTCCCACAGGAAGGTGTGCACCAGCGCCTCGTTGAAAGCGGTCTGCCGGTGGTCGGTGGCGCCCGCGTGGCCGCCCCCGAGGTGCTCGTGGAAGAGGACCGGATGGCCGTACTCGCGCAGCCGGGCGGCCATCTTGCGGGCATGACCGGGGTGCACCCGGTCGTCGCGGGTCGAGGTCAGCAGGAGCAGCGGCGGGTACGCGGGCCCGTCCGCCCGGACCTGGTGGTACGGGGAGATCCGCGCCAGGTGCGGCCGGTCGGCCGGGCTGTCGGGATCCCCGTACTCGGCGATCCAGCTGGCCCCGGCCAGCAGCCGGTGGAAGCGCAGCATGTCCAGCAGCGGCACGTGCGCGACGACCGCCCCGAACAGCTCCGGCTCGCGGGTGAGCACGGCGCCCATCAACAGCCCGCCGTTGCTGCCGCCCTCGATGCCCAGCTGGGCGGGGGTGGTGATGTCCCGGGCGGTGAGGTCCCGGGCGACCGCGGCGAAGTCCTCGTAGGCCCGGACCCGGTTCGCACCGAGGGCAGCCTTGTGCCAGCCGGGACCGTACTCGTGACCGCCCCGGATGCCCGCGACCACGTACGTGCCGCCGCGCGCGAGCCAGGCGCGTCCGGTGACCGCGCTGTACTGCGGGACCATGGAGATCTCGAAGCCGCCGTACCCGTAGAGCAGCGTGGGGCCGGGGCCCGGGCGGTCCTCGGGTCCGACGACGAAATACGGCACCCTCGTGCCGTCCGCCGAGGTCGCGAAGTACTGCCGCACGGCGAGCCCGGCGGTGTCGAAGAGCGCCGGGCTCTGCTTGACGGTCTCGGTCTCCGTCTCGGACTCGGTCCCGCTCTCCGTCCCGCCGGAACCCGCGCCACCGGCCGTCCCCCGGTAGAGGGTGGCGGGCTGGAGGAAGCCGGAGACCTGGTGGAAGTACTCGTCGCTCACGTCCGGGTCCGTGCCGGTGACCGAGGCGGTGGACAGCGGCGGCAGACCCGGTAGCGGGGCGCGACTCCAGCCGCCGGGGCCCGGACCCTCGCCCGGGGTGAGCAGCTCCATCCGGGACGAAACGTCGGCACGGGTGCTGAGGATGAGGTGGTTGCGGGTCCAGCTGTACCCGGCGAGCGCGGTGCGCTCGTCCGGGGTGAACAGCACCTCGGCCTCGCGCTCCCCCGCCCGGAAGGCGTCGAAGTCGAAGGCGAGCAGGCTGCCCGCAGGGTGGCCGAGCCACGGGGACTTGGTGGTGACGGTCAGCCACCGGCGGTGGACGGAGGCGCCCGCGTCGTCCGGGACCTCGATCTTCAGCGGCGGGGCGGCGCCGTCCTCCTGGAGCAGGAAGAGCTCCTGGTTCCAGAAGTCGATCTGCCGGTGGACGAAGTCTCGCTCGAAGCCGGGGGTGTCGTCGTGCCATGCGAAGGCGGACAGGTCCGTCGGCCGGCCCTCGTAGACCTGCTCCGCGTCCGCGAGGGGCGTTCCGCGACGCCACCGGCGCGCCTGGAGCGGATATCCGGAGGGGGACATCGAGCCCGGGCCGAAGTCCGTCCCGATCCAGACGCGGTCGCGGTCGATCCATCCGATCCGGGTCTTGGCCTCGGGGACCGTGAACCCGTCCTCGACGAATTGCAGGGTCTCCAGGTCGAACTCGCGTACCACGCAGGCGTCCGCGCCGTCCCGCGACAGCAGGACGAGGGCGCGGCGGTGCTCGGGGGCAAGGACCCGGCTCCCCGCCCACGCCCACTTCTCGTCCTCGGCCTCGGCGAGCGCGTCCAGGTCCAGGACCACCTCCCAGACCGGCCGGTCCGTCCGGTACTCCTCCAGCGTGGTCCGCCGCCACAGTCCGCGTACGTGGTCGGCGTCCTGCCAGAAGTTGTAGAGGTGGCGGCCGCGACGGACGGCGTAGGGGATCCGGCCGTCGTCGTCCAGTACCTCGCGCATCTCCTGCTCGAGCACCTTGAACCCGGGGGAGCCGGTCAGTGCGTCCACGGTCTCGGCATTGCGCTCCCGCACCCAGGCGAGGGCCTCGTCGCCGGTCACGTCTTCCAGCCACAGGTAGGGGTCTTCTTCGCTCATCAGGCGATTGTGCAGGACGCGGACGGCCGGTGTCCGGCGTCCACCCGCTCAGTCGCCGTCGGTGCTCAGGTCGTCGGCCGGCGGGCCGGCGGCCGCGTGGCGGGCGTCGCGCAGCGCCGTGTGCACCGACCAGGTGACCGAGACCAGCGGAACCGCGACCACCGCGCCGACCACTCCCGCGGCGATGGCCCCCGCGACGACCGAGATCGCCACCACCAGCGGGTGCAGCCGGACCGCCCGGCTCATCACCAGCGGATGCAGCAGATGGCCCTCGATCTGACCGATGATCACGATGAGCGCGACGACCAGGCCCGCGATGAGCGGCCCCTTCGCGGCCAGGGCGACCACCGCGGCGACCGCCAGCGCGACCGGCGATCCGATGAGCGGGATGAAGGCGGCGAAGAACTCCAGCAGCGCGAGCGGCACGGCCAGCGGGACGCCGAGGAAGTAGAGCGCCACCCCGACCAGGACCGCGTTCGTCGCCGCGACCAGGACGATCCCGCGCGTGTAGCCCGTGAAGGTGCGCCAGGCCGCGCCGCCGGCGATACCCACGCGGGCGCGCACCGACGGGGGCAACTGGGCGCAGAACCAGGACCACTGCCGGTCGCCGCCGTGCAGGAAGAGGAACGAGCAGAAGGCCCCGAGGGCCAGCACGGTCAGGACGTGCACCAGGCGTCCGGCTCCGCTGACCGCCTGGCTGAGCAGGGTGGAGCGGTGGCTCGACAGGTACGCGCCGAGGCGGGACTGGAGGTCGGAGAGCGCGTGCGGGTTCAGCCGGAACGGCGGCCGCTCCAGGTACCGCTCGATGCTGGTGAGTCCCTCGCGGAACTCCCGGGCCAAGGTGGTGCTCTCCCCGGCCACCGCCGTGCCGACCAGGGTCAGTACGCCCAGCAGGATCATCGCGCTGCCGAGGAGGACGACGGCGACGGCGACCGAGCGGGGCAGGGCGCGCGCGAGGCGGCGGGTGGGCCACCACAGCAGGGCGGTGACGACGAGGCCGAGGAAGACGGCGACGGCGATCTCGTGGAACCGGCCGAGCAGGGAGAAGACGGCGTAGACGGCGGCGCCGACCACCAGCAGGCGCCAGGCGTACGACGCTGCCGTACGCAGGAACGATGACACCGGCGGCATGAGACATGAGTGCCACGGCGGGCCGGCGATGCCACGCGCCGGGCTCCGGATTCGCCCGTCCGTGATCGATGCGGGGCCGATGCGCAGGAAATCCGTTGCTTCGGCCGGGGTGGCCACGGACGATGGCATCTCGTGAGCACCTCCCGTTGGACCGCCGTACTGCCCGATTTCGCCCCGTTCCGTTCCGGCCGTGACTTCAGGCTGCTGTTCTACCAGGGCACGGTGACGTACTTCGGCTCGTTCATGGCGATGATCGCGCTGCCGCTGCAGATCAAGCACCTGACCGACTCGCCGCTGGCGGTCGGCGCGATGGGTGCGGTGGAGCTCGTTCCGCTGGTGGTCTTCGGGCTGTACGGGGGCGCCCTCGCCGATGCGGTCGACCGGCGGCGGATGATCCTGCTGACCGAGGCCGGGCTCGGGGTGCTCGCCCTGGCGCTCCTGGTGAACGCGCTGCTGCCGGATCCGCTGCTGTGGCCGCTGTACGTGGTCGCGGCGGGGGTCTCGGCGCTGGCCGGGCTCCAACGGCCGACCCTGGACTCGCTGATGGCGCGGATCGTGCCGCACGACCAGCTGACGGCCGCCGCAGCCCTGAACGGGCTGCGCTACCAGTTCGGTGCGATCGCCGGTCCGGCACTGGCCGGTGTGGTCGTCGCGTTCGCCGGTCACGCCGCGGCCTACTCCATCACGGTCCTCGGGTTCCTCGCCTCGGTGCTGCTGTGCCTGCGGCTCAGTCCGGCGCCGCCGGTGAAGGGGGCCGAGCGCCCGTCGCTGCGCGGGATCGCCGAGGGCGCGCGCTACGCGTGGAGCCGGCCCGTGCTGCTGGGGACGTACGCCGTGGACCTGGCGGCGATGTTCTTCGCCTTCCCGAACGCCATCTACCCCTTCCTCGCGGACGAGCTCGACGCGGTCTGGGCGCTGGGTCTGATGTACGCGGCCGGGGCGGTGGGCTCGCTGGTGCTCGGCATGACCAGCGGCTGGATGTCCGGGATGCGCCGGCACGGGCTGCTGGTGGTGTTCGGGGCCTCGGTCTGGGGCCTGGCGATCGCGGGGGCCGGCGCGTTGGCGAACATCTGGCTCGTGCTGCTGTGCCTCGCGGTGGCGGGCGCGGGCGACATGGTGAGCGGGCTGGGCCGGGCGACGATCTGGAACCAGACGATCCCCGAGGAGCTGCGCGGCCGGCTCGCGGGCATCGAGGTGCTCTCGTACAGCGTGGGACCGCAGCTCGGTCAGGTCCGGGCGGGCACGATGGCCGGCTGGACCGGCACCCGTCCGGCGTTCTGGAGCGGCGGTATGGCCTGCATGGCGTCGGTGGCGGTGCTGGCCGCGCTGCTGCCGAAGCTGATCTCCTACGATGCCGACACCGACGAGGACGCGCTGCGGCGCCGGGCCGCCCGGGAGCCGGAGCCGAGCGGCGCGCCGGCCTGAGGCCGGGTGGGTCCGGGTGGGTCCGGGTGGGTCCAGGTGGGTTTAGACGCCACCGGTGGCGGTGAGCCGCCCGTCGGCGATCGCGGCGGTCAGCAGGGCGTGATCGGCGCGGGTCCGGTCCGCGTAACGGAGCGCGAAGCCCGCGACGGCGCGGTCGAAGGTGTCGGCCCCGCCGAGGTATCCCGCGATGCCGATGCGGTCGCCCGAGCGGGCATGGGCGCGGGCGAGGGCCCTGCCGCACAACGCGGCGTACCTGCTGAGCACGCCCGGGGTCATGCTGGCGATATCGGCCGACCCCTTCATGTCGCGCAGCTGGCGGCCGTAGAAGTGACGCCCGGCGGGTCCGCTCATCCAGCCGAGGAAGATATCGCCGGCGGCCTGCATGAGCCGCTGGCCGGCGACCACCCGGTGCCCCTGGTGATCGTGCCCGTCGGGCGGCAGGTGGGCCTGCAGGACGGACGGCACGGCTTCCTTGATCTGCAGGAAGAGCGGGTCGTCGGCGTCACGGCCGAGGAGCAGCACGACGAAGCAGCGGGTCCCGACGCTCCCCACGCCGACCACCTTGCGGGCCGCGTCGGCGAACCGGAAGCGGTCGAGGAGGAGGCGGCGCTCCTCGGGGAGGGTGCTGCGGTACTTCCCGAAGATCTCGTGGACCTGCCGTGAGTCCGCCCGGGCGAGCGGCTCCAGCAGCGGCGGATCGTGGATGATGCGCCGGCGCCCGTCGCGGACCTCGGTGAGCTTGCCGAGCGCGCGCAGGCTGGTACGGCGGCGGGCGCGGGCCAGGTTCGCCTCCACCCGATCGCGCAGTTCGGGCCTGCGGATGAGCGGCAGTAGGTCGGCGGTGTCGGTGCGGTGGTACCAGACGTCCAACTCGGGGAGTGCGGCGAGCTCCCGGATCGTGCTCCGGTAGGCGCGGGCCGCCGCCAGGGCCGCTCTCGCGGCGCGGTCGTCGCCGTGCCCGTTGTCGCGGGCGGCCACCGCGACGCTCGCGGCGAGCCGCTTGACGTCCCACTCGAAGGGGCCGGGGAAGGTCTCGTCGAAGTCGTTGAGGTCGAAGAGCAGGGAGCGCTCGGGCGAGGCGAACATGCCGAAGTTCATGAGGTGCGCGTCGCCGCACAGCTGGACGGTCAGGCCGGTCTGGGGCTGGGCCGCCAGGTCGGCGGCCATGATCGCGGCCGCTCCGCGCAGGAAGGCGAGCGGCGACGCCGCCATCCGGCCGTAGCGGATGGGCAGCAGTTCGGGGACCCGGTCGGTGGCCTGTCGCCGCAGCACCCCTATGGGGTCGGGACGGTCGGGCGAGGCGGTCCACCGCCCGTGCGCGGCACGACGGGTGATCTTGCGCACGGCCCGTCCGCGCCGGTCCCTCTCAGCTGGGCTGGTCATGCGCTGCTCCTCGTTCGCCGGTCCCCCTCATCCTGGCTGTACGGAACCTGTCGCGCATGTCGCCGTCCCCGGTGCGGACCGGGTCCTTCCCCGAACCGGATCGGGTCCGGCTCAGCTCTCGTTCTCGGCGAGGATCCGGTCGGCCGCGTAGTGCGGGCAGTTGAGGACGTGCCACGTCACCGACAGTGACCCCGCCCCGGTCCGCAGGGTCCGGACCGCCCCGTCGGCGGCGGTGGCCTTGCAGAACGGGCACACGACAGTCTCCGGGCGCAGTAGATCGAACATGCCGTGTCCTTCCCGCAGCTTTCTCACACCGGACCAGTCCAGAACTATCAAATCCGGCGCCATTCGGCCGCAGTACCCACAAGTACGGATGCGGATTGGGACCTTCGTCCGGGCGGGAAGGACGGTGGGACGGGAAGCCGGAGGAGTACGCGAGCGACGGCCGCGCCCCCGAGGACCCTTGCGGTGGCCCGGAGTCCGGCCCCGGACCGGGAACGGGCGGCCGGGCCGGCCGTCACCCCCGTGAGGCGTGTGACGTCGTACGGGTTGCGCGGGACCGGGCCGGTGACACGGACGCCGGACGGTTTCGCCCCCTCGCTCCGGCGCGGTGGCATCGCACCCAGGGGCGTCCGGACCGAGGGCCGCGCGGGTCCTCGGTCCGCATTGCGCCCGGCGCCGCCGCCGGCTCAGTTCGCGCAGTCCGTGTCCCGGGCCGGTCGGGCGCCGGTGGGGATACCCCCCTGCCACCGCACCCTGTGGGATCAGGGCAGCGGCACACCGCGGGCCGTGATCCAGAGCTCGTACCACTCCTCGTGCGTGAGCTCGGGCTCCCGCAGCGCCGCGTCGCGGCAGGCGCGAATCCGCTCGGGGCGGGCACTGCCGATGACCGGCGCGATGGCGGCGGGGTGCCGCATCAGCCACCACAGCAGGACCGACTCGGGAGTCGTGTCCTTGCGCCGGGCCAGCTCGGTGAGCAGCGCCGCGGTGGCCCGCTCGGCGGGGGTCTGCTCACGGCCGGTGAACCGGCCCTGGGCCAGTGCGCCCCAGGCCTGGAGGCGGATGCCGTGGTCGCGGCAGTGCTCCAGGGTCCCGAACGGGAACCCGTTGCCCGCGGATTGCGGTGTGTTGAGCAGCACCCCGGCCTCGACCCAGTCCCGGCTGTGCAGGCTCATCTCCAGCTGGTTCGCCGCCAGCGGTACGTCGAGACGGGCCTGGAGGTGGGCGATCTGCGCGGTGCCCATGTTGGACACGCCGAAGCCCCGTACGAGGCCCTGGCGGTGCAGGGAGGTCAGCGCCGCGGCGATCGAGTCGACGTCCGCGAGCGGATCGGGGCGGTGCAGCAGGAGGACGTCGATCGCATCGGTGCGCAGCCGGGTCAGGCTCTCCTCGACGCGCCGGACGATGCTCTCCCCGCGCAGGTCGTAGATCCCCGGCCGGTCCTTGTCCCCCAGCCGGATACCGCACTTGGTCTGGAGGGTGATGCGCTCGCGCAGCCCGGGCGTGCGCGCGAGCACCTCGCCGAAGACGGCCTCGGCCTTTCCGTGGCGGTAGATGTCGGCGTGGTCGAAGGCGGTGATCCCGATGTCGAGGGCCGCGACGACGGCCGCCTCGGCGGCGTCGATATCGGCGGGTCCGTACGGGTCGGTGTCCCAGTTCCCGCCCAGACCCATGCACCCGTACAGCACCCGGTCACCACTCCTGCTCGTACTCGCGTTCGTCACCGCGCCAGCCTAGGGGGTGCCCGGATCGGGCTCCGCCGTACCGGGCCCGTGACCGGCCCGTCCATGACCGGCCCGTCCATGACCGGCCCCTCTGTGACCGGGCCCGATGCACGATCCGGAGGGCACATACTCAATGATGTCCGGATGCAGAGACACAAGGAGACCGAGCGGTGGTCGTTCCGCCGCCGCTTCCGCCGCACCGCGACGATCCTGAGCCTGATGACCTCGGTGGCGTGCACGTCGGCGCAGACACCGGCCGCGGTCACGGGCCTGGGCGCCGGGACGGCCGAGGAGGTCTCCGTGGCGACCTGGAACATGTGCGGGGTGCGGCAGTGGAGCTGCGAGAAAACGGGGAGCCCGAAGGAGAAGTTCCAGCAGCTGCGCGAGCTGATCGACGCTTCCGACGTCCACGTCCTGCTGCTCCAGGAGGTGTGCTCGCAGGACCTGGTCTCCTCCGCCCGCAGCCTCGGCCCCCAGTGGCAGTCCGCCTTCGAACCGTATGCGGAGGTGGACGCGGCGGGGCGCAGGGCTCCCGTCGACTGCACCGGGGAGGGGCGCGGGCAGGCGGGCTACGGCCTGCTGGCCGGCTCCGCGCTCACCGACGTGGAGCTGATCCCGACCGAGCAGCCGACCGTGGGACTGCACCGCGGGATCCTGTGCGCCCGGGTACCGTCCCAGCGGCTGCGCGTGTGCAACGCGCACCTCTCGCTGCGCGAGAGCGATGCGGACCATCCGGAGTGGGACTTCCGCGACGACCAGTTGAGCTCGCTGGTCGCTGCCGCGTCGACGGATGCCGGTACGGTCTTCGGCGGCGACTTCAACTCCCCGCCGCCGGTGGGCGAGCGCAACACCTCCGCGTGGATCTGGCCGTCGGAGACATACACCACGTACCGCGAGTGCGACCAGAAGGGCAGCTCCCGCTCGGGGCGCGGCACCCTCAAGGACGGCACGAAGATCGACTACCTGTTCACCCAGCTCCCCCGCACCGCGTGCAAGGTGGTGGACACCAAGGCGTCCGACCACCGGGCGCTGGTGATGCGGGTGACCCGCCCGGAGGACCCGGCGGGGGTCAGTACCGCGCGTTGAAGTAGGCCTCCTGGCCGGGGACGGCGTAGGTGTTGACGACGGTGAAGGCAGCCGTGGTCCAGGCGGCCGCGTTGCCCAGGGCGTCCACCGCGACGGCCTCGACGTAGTGCGCCCCCTCGGGCCAGGCCCAGCCCGCGTCCCAGCTCCAGCTGCCGTCGGCCATCACCGGGGCCGCGCCCAGGCCGGTACCGCCCTTGTGGAACTCCACGCGCACCGCACCGGGCGCATAGCCCATGAAGCCGACGGCGGGCCCCGGTACCTGCTGCTGCGCGGAGGGAGCCGTCACCGTCAGCACCACCGGCTGGGCCGACACGGGCTCCCGGGCCGACGCGGAAGTCGGTGTCCGGGTCGGTGTCGGTGTCGCTGCCGTCCTCGGCGCCTGGTCGGGCGCGCTGCTCGACTCCAGGGCTGTGAAGATCACTTCGGTGCGCTTGGAGTGGTAGTTGTGCGCATCCGCCGCGAACAGCCTGACCACGTGGCGTCCCCGGGCCCACGGCTTCTCCCGCTGCCAGGTCCAGCTGCCGTCGGCGGCAACGGGTGCGGCGCCCTGGTACTTGCCGTCCTCCCACACGCTGACCCGTACCGCGCCCATCGGAGCGGTCCCTGCGAAGCGGATGGCGTTGCGGGGCATCTGCGCGTTCGCCGGCGGCGCCGCGACCACGGGCCGGGGGAAGGAATCGCCCTTCACCTGCGAGGTGTCGGCGAGGTAGGAGTCGATCGCGGAGGTGTTGCGCTCCGGCTGCTCGTGCCCGTTGCGGACCATGCCGATCCGGGGCGCGATGCCGTCGATGAGCAGGTTGAGCAGGCCCATGACGGTTGGGAGGTTCCGCAGCGGCACCGTCCCGTGCGGGGCGATCGAGGGCGACTCGTTGTAGACGAAGTTGAAGTTCTCGTACCCCTGGAAGAGTCCGAGGAGGGGTTCCACCTGGCGCGCGTAGTGCTCGTACCTGGGTGAGGACACGAGGTAGACGTTGGCCGGTCGGCGTACGCCGGCGCGCACCACGTCCGGGAGGACCGAGTCGAGCGTACGGATGTGGGGCTCGGCCCTCTCCCCCGGTGCCACCCGGGCCCCGCCCGGCATCTCCTGCCCCGCGTACGTGCCGGTCAGGAAGCGGGGCATGCTGGCGACGATGTTCCTGAACCCGTACTTCAGCCCGAAGTACAGAGCCGCGCCGGCCCCCTTGGAGCTGCCGAACAGGGTGCAGTCGTCCGGGGTGAGGGACAGCGCGTTCAGGACGCGCGAGATGAGCCCGGCGACGGACTGGTCGAGCGCCCGGTCCATCCCGTTGCACAGGTAGTGGCTGTTCTCCCCGTCGAACAGGTCCCGGACCCACAGGACGTTGGCCCGGAGGTCGTGCAGGGGTCCGTTCGACCCGCCGTACTCACCGGGCACGGCGTGGTTGGCGAAGACCACGACCAGATGGCGGTTGCCGTTCTTGGCGTGCGAGAAACGGTACTCGATGGGCACCGGCCCGGAGGATTCCACACCCGTGAAGACGCGGCGCGTTTTCTGGGCTGCCTCAGACATGCTCGGAATCCATTCTTCTCACCGGCTGGCCCGGCACCCGGCCGAGGGTCTGTGCGTGAAAGGGGACGGACTGGCTCATGATGTGGCCGCTGTCGGCCCTGCCGACCGCCGGAGCCTGGGCCCGCGCGGGGTCGAGGTCCCCTCCCGCGATCAGGATGCGGTCGGTCAGCCTGGCCGAGGCGTAGCCGTCGTCGAGGTCGCAGAACTCCTGCTGGAACCAGCGGTAGCGGGCGGCGTAGCCCTGCTGGATGCGGTCGATGTTGCGGATCGCCCCGATCAGCTCCGGGGAGCTGTACACGAGCGGGCCGGGGGCGGACTGCTCGAAGTCGAAGTAGAAGCCGCGCAGCGTGTCCCGGTAGTGGTCCAGGTCGTAGGTGAAGAAGAGGATCGGCCGCCCGGTGTTGACGAAGTCGAACATCAGGGAGGAGTAGTCCGTGATCATCACGTCCGCGATGAGCGAGAGGTCCGCCATGTCCGGGTAGTCGGACACGTCGAAGACGAAGCCGTCGCCGGCGCCCGGTACGGGGTCCACCACGTTGGGGTGGCGCCGTACGAGCAGGACGTGGTCGTGGCCGAGGCGCGCCTTCGCGTCGTCGAGGTCGATACGGAAGTCGAGCTTGTACTTTCCGGGTGCGTAGAACTGGTCGTCGCGCCAGGTCGGGGCGTACATGATGGCGCGCTTGCCCGGCGGCAGGCCGATGCGGCGGCGCACTTGCGCCGCCCGCTGCCCGGAGTCCGCGCGGCGCAGGATGTCGTTGCGCGGATATCCGCTCTCGACCATCTCGCCGGGGAACTGGAAGGCCCGCTTGAGGATCGGGGTGCTGAAGCTGTTCGGGGACACCAGCATGTCCCAGTTCTGCACCTCCTTCTCCACGCGTTCCAGGTACCGCTTGTCCGCGAAGTGCACGGCTTCGATGTCGTGCCCGATGCGCTTGAGCGGGGTGCCGTGCCAGGTCTGCACGACGACCTGCCCGTCCCGCTTCTCGAACCAGTCCGGCAGGTGGTTGTTGGCCACGATGTACTTCGAGCGGGCCATCGCCTCGTACCAGTCGGGGGACCACATGCGTACGGCTCGTGCGGTGGGCGGTACATCGACCTGGTCGTCGCGCACCACCCACAGGTGCTCGACGTCCAGGCCCCTGCGGACCATCTCCTCGTGCAGCGCGCGCGGGCTGTCGGAGTACTGGGTCCCCTTGAAGGCGTCGAAGAGCACGGCCCGGTTCACGGGCCGGCGGCGCGCCTCGGGGTAGGCCTTGGTGCGCATCAGCTTCTGCCGGTACGGACCGCGGGCCTCGTCCGGCATGGCCGAGTGGACCAGCAGCGAGAGGCGGTCGTAGGCCTCCGCCTGGAGTTCGTAGCGCCGCTCGTCGCTCGTCATCTCGCTGGGGAAGGTCGGGATGAGCTCCTGCGTCATCTTGATCATGAGGTCGTTGGACCGGTTCTCCGGGGTGACCGCGGAGGGGTCCTGGCGGCGCAGGAAGAAGTCCCAGCGGCCGGCGGCCAGCGGGATGTCCCCGGCGAGGGTGCGCATGCCCGCGGGAGAGACGACGAAGCGGAACTCGCGGCCGTGCCAGGAGATCGGCACGACGCGCTCGGCGCCGTGGGCCCGGGAGCGTACGACGATGTGCGCGGCGGCGTACTCGGTGGCGCTCAGCCGGTCCTCCGCCGCATAGCTGACGGTGACCTCCAGGGATCCGTCCTGGAGCCAGCGCGTCGACGTGGCCATCGGGAGGGTGTCCCGCTCGAACAGGACCACGTAGCCGGAACCGTTGCGGTGGACGAAGACCTCGCGGTCGGCGCTGTCGGTCTGCAGGACGGCCGGGAGCCGGTAGTGGCCGTCCTCGGCCTCCTCCGCCATGACCGGGTAGATGGCCGCCTTGCGACCCTCGACGTGCAGGGTGGTCTTCCAGCCGTTGCTGCCGGTGTTCCAGGTCTGCGGAACGCCGCCGTCGGCCGCTCCGCGGTGCCCGGGGACCAGGGCCTTGAGCGGGATCCTGGTCACGAAGGTGCACCAGCCCTCGCCGCCGTACTTGAAGTGGACCCACGCGTCGTGCCGGCCGGCGCCGCCCATGCTGGCGACCCGGAACCTGCCCCACTCGGGGATCTTCTCGCCCAGGTAGACGCCGCCGAGTTCGAGGTGGTCGCCGACGACCCGGTGCCGGGTGATGCGGCAACGGACCCGCTCCACGCGGAGCTTGAGCTTGCCCTGCATGAACAGCGGCACCACGCGGGTGTTCTTCTCCACGTAGCGGTAGGGCGGATTGGCCGCGCTGCCGGCGCCGCCCCGGGCTATGCCCTTGTAGCGGAACAGCCCGCGGCTCAGCACACCGGCCGCCACGTCCCACGTACCCTCGACCCACTCGCCCTTGTGCTTGAGGCGGGAGGTGTCGAAGCTGACCTGGAAGCCGGACCAGTCGTAGCAATAGCGGTTCTGCTGGGAGTGCTCGGTGGCCTGCGGGTAGTACGTCGTCTTGGCCTTGGCCACCACCACCCGGCTCTGCTTCTTGTTGCGCAGCGCGATCGCCTTCATCGACATGTGCCGCTTGTGCACGTTGATGAAGCGGACGTACGCGGACCCCTCCAGGGTCAGGTGGTCGGAGTCGTCCCACTGGGCCCGGATCAGTGAGCCGTGCAGCGAGAGTTCCTTGTCGAGCCGGTAGGCGCTCTTGTCGAGGCCGATCGAACGGTCGCCGAGGTAGGGGTAGTTGAGATAGCGGTGGAAGCGGCGCTGGACGGGCAGGGGCCCGCCCTTGCGCTCGAACTCGACGACGTCGAGCAGCTCCTTCAGGCGCCCCTCGCGGACCAGCAGCCATTTGACCCGGGCATCGGCGGGAAGGTCCTGGATGATGTCCGCGTCGGCCTCGTCCAGGAACTCGTTCGCCCAGTGCATGAAGGCGTCCTGGTACTCCTCGTCGGCATCCGGCAGCACCTTCAGGTGCAGCATCAGGTCCGACTTCAGGCAGGCCAGGTCGTACTTGCGCTTGTGGTCCGAGTAGGACCGCGCACGGTGTCCGGCGAGGAAGCGGCTGACCGACTGGACGGCAGAGACACGGTCCTGGAGGTTGCTGAACTCGGTGTGCCGCTGGGTGATGGAGGGGGCCGCGCCGCCCTCGCGCCGGCGCCAGAAGTAGACGATGTCCGTGAGGATGTCGACCTTGGCGGCGCGGAAGTGGGCGAACATGTTGACCCAGGAGTCCTCGTACATCACCCCCTCGGGGAACGCGATGTAGTGGTAGTCCCAGAAGGAGCGCCGGAACAGTTTGTTCCACACCGTGCGGTCGTAAATGAGGTCGGGCAGCTTGGTGATGTGGGTGCCGCGCTTGTCCTTCTGCATGGGCGCCTTGTGCAGGGGGGACTGCCACCGCTTGGTGGAGTTCATCATCTGCACGTTGCCCGATACGAAGTCGGAACCGGAACCCTCGAGGGTCTGGACCAGCAGCTCGTACGCGTACTCGGGTATGACGTCGTCGCCGTCGACGAACGCGAGGAACTCGGCCTGCGGATGGGCGGCGCGAATGCCGACATTGCGGGCATGGCCCGGCCCCATCGACTGCTGCCGCAGGAGCTTGAATCTGGGGTCGCGGTGGGCGAAGTCCGCGGCGATCGCGGTCGAGGAGTCGGTCGAGCCGTCATCGACCATGATCACTTCAAGGTCGGAGAACGTCTGCCTGGCTATCGATTCCAGACATTCCTGGAGGTAGATCTCAACATCCTGGAAGGGCACGACAACACTCAGGCGGGGCATACCTGCCACTCAGAAAGCTCCTCGATAGACACATTTGTCACGGCGCATCGGGAGTTGTCGCGGCACGCCGCCAGACCCGCCCCTGAATCTGGTCACCCACCGCTCCCCGAACACTCGACCCGCCCCACAGTCGTTCGCCGCACACTTATACGACCTTGACAGCGTGTGCGCAGCGTAGGGCAATCACTTAATGGCGAGCAAGTATTCACGAACGCGCCACGCACCCGATGCTTCACGTTCGCGAATGGATGACGACTCGCCGAGCATGTCGGCAGGTCAACTCCCCGCCGGTCCAGGGTGACGCGCGCAAGAGCGTCCCTTCACTCGCCAGAAGGCCCGCCTCCGCGTGAGGTGAGTCACCCCACACGACACCAGGGCCCGAACGCCAGGCCCGGGTCCGTCAGATCCTGCCGGGCGATCAGCAGGCCGCCGTCCATGTCGACCATCGCGATCGTGACCGAGCCGCGAGCGTCGAGCGAGATGGCCGGCAGCCCCGCGCACCGGTCCCCCACGGGCGCCCACCACGTCCCGTACTGCTCACCCTCTGTCGGGTACGCGGCGATTTCCGGGCAGCCGTCGGAGCCCCGCTGCAACAGGACGGTGCAGTCGTAACCATTGATGCGGGTGCGGGTGACGGCCACCGGACCCGCCCCGCCCGCGCCTCCCAGCGGCATGAGCGCGGGCACCGTGCCGGCGGGAGCCTGCGGGCGGTAGGCGACGACACCGCCGTCCGCGGGGTGGCGCCAGAAGTAGGTGCCGGTGCCGGGGCCCGTCTCGTAGGAGCTGTACGTTCCCTCGACGGCATCGGCCTCGATGCGCCCGAGCCACCTGAAGCCGCTCCCCGGCGCGTCCTGACCCCAGTACGAGGCGCCACCCTTGAAGGGGGCCAGGAATTCGGCCCGCCCCCGGGCGGTCACCAGGGGAACGACGGCGCCGCGCACCCATTTGCCCTGATAGTCGCCCCAACTTCCCCATACGCCGTCGGCACCCCGGGTCCGGCCGCGCACTCCCACGCCGAACCGGGTGGCGAGGATGTGGAGCGAACCGGTGCCGTCGGGGATCACCGTCGGGTCCCCGGACGGCGGCAGGGGCTCCGCGCCCTCCTGCGTGCGCTCCGGGAACGGGTCGCCCACCGCCCGCCAGTCGCCGAGGGGGCGACCGGTCTGGTACTGGGTGGCGATGATCGGCTCGCGGCCGCCCGACGCGCCGCCCCGGTGGCGGGTGGCGGCGAACCAGACGAACCCGTTGGAGTCCTGGGTCAGCGTGAACCGGCCCGTCCAGCCCTCCACGGGGAACAGCTCGGGGCCCTGCCAGAGGTCGGAGCCGGGCGCGGACTCGGTCCAGCGCACGAGGCCCTCGGCGCAGCTCGCGTAGGCGGTCAGCCGGCCGTCCCGCCCCAGGCGGAGCCAATTGCGGGCCGCGCTCCCGCCGTCGGCCGCCGCGGCTATCCCGGAGCCCAGGACCGCGGGTGCGACGGAGGTGGCACCTCGGTCCACTTCCGCACGTCCGCGTCGCGCCATGACCTGCCCACTCCTGCCCCAACTCGTCCCTTTTGCCCGGCCTTACCGAGCGGGCCGTGGGACAATTTACGGCAGTGCGGCGGTCGGTCGGCGCCGGGGGCGGATCTCCGTGCGCCCTCCGGTTCCGTGCAACCTAGCCTGATCGGTCCGCCTCCACCACCAAGTGCCGCCGGGGCGCTGTCCCTGGTCGGGCCCCTCGTCCGCCGGGCCGAAAAGTCGGGTACGGGTACTACGTGGGGAGTACGCCTGAAACGCTACGCCGGGGTGACGCGGGTGACGGGGGACGCGGTCTAGCGTGGCCGTATGGATGAGCTGCGCGAGCGCCCGGGTCCCCCGTGGCGGCGATGGGTGGAGCGGACCGGGCGGGGCCCGGCCTGGCGCTCGGCGCTGCTCGTCGCCGTCTTCGCTCAGGTCGGCGCCGGATGGGCCGCGCACGCGCAGAGCGGCCGGATGCCGCTGGACGGCTTCGCCCGGCTCCTGCTGCTGCTCGGACCCGCCCTGCTGGTGGTGCGGCACCGATATCCGGTGGCCGTGGTGTACGGGGTCAGCGTCGTCACCCTGGTCTATGTGGGTGCCGGGTATCCGTACGGCCCGGTGTTCCTCAGCCTGGCTCTGGCCTGCTTCGCCGCCGTCGTCGCCGGGCACCGGCGGGCCGCCTGGGGCGCCGTCGGCCTGCTCTGGGCCGGGCACCTGCTCATCGGGCACTGGCTGTACCGGTGGCTCCCGCCCGCCGGGGGCGGCCCCACGCCCTGGGCGCAGGAGCTGGGCATCGCCGCCTGGGTGCTCGCGGTGCTCGCCGTCGCCGAGCTGGTCCGCGTACGACGGGAGCAGTGGGCCCGCGAGCGGGCCGAACGGGCGGCGGCCGCCAGGCGCCGGGTGGACGAGGAGCGGCTGCGGATCGCACGTGAACTGCACGACGTCCTCGCCCACAGCATCTCGGTGATCAATGTCCAGGCCGGAGTCGGGCTGGCCCTGCTCGACTCCGATCCCGAGCAGGCCCGCACGGCGCTCGCCACCATCAAGGCGGCGAGCAAGGAGGCACTGGGCGAGGTCCGGCAGGTACTGGACACACTGCGCTCCCCCGGCGAGGCGCCGCGCTCCCCCGCGCCCGGCCTCGACCGCCTCTCCGAGCTCGTGGAACAGGCGGCGGCGGCCGGACTGACCGTGGAGGTCTCGGCGGAGGGCGAGGCCGGGGCGCTGGCTCCCGGCGTGGATCTCGCCGCCTTCCGCATCCTCCAGGAGGCGCTGACCAATGTGGTGCGCCACTCGGGCTCGCGCACCGCCCGGATCCGCCTCGGCCGGCGCCCGCACGCCCTGGAGCTTCAGGTGGACGACGACGGTCCGGCCACGGGCGACGCGTCGGGCGGCAGCGGCAACGGCCTCGTCGGAATGCGCGAGCGGGCAGCCGCCCTCGGCGGCTCCGTCGAAGCGGGCCCGAGACCGGACGGCGGCTTCCGGGTGGTCGCCCGGCTCCCACTGAGGACCGACGGCCTCGACGGCCGCGGCGGCATCGAGGAGGGCCTGTGATCCGCGTACTGCTCGCCGACGACCAACTGCTCGTCCGGGCCGGGTTCCGGGCCCTGCTCGACGCCCAACCCGACATCAAGGTGGTGGGCGAGGCCGACAACGGCGACGAGGCGGTACGGCTGGTGCGGGACCTGCGCCCCGACGTCGTCCTCATGGACATCCGGATGCCGGTGCTGGACGGGCTGGCCGCGACCCGTCGGATCGGCGAGGAGGAGGCCCTGGCCGGCGTACGGGGCGTCATGCTCACCACCTTCGAACTCGACGAGTACGTCTTCGAGGCGATCCGGTCGGGTGCCTCCGGCTTCCTGGTCAAGGACACCGAGCCGGAGGAACTGCTGCGCGCGGTGCGGGCGGTGGTCGCGGGCGACGCCCTGCTGTCCCCGGGCGTCACCCGCCGTCTGATCGCCGAGTTCGCGGCCCGCTCGAAACAGCCCTCGGCGGCAGTCGGACTGGGCCGGCTCACCGACCGGGAACGGGAGGTGATGGCGCTGGTGGGCATGGGCCTGTCGAACGAGGAGATCGCCCACCGCCTGGTCGTCAGCCCCCTCACCGCGAAGACACACGTCAGCCGCACCATGGTCGAACTCGGCGTCCAGCTCCACCACCTCCGGCCAGCTGTGCGCGCCGTCGTGGAGAGAGGACACCTGGGCGCCCCGCAGGTCCACCGTGCCGGACGGTGGCCGGGCGAGGGTGAAGTCGAAGTCGACGGCCTGCATCAGCAGGGCGACCAGGGCCGGGCCGCCCCGGCCGTCGTCGGGCCCGTTCAGCACGGCCTCTGCGAAGGTCAGGTTTCCCGAGATCCGGGCACCCCGCAGCCGTACGGTTCCGTTCGCGGTGAACCCGTCGGAGAAGTCGAGCGTCGCGGCGACGGCGTTGTCCAGAGCCAGCACCACCCCGCGCCCGCCGGGGCGTTCCAGCCGGGCACCCCGCATGTGCAGCCCGCCCGGTAGTTGTGCCCCCATGAGACGGACCTCGCCGTGGGCGACGAATCCGTCCAGGCAGTAGACGCCGCCCTCCGCGACCAGTCCGCCGGCCGACACGGCCCATCCCCCGGGAGCGTTGACCTCGGCGCTGCTGAGGTTCACGGCGCCGGTCACATGGGCATTGATGAGCGACAGGGCGGTGATCCTGCGGTGGAAGGACGAGGCAGGGCCTCTCTCCAGACGGGAGCGCTGCAGGGAGAGCCGCCCCTCGACACGGACCAGGCCGGCTTCCAGGCCCGGTACGCGGCAGCCCACGATCCCGACCGACCGGGTCGATGCTCCGGAGATGTCAACGGCCTCCTCGAACCAGCAGTCCTCGAACCGGACGGTGTGTGCGATCTGGGCGGCGGACAGGTTGAGGTGCCCGGATATCCGCGCCCCGGAGAGCCGCAGGCTTGCGACGGCGCCGCGCTGCACGGTGTTCGCGCCCAGGAGGAGCGCCACGACCACGGCGGCCCGCACCGTCCGCCCGGGGCCCCACTGCCCGCCCTCGGCGACACCCGCCTCCTCGGGCGCGCCCGTAGTCAGATCCACGCGGCGCCCCTCGGGGAACGCGTCCCACAGCTCACGCTCCGGTGAGGTCAACTCGTCGTATGAGAGCACTCGTACAGAGTAGTGATCTTCCTCAGGGGCCGACCCGCCCGAGGACCGACGCGGCCCGGCGAGGGCAGTCTCGACGGCCTCTCCGGTCATCGCGACGCTGACGGCGCCGTCCCGCTCCGGACGGCGCCGCTCAGCGGTGAAGTCCATGCGGGATCGTGGCTCGATCTCTCTGCCAGGTGGGCCAGTAGGTGCTCCGCCGCGTTCAGCGCGGTGTCCTGCGGGGCTCCCACCGCCACCAGGGCGCCGCCGAGCCGTACCGGCGCCGCATCCGGCACGTCCAGGTCGTTGAGCAGGGGGAGGAGGAGCAGGAGGCGGGCGGCGGGATCGGCCATGGCGTCGGCCGCGGGGGCGGGGTTCTCGGCGATGCGGATCAGTTCGAGCCATGTCAGTCCGGCCGCCGGAGTGAAGAGGTGGTCGATGCCGTAGTCGCCGGGCAGGTTGCGGTAGATCACGACGGCGCCGGGACCATCGGCCTCGGGCAGCCGGAAGGCCGGCCACTGGTCGGGGTCGAAGAGTGCCTCGGACAGGGCATCCGCGTCAGCGCCGTCGTCGCCGAACCACTCAGGAACCGGCCGCTCACCGCAGACGTTCTCGCCGCAGGGGGTTCTCGCCGCACCTGCATCAGGTGGTTCGACCAGAAGCCCCGGCGGGCGGTCATGGGCTCCCGGCCAGCAGGGGGCCGCCCGCGTATCCCTTGATCAGCATCTGGTCAGTCCGGCACCGGGTCCGCTCCCGCACTACTCCCGCCGCAGTACGCGGACTGCCGCCGGCCGTACGACGACGCGCAGGGCCCTTCGGAGGAGTCTCGTCGTGAGACGAGAAGTCCGCGCTTCCGAGGAGATGACCCGAGATGGATACCTTCACCACCCTCGCGTTCGACGGGCCCGGCCCGTGGATCCTGTTCCTGCCGCTGATCTGGGCGGCCGTCGTCGTCGGTGTCGTCACCGTGCTGCGCCGTACCGTGTGGCGCGGGCGTCGCGGGGCCGTCGCCCACGGTGAGCGCTCGCCCATCGCGATCCTCGGGCGGCGCTTCGCCGCCGGGGAGATCGACGAGGACGAGTACTGGCGGCGGCTGTCCGTACTGGACGAGCAGTTCGGCCGGTCCCTCAAGGGCGGGGCGGCGTGACCCCGTCGAAGCCGGCCGCCAGGCGGGCCAGGGTCGTGCGCATCCCGGCGCGGTTGACCGCGGTGCGCCGGTCCGGGTCGGTGCCGGCGAACACCGTGCCGAGCAGCACGGTCAGGCGGGAACCGCGGCCGGTGCGCAGGTCCTGCCAGGTCTCCGTGACGCGCGTGCCGGCGCCCTCCGGTTCGAACCGGTAGCCCCAACGCGCGATCGGCAGCCCGAAGATGCCGACGTCGAAGCTGAACTCGCCCGACGCGTCCGGCGTCTGCGCCGGTGCCCGCAGGGCCTTGACGCGGCCGACCGTGAACCAGATGAACGGCCCCCTGCGGTTGAGCCCCACGAACCGGCTGCCGGGTCGGGCCGGCGGCCGGGGCACCCACACACGGCGGCATTCCGGGCTCCAACGGCCCATGTTCCGCAGGTCGGACACCATCCGGTGGACGTCCGCGGGTGCGGCGTCCACCACGATGTGCTCTTCCAGGCTCCACCGGCGCTCGGTCACGATGCCCCTCCCTGTGATCGTCCCCGCTCCACGCCCGGAGTGTAGGCAACGAGGAGGGACTCGGCGACGGAGGTACGGGCGTAGAGCACGGATCGGCCGGCCCGGTGGGCGGTGACCAGGCCCGCCTCGCGCAGAGCGCCGAGGTACTGGGACACCCCGGGGGCGGAGAGCCCCGTGCGGCGGGCCAGTTCGGTGGTGGAGGCCGGGGTCTCCAGTTCGGCCAGCAGCCGGGTCCGGGAGCGGCCCAGTACGGCGGCCAGGGCCTCGGTACTCGCGCGGGGCCTGGGCGCCCACAGCGAGCCGGTGCCGCGCGCCGGATAGGCGAGCTGCGGCGGCTCCGGGGGCATCACGCTGGTGAAGGGGACGGGCCAGACGAAGACCGAGGGGATCAGCAGCAAACCGGAGCCCGCGGTCGTGCGGGACAGGGGCCGGTGCCGGCGGGACAGACGGAGCATGTCGTCGCCCCAGCTCACCGAGGGGTGCAGGTCGCCCAAGAGGCGCACTGCCCCGTGCTCGGCGGTCTGCCGGGCCCGGTGGAAGACATCGGCGTCGAGTACCGCGCGGATCCGCGCCCAGTACGGGGCCAGGGCCAGCTCCCAGTAGGTCTCGATCTCCTCGGCGACCCGGACCATACGGGCCTGCGGCTCGGCGTACAGGGTCCGCGCGCGCGGGCCGAGCCCTCCCTGCTCCTGCCCCAGGCGGTCGAGGTCGCGGCGGACCCGGGCGGCGGGTGAGGACCGGATCCTGTCCAGTTCCTCCGTCAGGGAGGGCGCCGGCCCGCCGGGCGCCGGGTTGAGGAAGTCGGGTACGTACCCCGAGGGCGGGATCAGCTCGGCCAGCCAGCCCCGGTCGAGGCCTGCCGCGGCCAGCCGCGGCCGTACCTGCTCGATCCAGGGCCGGTGCACCAGGGGCGTGGATCCGCAGGCCAGCAGCCGGTAGCTGGGCCCGACCTCCCACATCGGCGAGACGGCGAAGCGCATCTGCGCCAGGTCACTCACGGAAAACGCCAGCTCCGCCAGCACGGCCACCCCGAGGATTCGGTCATTCCTTAATCAATGGCCTGGCAGCCTACGCCCTGGAGATCATCCCGGCATGACCTCACAGACCATCACCGCGGACAGCGCGGGTACGTGGACCCTCGGCGACCTGAAGATCAACCGGATCGGCTTCGGCACGATGCGGCTGCCCCAGACCGGTGCGGCCTTCGCGGACGACGCGGTACCCCGCGACCGCGACCAGGCGATCGGCGTGCTGCGCCGGGCGATCGAGCTCGGGGTGAACCACATCGACACCGCGGCGTTCTACTTCTCGTCGCGGCGCTCCGCCAACGAACTGATCAACGCGGCGCTGCGCCCCTACCCGGAGGACCTCGTGATCACCACGAAGGTCGGTCCGGGCCGCGACCCGTCGGGCGAGTGGTCGCACGCCACCGCCCGGGAACTGCGCGGCCAGGTCGAGGAGAACCTGCGCCAGCTCGGCCGGGACCACCTCGACGTGGTGAACCTGCGCATCGTCGGCAGCGACTCGTTCGCCGAGCGCTTCGGCGCGCTGGCCGAGCTGCGCGAAGCCGGACTCATCCGCCATCTGGGCATCTCCAACGTCAGCCCCGAGCACCTCGCCGAGGCCCGCGCCATCGCGCCGGTGGTCTGCGTGCAGAACATGTACGGGATCGGGGTGCGGCCCGAGCACGACGCGTTCGTGCGCGCCTGCGGTGAGCAGGGCGTCGCGTTCGTGCCGTTCTACTCCATCGCCGGCAGCCGGCGGGAGGGCGGAGCGGACGGCACCGAGAGCGAGGTGGTGCGTGCCGTGGCCCGGGCGCACGGGGCGAGCCCTGCGCAGGTGCGGCTGGCGTGGACCCTCCAGCGGGGTCCGCACGTGCTGGCCATTCCCGGCACGGGCGACCCTGCCCACCTGGAGGCGAACGTGGCCGCGGGCGCGCTGCGGCTGTCCGAGGAGGACCTGGCCGCCCTGGAGGCCCTGCACCACGCCTGACAGCGGCTCGGCGGCCTTGCGCACCGGGGGTGACGGGGACTCTGGCGGCGACGGCGCTCAGGGCAGGTCATCGGTCGGTGGGTCGGCCTCGTACACGTGGGGGGTGTCCCCTTCCCAGGCCAGCAGCTCGGTGCCGGTGCCGAGGACCACGTCGTCGGGGTCCGGCATGCCGGCCCGGCGCAGGAACTCGATGACGTCCTCGTCGGAGCGGGCCAGCCCCAGGGACTCCGCCCCGGTCGAGGTCCGCAGGGTCACCTGCCGGCCCCCCGACGGGAAGATCCGGTGCACGACGACGGGTGCGTGACGCATACTCCCAGCCTCGCCCCGCGGGCCCGGCCCGGCACCCCGGAGCCCCGGGCCCGCGGCCTCAGGGAGTACGGCCGGCCGCGGCGGTGCGGTCGCCCCTCGTGGGGATGCGGAACGTGGCGGGGTCGGGGTAGGTGGCCTTCTCCGCCCGTACGACGTCCTCGATCGCGGCCTTGAAGGCCGGCTCGAAGTAGTCGACGGCCAGCAGCAGCCGCAGCCCCTCGAGCGTCGGATCGAGCAGCGGGCGGGCCATCCGGGCGCCGCCGCCCGCGATGCCCGGGAAACCGGCCCTTGCGGTCGCCGGTCTCTCTCCCGCGCGCTCCTGGAGGCCGGCGGCCGCGTATCCGGCGACGGCCGCGAGTTCGGCGAGGTACTTGCGGGCCCCGAGGGCCATCTCCTCGGCTCCCTGCAGTGTCTGGACCGATCCGCCCGCCACTTTGAAGTCGTCGCTGATCCTCTTGAGGCCGCGCGCCTCGTACACGGCGCGTGCTTCCTCGAAGAGCCGCCCCGCCTCGTCGACCGCCTTCATCGCCGTCACGAGCTGGTCGATGTCGATCTCGCGCTTCACGCTGCCTCCTGGTCCGGAACTGTGCTGCCCCGACCGTAGGAGGCAAAGCACCAGGGCGGAACACCCCTGCGGCGGTCAGATCCGGGGCCCTTTTGCCCTGTCCGGAACCCATCCCCCGGCCCGCACACCAACTCCCCATGTGCTCTTGCGACTTGGGGCCACGCTCCCAACAATGCGCATGACAACCGGAGGACCTCCGGTCGCATGGTCATCAGAGGGGAACCCCCACATGAAGAAACCTCTCGTCGGCGCGTTACTCTCCCTGCTCCTGCTGGGAGCGGCGGTCACCCCTGCCGTGGCCGCGCCCACGGCGCCCACCGCGCCCACCGCCCCGGAAGCCACCGCACTCGCGGTCACCTACGCGGGCACCGTGGCGCTCAGCAACTGTTCCGGTTCCGTCGTCCGCGCGCCCGCCTCGCAGCCGAACGACCTCGCGCTCGTCCTGTCGAACGGGCACTGCCTGGAGTCGGGCTTCCCGGCGGCCGGCGAGGTCATCAGGGACCGCCCGTCCACCCGCTCGTTCTCCCTGCTCAACGCGGCCGGGTCGAAGGTCGGGACGCTCCGCGCGAGCAGGATCGCGTACGCGACGATGACCGACACCGACATCTCGATCTACCAGCTGACGCGGACCTACGCGCAGATCCAGAGCCAGTACGGCATCACGGCGCTCACCCTCAACGACGTACGCCCGGCCCAGGGTTCGGCCATCAAGGTGGTCTCCGGCTACTGGAAGCGGACCTACAGCTGCTCCGTGGACGGCTTCGCCTACCGGCTCAAGGAGGGCGACTGGACCTGGAAGGACTCGGTCCGCTACACCTCCGCCTGCAATACCATCGGCGGCACCTCCGGGTCGCCGGTGATCGACACGACGACCGGCAAGGTCGTCGGCGTCAACAACACGGGCAACGAGGACGGCGCCCGCTGCACGGTGAACAACCCGTGCGAGGTCGACCAGAACGGCAACGTGACGGTCCGCCAGGGCATCAACTACGCGCAGCAGACGTACATCGTCGTGCCCTGCATAGCCCCCGGCAACAAGATCGACCTGAACCGCCCCGGCTGCACCCTGCCCAAGCCGTAACCCCGCGCGCGTCCCCGCCCGACCCGAAAAGCCCCACGACCGGGCCTCGGGCGGGGATACTCGGACGCGTGGAACTGCACATCGATCACCGCTGGCTGCTGGAGCGGCAGGAGGCACTGTTCAAGGACGTGGCGGTGGCCGACCACTCCGCCCTGGTGGCCGCCGTGGCCCGGCACCGGGTGAACACGCCGAGCCTGGAAGTGGACGACCCCGACGCCTACTGGCGCGCGGCCGCCCTGCTCGACGCGATCGTGCTGCTCCGGCCGCTGCCCGACTCCAACGAGTACTTCGCCTACGGGGTCGCCGTCGCGTACATCGAGGCCTCCGGCGAGGCGGTGGACGCCACCTACGAGCAGTGGCGCGACCTGATCACCGACATCCGCATGCTGCGCGTCACCGTCTTCGAGGTCGCGGCCCGGCTCCGCTCCTGGCAGCCCACACAGAACTCCCGCTAGCGGACCCCGCGCCCCAAGCCCGGTCCGGCCCCCGACCCGGTCCCGGACCCGGTCAGCGCCTGCGCTGGGCCGGTGTGCCGACGAGCAGGGCGTCGGACACCAGGCGCGCACCGCGGGCGAGCCGGCTCAGCTGCTCCAGCTCGACGGCGTACATCCGGATGGAGTTCTCGATGACCGACTCGGCGATGCCCATCATGGGCAGCTCGGCGCGGCTGGTCTGGAGGGCCGTCCGCACCGCGCGCATCTCGTGCTGCAACTGGAGCTGGACGTGCCGGGCCAGGAGCGCGTGGTGGCGGGTGAGCGTCAGGTAGCCGCCGTAGCGGGCCGGGAGAAGGTCCCGCAGCCAGCGCGTGGCCGTGCGCTCCCAGTCGTGCGTACCGGGTGCCTTGACCTGCATGGGCCAGTCAGGGCTGAGGGTAAACGTGGCCGTCTGAGGCATTCTCGTCACTTCCGAGTGGTGTCGAACTCTGATCGAGACGTTCTTGGGGCGGCCTCGGCCCAGGGGTTGACCGAGGCCGCCATGGGCGCTCTGCGGGATCCGTAAGCCTGGACCGACCCGCGGTCGCGACGTGAGGAGGTTCGTCGTGCCGCGCGTGTGTTCGGGAGGACATGGGGGTCCTCCTTGGCATCTGGTGGATCCGGAGCGCCGTCGTCAGTAAACATATATACCGTCGAGTAGGCAAGGGTATGAAAAATTTCATGCACATCAAAGGCTGAATATCGCCTGGTGAAGCGGGCCGGAACGGCCTAAAGGAAGAAGCCGTGCTGGTCGGCCACGTGCTCGTAGCCCTCCAGGCGCGCCTGGGTCCGCTCCGGATCCGCATCGGCCATGGCCTGCAACAGGGCCGCGGACAGCATCCCGGGCGCCGCATACGAATCGAAGACCAGCCGGGACCCTGTTCCCGCCGTCAGCGCCACGTCCGCCTCGTCCACCAGCGGCCCCAGGGTGGGGTCCGTGATCAGGACCACCCGCAGCCCCGTACTGCGGGCGGCCCGGACGGCGGCCAGCGTCTCCTTGGCGTGCCGCGGCATGGCGAAGGCCAGCACCCAGGTCCCGCCCGCCGCCCGGGACTGGAGCAGCGCGTCGAAGGCGACGCTGCCGCCGCGGGTCACCAGACGTACATCGGGGTGGATGCGCCGGGCCGCGTACGCGAAGTACTCGGCGAGCGAGACCGAGATGCGCAGGCCCAGGACGGTCAGCGGCACCGAGGCCGCCAGCTCGCGGCCGATGTCCAGCACCTGGTCGGTGTCGGCGAGCAGCCTGCGGACGTTCTCCAGGTTCTGGATCTCGGCGTCGACGGCTTCCTGCAGCTCGTTGCGCCGGAGCTGCGCGCGGGTGCCGGGGGCGCCGGCGACCGCGCTGAGCGCGATCGGCTGGAGCACGTCGCGCAGGGCGGGGTAGCCGCTGAAGCCGAGGGAGGCGGCGAAGCGGGTCACGGAGGGCTGGCTCACGCCGACCCGCTCGGCGAGTTCGGTGATCGAGAGGAACGCGGCCTCGGTGAGGTGGTCGATCAGGTACTGGGCGATGCGGCGCTGGCCGGGAGACAGCCGGCGGCCGTCGAAGAGCGCGAGGAGCCGGTCGGCCGGAGGAAGGACCTCCTCGGACGACTGACCCCCTGGTGTGATCGCAGCCGCTTGTGCGCGCGCCTGCTGCCCCGATGACACTCGAGGGCCTCCCTAGCTGATGTCACTCGCGCCAAACATAGCTCACCCCCTGTGGCCGATGATGATCAGTCCTGGGCGCGGGAGGTCACGGGGGCGTCGGTGCGGTCGCCCAGGAACTCATACCAGCGGCGCTGGAGGCACAGGTAGCGGGTGTCGGCCTCGACCAGGTCGAGGAAGGAGCCGATCGTCGCGGTCAGCCGCTCGTCGAGGCCCCGGTCGCTCAGGCCGCCGCCGTCGGCGAACGCCTGGTGCGCGCCCGCCAGGCTGAACATGTCGGGGTAGACGCGCGCGCCGAGGTGCTCCAGCGGGACGCGCAGCGCCCACAGGCCGCGGTTGCCGCCGACCATCGAGGGCGAGGCCGAGACCAGCAGGGTCTGCTTGTCCTTGAAGGGCTGCGGGCGGTAGCGGGAGACCCAGTCGATGGCGTTCTTCAGGACGCCCGGTACGGAGGCGTTGTACTCGGGCGAGGCGATGATCAGCGCCTGCGCGGCCTCGATCCGCTCGCGCAGGGCAAGGGCCCCGCCCGGCAATCCCTCGTCGGCCTCCGCGTCCCCGTCGTACGGCGGCATCGGGAAGTCGCCGAGCGTGACGGCCTGCGCGGTGGCACCGGCCCGGGTCACCATCCCCGCGACCAGGGAGCCGAGGCGGACGTTGACCGACCCGCTCCGGGAGGACCCGGACAGGACGAGCACGTGCAGGGAACCGCGGGCCGCGGCGCCGTCGTGCGGACGGGCCGGATCGGCCGGGAAGTGGTCGCTGTCGGTCGGGTTCATGCCGTCTCCTCCTGCTCTCCGCTCCACTCGGGAACGCTCCGCCCCGCCCGGCCCTGCCGGGTCGGATCGGGTCGGGTCGGGTCGGGTCGGGTCGGATCGGGTCGGGTCGGCCCGGCTCCGGAACGGCCACGCGCGGCGGGACCCGCACACTTCGGTGTGCGGGTCCCGTCCGGGCCGCGGATCACTTCGCGCCGGAACTCTCCCAGCGGTAGAACTCGTGGGCCATGGCGTCCTTCGGGCTGCGCCAGGTGTCCGGGTTGTGCGGGCTGATGTAGGCGGTCAGCCGGTCGCTGAGGTCCCGGAACTCGGGGTGCTCGGTGACCTTCGCGATGGCCGGGCCGGGTGGCCGGTCCGACTCGATCAGGTGCAGGTAGACGTCGCCGAACTGGAACAGGCTGCGGCGCGTGACCCCCACCAGGTGCGGGAGTTCACCGGCGTCCGAGCCCGCGAAGAGGTCGGCGATGTCCGGCGCCGATCCCGGAGCCATCCGGGCGACGATGAGAGCGCTGTGCGGCTGGTTCATCCGTGCTTGCCTTTCGTCTCAGACTCGGCTGACGGCGGGGGCGCGGCCCTCGCGCTGGCGCTTCTCGATCTTGTCCCGGATGAGCGCCATCTGGATCGGCGAGTTGCGGTTGATGTTGTCGGTCATCCACGCGTCGTCCACCGGGGCCTGCGGCTTCATCGCGAAGTCCTGGGTCCACTTCATCCGGGTGCCGCCGGGCACCTTGAAGTACTGCCAGTGGATGTCCATGTGGGCGAACGGGCCGGTCTCCACCCGCCGGGCACGGACGGTGAGGCCCTTGCGGTCGACGGTCCGCTCCGAGACCCAGCTCCACACCTTGCCGTTCTCGTCGGGGTGCATGGTCAGGCGGAAGCGGGTGGTGTCGCCCTCCTCCTCGAGGATCTCGAGGGACGCGTACTCGCTGAACAGGTGCGGCCAGCTCGGGAGGTCGTTGGTCATCTCCCATACGACGTCGACGGGCGCGTTGACGGTGATCTCGTTCTCGGTGTGTCCAGGCATTTCGGGCTCCGGTCATCAGAGTGTGGTTGACGAGGTCGAGGACTTCCCGGGTCGTGCAGTGGGATCGGCGGTGATGCCGGCCTTGTTCATCAGGGCCGCCCGTTCCTCCAGGGGCAGCCGGTCGGACATCCCTGTTCTCCCTTCTTCCTACGGGCCCTTGCGGACGACGAGGGCGGAGTTCGACCCCATCCGGCCGCGGCTCAGCACGAGCGCGGTCCGCAGCTCCGCGGCGCGGGCGCTGCCGGTCACCACGTCGAGGTCGTGGCACACGTCGTAGACGTTGGGGGTCGGCGGGACGATGCCGTGCTCCAGGGCCAGGGCCGCGGCCGCCGTGTCGAGGGCGGGCGCCGCGCAGTAGGCCCTGCCGGTACCGGACTTGGGCGCCGTGACCGGCACCTTGCTCCCGTACGCACCGAGGGCTTCGGTGATGGCCGCCGCCTCGGCGGCATCGGCCTCCGGGGTCCCGATGGCGTCCGCGAAGACGACGTCGATCTCCTCGGGGGCGCAGCCGGCCTCCCGCAGGGCGCCTCGGATGGCGTGGGCCAGCCCCTCGCCGGCCGTGTCCCGTCGCCGGGTGCCGGTGAAGGTCGCGGCGTGGCCCGCCAGGACGGCCCGTACGGTGGCGCCGCGGCGGCGGGCCTCGTCCTCGTCCTCGACGACGAACATCGCGCCGCCCTCGGCGGGGACGAATCCGCAGGCCCTGTCGGTGAACGGCCGGTAGGCGCGCTCGGGATCGTCCTGGGTGCTCAGCCCCTCGTACTCCAGCTGGCAGACGATGGAGTACGGCGCGAGGGGTGCCTCCGTGGCGCCGACCAGCATGGCCCGGCTGCCCTGGCGGATCGCCCGTTCGGCGTGCGCGAAGGCGTCTAGGCCGCCGGCCTCGTCACTGCACACGACCCCGCAAGGGCCCTTCAGCCCGCGGCGGATGGAGATCTGGCCGGTGCTCGCCGCGTAGAACCAGGCGATCGACTGGTACGGGCCCACGAAGCGCGGCCCCTGTTCCCACAGGTGCTGCAGCTCGCGCTGCCCGAACTCACCGCCGCCGGATCCGGCGGCGGTGACGACGCCGACGGAGAAGGGGTCGCCCTCGTAGTCGGCCCGGCCGAGCCGGGCGTCCTCCAGGGCGAGGTCCGCCGCGGCGAGGGCGTGGTGGGTGAAGCGGTCGGTCTGGACGAGGAAGCGGTCCTCGACCATGGCGCCGGGGTCGAAGCCCCGGACCTCGCCCGCGACGCGCAGCGGCAGGTGCTCGCAGCCCGCCCGGGTGACCCGGTCCAGCACGCTGACACCGGACTGCGTCGCCTTCCAGAAGGCGTCGGCGCCCACGCCGTTGGGCGCGACGACCCCGATGCCCGTGATGACCGTACGGCTGGTCACGAGACCACCTCCTTCGGCCGGGTCATGACCACGGCGGACTGGAAGCCGCCGAATCCACTGCCCACCGACAGGACGCTGTTCAGCTTCCGGGAGCGGGCGACGCGGGGTACGTAGTCCAGGTCGCACTCGGGGTCGGGCGTCTCGTAGTTCGCCGTCGGCGGTACCACCTGGTGGGTCATGGCGAGTACGCAGGCCGCGAGTTCGATCGCGCCGATCGCGCCGAGGGAGTGCCCCACCATGGATTTGATGGAGGTCATCGGCGTCTTGTAGGCGTGGTCGCCCAGGACCCGCTTGACCGCCGCGGTCTCGTGGCGGTCGTTCTGCTTGGTGCCGGAGCCGTGTGCGTTGACGTAATCGATCCCGTCGGCGGCGACGCCGGCCTGGGCGAGGGCGGTTTCGATGGCTCGGGCCATCTCCAGTCCCTCGGCGGTCAGCCCGGTCATGTGGTGGGCGTTGCCGAAGGTGGCGTAGCCGCCGATCTCGCAGTAGACGGTCGCACCGCGGGCGCGGGCGTGTTCCAGCTCTTCGAGTACGAGGACGGCGCCGCCCTCGCCGAGGACGAACCCGTCCCGGTCGGCGTCGAACGGCCGGGAGGCGTGGGCCGGGTCGTCATTGTTCGGCGAGGTCGCCTTGATGGCGTCGAAACAGGCCACCGTGATCGGCGATATGGGTGAGTCGGAGGCGCCCGCGATGCAGACGTCCATCCGGCCCTCCGCGATGGAGTGGACGGCGTACCCGATGGCGTCGAGTCCCGAGGTGCAGCCGGTGGAGACCGTCTGGACCGGGCCCCGCGCACCCGTCTGCTCCGCGACGGCGGAGGCGAGGGTGGCGGGGGTGAACGCCCGGTGCAGGAAGGGGCCGGCCCGCTTGTGGTCCACGTCCCACCAGGAGCCGGACTGGCTCACGGCGACGTAGTCGTGCTCCAGGCGGGTGGTGCCGCCGACGGCCGTGCCGAGGGAGACTCCGGCCCGCCAGCCCTCGTCCGTGGTGAGGTCGAGTCCCGCGTCCTTCACCGCCTCCCGGGCGGCGACCAGGGCGAACTGGATGTACCGGTCCGCCCGGTCCGCCTCGGCCGGTTCGAGGCCGTGTACCGCGGGGTCGAAGTCGACCTCGGCGGCTATCCGGGAGCGGAACCCGGTCGGGTCGAAGAGGCTGATGCCACGCGTCGCCGTTCGGCCGTTGGAGAGCAGGTCCCAGAAGTCGCGGACCCCGATCCCGCCGGGCGCGACCACGCCGACGCCGGTGACGGCCACCCGCCGGCGGGTCACGAGACCGCTCCCGTGCGGTCCGGGGGCTGCTCCCACGCGGTGCCCTCCGGGTGCGGGGCCTGCTCGGTGTCCACGTGTCCGAGCTCGGGACGCGGGGCCAGCGGGCCGAGGTGGAAGACCATGCGGGCCTCGGTCTTCCCGACGTTGCGGAAACGGTGGCGGACGTTCAGCGGCACGAGCAGGCCCTGGTCGGTGCGCAGCGGGTGGGCCTCACCGTCGAGGTCGACCTCCAGGCTGCCGTTGACCACGTACACGAACTCCTCGGAGTACGGGTGGTAGTGCTCCGCGATCGACTCCCCGGGGGCCATGATCGCCAGCCCCATGAACCCGCTGGTGGAACCCACCGAGGTCGGGGTGAGCACCGCCCGCAGGTCTCCGCCTCGACGGCGGTTGGGGGGCGTCTCGCTGAGGTCCACGATGCGTGGGGGCCGTTTGGTCATGGCGGGTTCCTCCTGCGTATGGGGAGAGCCTGGCTGCGGATGGGGACGGGACGGGGGTGGAGCGGATGGGACAGGAGCGGGTCGCCGAGCCGGGCAGGCTCAGGACCCCGCGGCCGCCCGCCGGTCGGTGACCAGCTTCATCGTGTGGTCCGCCGGGCGGACCTGCCTGCCGGCCCGGACCGTCAACCGCTCGAGCACCGCCGCCTTGCGCGGTCCCGAGATGCCGTAGGTGGTCTCGGGCTCGGCGTCGAGCGCGCCCCGGACGTCGATGAGGCGGACGACGATGTCATCGCGCTGGAAGATGCTGCTGCTCCGAACGGGGCTGGCCGGGTTGAGTGCGGCCGCCTCGTCCTGCCGGGCCAGGAACCTGGCCAGAGCCACTCCGCAGCCGGGCTTGGCCGGGTAGAAGAGCGCGTGCCGCTGCACCTCGGCGGACTCGGGCTCGGGTGCGGCGATGTGGTGGACCGCCGGGAGCGCGGCGCGCATGAAGAACATGCGGGCGGACTCCGGGTCGTTCAGGTTCCGGTCCTTCTCCAGGTGCGGATTGAGCGCCTCTTCCGCGGCCCGGACCCCGGGCTGCTCGGAGACGTGGCGCAGGGCCGCCATCAGGTCGCCCTGGACCTCCACCGTGCGCACGACGCGATTGCCGTGCATGAACAGCGAGGTCCGGCAGAGCCGGGTGTGGTCGTCGACCCGGGCCTCCGGCGAGGCGTAGTTCGAGAGGATCGAGGCGACCTCCTTCTCGCTGCCCGGCTTGACGGTGAAGGTGAGGGCGTGGCGCACGATGCCCGCACCCAGCCGGGGGGTGTTCTGCAGCCGCGCCGAGGCCGGGCGGGCCGCCTGGTCATAGCCGCGGCCGGTCTCCCGCAGAACGGTGAACTTGAGCGGCCGCATGGCGCGGGCGCACGCGCCGAGCGGCTTCACCTGTTCGGCGTGGTGCTCGCTGTTGACCCATGCGAGGTACTGCGGGGCGCTCTCCCACTCACTGGTGATGAGCCATTGGGAGGGATTCTCGAAGGACTGGCACAGTTGATCGCTGATGTGGCCCGGAACCGACGCGATGTCGTGGCGGAGCTGTTCGTACGCCTCGAAGAACCGCTGCTGGGTCCCCTCGTGGAGATCCATCAGCAGGACGACCCGGAGCATGGAGCCGTCGAAGGCTGACTGCGACACCCGTTCGGACAGGGTGGTTGTCATCTACTCACTCCTTCATGAGGGGGTGGAGATCCATCGCGTACGGACCCCTCGTCCGTCACCGGTGGCGTCCGCCCGGGCCGGCGGCCGCCTGAATGGGGAACGGCAGGCCGGCGCGTCTCAGGGGGAGCCGCTGTCGCTCATCGTCATCCGGGTGGGGACGTACCGCTACATGTCAGGATCAAGCGGGTGACAACCGGCGAATCAACTGGGCGTCGTCGCGGATCGGGGGCATAAAGACTCCACTCCCCCACACAGAAAACAGGAGCCCGCAGCTGATGGAAGACAACGCCGATGTTCGCGTACCGGTTCTCGTCGTGGGCGGCTCCCTCGTGGGCCTGTCCACCTCGCTTTTCCTGAGCCGCCACGGAGTGAGGCACCTGCTGGTCGAGAAGCACTCCGGCACCTCCGCGCACCCGCGGGGCCGTGGCATCAACGCCCGGACGATGGAGCTGTTCCGCACGGCAGGGGCGGAGCGCGCGATCCGCCGGGCGGCTTCCGTCCTGGAGGGAAACCAGGGCATTCTGCAGGCCCGGTCGCTGACCGACGGCGACCACAACTGGCTGATCAAGTCGATTGATCCGTCCGGTGCGCTGGCCCGCTTCAGTCCGACCGGCTGGTGCCTGTGCAGCCAGAACAACATCGAGCCGGTGCTGGCCGAACAGAGCCGCGAGCTGGGCGCCGACGTCCGGTTCGCCACCGAACTGATGAGCTTCGACCAGGACGCCACGGGGGTGAACGCCGTGGTCAAGGACCGGGAGACCGGTGAGCACATCACCGTGCGCGCCGACTTCCTGATCGCGGCCGACGGACCCCGCAGCCCCGTCCGGGAGCAACTCCGGATCCCCCAGACGGGCAACGGCGAGCTGTTCCACAACGTGAGCGTCACCTTCCGCTCGGAGAAGCTCGTCGAGGTACTGGGTGACCTGCGCTTCATCGTCTGCTACCTGATGCGCCCGGGGGCGGACGGGGCGTTGCTGCCGGTGGACAACAAGACCCAATGGGTCTTCCACGCCCCGTGGCACCCGGAGCAGGGCGAGACCCTGGAGGACTTCACCGACGAGCGGTGCGTGGATCAGATCCGCGACGCGATCGGCGTACCCGACCTGGACGTGGAGATCGGCGGCAAGGCGCCGTGGCACGCGGCCGAACGGGTGGCGGAGCGCTATTCGTCCGGACGGGTGTTCCTGGCCGGCGACGCGGCCCACGAGATGTCGCCCACCGGGGCTTTCGGCTCCAACACGGGCATCCAGGACGCGCACAACCTGGCGTGGAAGATCGCCGCGGTACTGGAGGGCTCGGCCGGTACCGAGCTGCTCGACACCTACCAGACGGAGCGGCTTCCGGTGGCCAGGGCCACCAGTGAGCGGGCTTCCGCCCGTTCGGCGGAGCACAGCCACCCGGGGTACGCGCCCCCGCCCACCATGGGCGGCGGGCCGGGCAGCGGGGTCCTCACCACAGCGATGGGCTACTGCTACCCCTCGGGCGCTCTCGTCGGCGGCGAGCCCGGACGGCCCATCATCCCGGAGAACCTGCGACTGGTCGGCGACACCGGGACCCGGGCCCCGCACATGTGGGTGGTCAGGGCCGGTGAGCGGGTCTCCACCCTGGACCTCTACGAGCGCTCGTTCGTGCTGCTCAGCGGTGCGGGCACGCCGTGGCAGGCGGCTGCGGGGCAGGTGGCCGAAGAGCTGTCGGTCCGGCTGGACGCGTACACGGTCGGCGCCGGGCCCGATGTGGACCTGGTCCAGGACGGGCGCTCCGACTGGACGGAGGTCCACGCGATGAGCGCTCAGGGCGCCGTGCTCGTACGCCCGGACGGGTTCGTGGCCTGGCGTTCGCAGGGCGCGGTGGCCGATGCCCCGGCGACGCTGCGCGAGGTCCTCTCGACGGTGCTGCGCCGGACGTGACGACCTCGTCCCCTCTTCCGCCGGCCGTGCGTGCGGCCGGCGGAAGGGATTCAGCGGCAGGCCCAGCAACCTGCCCAGCAGCCGGCGGCGACCAGGGCCGTACGCCGGCGGCCGGGCCCGGCACCGACGGCTGCGCCGCGGCCGACCGGACCCTGGGGGCCGGCGGGTGTCCGGTGGGCGTAACACGCGACGACGACCGCGATCGCGGCCAGTTCCTCGGGGGCGGCGACGCCCCGCTCCACACGCAGCACGCTCGCTATCGGGACATCCTTCGACATCGGCACGGCCTCTCTCACGGGGGCTGCGCGTGCGCCCGGTCGCGTCGCGAGGGGCGGACCGGCTCGGCTCCGACGCGGGCGGCACACGGGTGGCTCGGCGCGCTGACGGGACGTGTTCCGCGTGAGCGAACCGGCCGGCGGACTCCGGTGGGAGCACCGGGAGCCCTGTCGCGACCGACGCTACAAGAGCGTGTCGCGCGCGGCACGCCGGACCGGCCGTGATGACCGGTCACCGGCCGCTGCTGTGCCGGGGCTGCGCCGGCAACCTGTACGCCGTCTGCACCATGGACCACGCGGGCGGGAACAGGGTCGGGCAGTGGGAGGTCGACCACGAGGTGCCCGTCCCGTGCCCGTTGGCCGGTCTGCTGCCGCTCACCGGGACGGCCGCCTCGGTGCACGACCTGCCCGGAGCCGAAGAGGTGATCGGTCCGCCGCCGTGAGACATGGCCGGTTGGTCCGTACGGGTGAGCGCCGTGCGGCCATCGGCCATGAGCCATCGGCCGACCGCCATCCGTCGCCGTCCGTCGAGCGGCGCGGAACGGGCTCTGGTCGACGGCATCACCGTCGACCAGAGCACTCTCGTGTTCATTGTTTGAACTCCCCTTCCCTGTAAGCGCTTTCCCGGTTCAATCTCTTGACGGCCCGTGAGGGCGCGGAGGACAGTGTCCAGCGGCGCCGTTCTGAGAGCGCTCTCAGAACGGCCGACCCGCTGACCCTTCCCCCCGCACCGCGCCTCGGCGCGCTTCAGAGAGGGCACGCATGCACGAGATATCCGACAGGAAGCGACCGACGGTCCGGCGGGCCGTCGCGGCCGCACTCGGCACGGTCGTCGTGGTCGCGGCAGCCGCCGCGGCCATCGCCCTGCCCGCGAGCGCCGCGGCTCCCCCCACGCCCACCGGCTGGTCCCGGGTGTTCCTGGACGACTTCGACGGGGCCGCCGGATCCGGGGTGAACACCGCCGACTGGCAGTACACCACCGGCACTTCCTACCCCGGCGGACCCGCCAACTTCGGTACGGGCGAGATCGAGACGATGACCGCCGACCCCTCCAACGTCTCCCTCGACGGGGCGGGCAACCTGCGCATCACCCCGCGCCGGGACGCGGCCGGCAACTGGACCTCCGGCCGCGTCGAGACCCGGCGGGCCGATTTCGAGCCCCCGGCGGGCGGCAAGCTCCGCAGCGAGGCCCGCATCCAGATGCCGAACGTGACGGGCCCGGCCGCCAAGGGGTACTGGCCGGCGTTCTGGATGCTCGGCGCCCCCTACCGGGGCAACTGGTGGAACTGGCCGGGCATCGGCGAGATCGACATCCTGGAGAACGTCCAGGGCCTCAACAACGTCTGGGCGACCCTGCATTGCGGCACGACCCCCGGCGGCCCCTGCAACGAGACCTCCGGCATCGGCGGGCAGCGCGCCTGCCCCGGCGCCACCTGCCAGGCGGGCTTCCACACGTACGCCGTCGAGTGGGACCGGTCGACGGCGGTCGAGGAGATGCGCTTCTACGTGGACGAGTTCAACTTCCATACGGTGCGCGCCAACCAGGTGGACGCGACGACCTGGACCAACGCCACCAACCACGGCTACTTCATCATCCTGAACGTCGCGATGGGCGGCGGCTTCCCCGACGCCTTCGGCGGTGGGCCCGACGCGGGCACCCAGCCCGGGCACTCCATGATCGTGGACTACGTGTCCGTCCTCCGCTCCACCGGCGGCACCATCCCGCCGACCACCCCGCCCACCACTCCCCCGACGACGCCGCCGACCACCCCGCCCACCACCCCTCCCGGTCAGCGCGACGCGTACAGCACGATCCAGGCCGAGTCCTACGACGGCCAGGCGGGCGTGGCCAAGGAGAGCACCACGGACAGCGGCGGCGGCCAGAACCTCGCGGCGATCGGCAACGGCGACTGGGCGCTGTTCCGGGGCGTGGACTTCGGGTCCGCCCCGGCCCGGCAGTTCTACGCACGCGTGGCGAGCGGCGCGGCCGGCGGGGTCAGCGGCCTGGTCGAGGTACGGCTCGACAGCCCGGGATCGGCCCCGATCGGCAGCTTCTCGATCGCGGCCACCGGCGGCTGGCAGAGCTGGCGCACGGTGCCGGCGAACATCGCGGCGGTCACCGGCACCCACGACGTCTACCTGACCTTCGCGAGCGGCCAGCCCGCCGACTTCGTGAACGTCAACTGGTTCGACTTCGGTCACTGATCACGGCCCGCGGGGCCCCGGCGTCGTCCATGCGGCAGTCCGCGTGGACGACGCCGCGCGTCCGGTGGACGGCCGGGGCGGCGCGGGACAGGCTGGTGGCCGACCGCGGCAAGAGGCCGCAGCAGGAGGCCGCAGCAGGAGGAGCGCCCATGCCCGAGGAAGAGCCCCGCGCCGAGCTGGACGCGCGCTACAGCGACGAGCAGGCCACCGCGGTGCCGTGGCGGGAGGCCGCCGGCCGGCTGGCCGCGGCGGAGCTGTACTGGCTGACGACCGTACGCCCCGACGCGCGGCCGCACGTCACCCCGCTGATCGGCGTATGGGCGGACGGTGCGCTGCATTTCTGCACCGGGCCCGAGGAGCGCAAGGCCAAGAACCTCCGCCGCAACGCGCACGTCGTCCTCACCACCGGCACCAACACCCTGCACGAGGGATTCGACCTGGTCGTCGAGGGTGTGGCGACCCGGGTCACGGATCCCGAGCGGCTGCGCCGGCTCGCCACCGCCTGGGAGGCGAAGTACGGCGCCGAGTGGCACTTCGACATCGGCGACGGCGGGTTCGTGAACCCCGACGCGGGCGAGGCGGTGGTCTTCGCGGTGCGCCCGAGCACGGCCTTCGGCTTCGGCAAGGGCGGGTACAGCCAGACGCGCTGGCTCTTCTCCTGACCCGCCGCCGCGGACAGCCCGTCCACCGGGAACCGCGACGTCAGTGGGGTTAGGCTCGGAGCAGTCGCGAAGGGGATGGTGCGCATGTGCCGGTGGCTCGCCTACTTGGGTTCGCCCATGCTCCTCGACACCGTGCTCTACCGCCCGGAGCACTCGCTGATCAACCAGAGCCTCCGTTCCCGGATGGGCGCGGAACCGACCAACGGCGACGGTTTCGGCATCGGCTGGTACAGCGCGGACGGAGACGGCACCCCGGCGGTCTTCCGGGACGTCGGCCCGGCGTGGAACAGCCGCAACCTGCAGGAGCTCGCCGCGCACGTCCGCTCGCCCCTGTTCTTCGCGCACGTCCGCGCCTCGACGGGTTCGGCGATCCAGCAGTCCAACTGCCACCCGTTCCGCCACGGCCGCTGGCTGTGGATGCACAACGGGGCGATCGCGGACTTCCACCGGCTGCAGCGCGACCTCTGCATGGCCGTCGATCCGGCGCTCTTCCCGTGCATCGAGGGGTCCACGGACTCCGAGGTGATGTTCTACCTGGCGGTCACCTTCGGGCTCGACCAGGACGTCCCGGGTGCGGTGGCCAGAATGGCGGGGCTGGTGGAGCGCCTCGGCAAGGAGCACGGCGTGCCCGAGCCGCTCCAGATGACGGTGGCGGTCAGTGACGGCGCGCGGGTCTGGGCCTTCCGCTACTCCAGCCAGGGGAAGTCCCGGTCGCTGTACTACAGCAGCAGGGCCGAGACCGTCCGGCACCTGCATCCGGAACTGCCCTACCTCAGAGAGGTCTCGGACGAGACCCGCCTGGTGGTCTCCGAACCGCTCGGTGATCTGCCCGGCGTGTGGAACGAGCTACCCGAGAGCAGCTACGCGGTGCTCCCCTCCGGTCCCGACGCCGACTACCTGCCCTTCCTGCCCGAGCTCTGACCCGTGCGGCCGATCCGGCCCGACCCCCCTTCCTGCCCTGCCCGGCCCGATCCGGGCTGCGGCGTAGCGGGCGAGCCCGCGGGTATCCGCCTGTCCGTAGGGCATGCCCGGTGTCACCGTCCGCGCCCGGCTCGGGGCGGACCGTAGCAGTACAGGGAAGGCAGGGCCTGACGTGAGTCATGTGCAGCGCGGCGCCGCCTACGCGCGCGACAGCCGGTACATCACCACCCGGATCACCGCGGACGGGCGAGAGGGCCGGGGCATCACGGTGCCGGCGATCGTCGACGTGCCGACCGGGAAGGTGGTGACCAACGCCTTCGCGCAGATCACGATCGACATGTCGCTGCAATGGTCTGCGTACCATCGCGAGGGCGCCCCGGCGCTCTACCCGCCGGAGCTGCGGGCGGAGATCGACGCCGTGAACGAGGCCGTGTACACGGAGGTCAACAACAGCGTCTACCAGGCCGGGTTCGCCGGGTCCCAGGAGGCGTACGACTCGGCGTACGAGCGGCTGTTCGCCCAGCTCGACCGGCTCACCGAGCGGCTCGCGGCCTCCCGTTACCTGGTCGGCGACACATCACCGAGGCGGACGTACGGCTGTTCACCACCCTCGTGCGCTTCGACGCCGTGTACCACAGCCACTTCAAGTGCAACCGGCAGAAGCTGTCGGAGATGCCCGTGCTGTGGGCCTACGCCCGCGACCTGCTCCGGACCCCCGGGCTCGGCGACACCGTGGACTTCGACCACATCAAGCGTCACTACTACCTGGTCCACGAGGACATCAACCCGACCGGCGTCGTGCCCGCCGGACCGGACCTGTCGGGGTGGCTCGAACCGCACGACCGGGCGGCCCTGGGCGGACGCCCCTTCGGCGACGGCGCACCGCCCGGACCGGTCCCTGCCGAGGAGGCCGTCCCGTCGGGTTCGAGTCCGCTCTCGCCCTGACCCCCCACCCGGGAGCGATCACCGGTTACGCTGCTGTCCGGCGAGGGGCCGCGGCGTGCGACCGCCCGTCCGTGGACCCGTGGAGGAGCACCCGTGACCGAGCCGCGTCCCGACAGCCGTCCCACTCTGGAGGCCGTCGCGGCGCACGCCGGGGTCTCGCGGGCCACCGCGTCCCGCGTGGTCAACGGCGGTGACGGGGTCCGCGCGCACCTCGTGGACCGGGTGCGTACGGCGATCCACGAGCTGGGATACATCCCCAACCACGCGGCCCGCACCCTGGTCACCCGGCGCACCGGGGCCGTGGCCGTCATCATCCCCGAGCCGGAGATCCGGATCTTCTCGGACCCGTTCTTCTCCCGCCAGGTCCGCGGCATCTCGAAGGAGCTGACCGCGCACGACACCCAGCTGGTCCTGCTGCTGGTGGAGAACCGCGGCGACTACGACCGGATCGAGCGCTATCTGGCGGGCGGCCACGTCGACGGGGCCCTCGCCTTCTCCCTGCACACCGACGATCCGCTGCCCGCCATCACCCGCCGCCTCGGCATTCCCACGGTCTTCGGCGGCCGCCCCGGCTGGACGGCCGGGCCCGCGGAGCACGACGGCGTGGCCTATGTGGACGCCGACAACCGCGGGGGCGCGCGGGAGGCCGTGCGCTACCTGCTGGCGCAGGGCCGGCGGCGGATCGCGCACATCGCCGGGCCGCTCGACCAGACATCGGCGGCCGACCGGCTGAGCGGCTACCGGGACGCGCTCGCGGCCGCCGGGCCCGAACTGTTCGCCGAAGGGGACTTCACCCCGGCGGGCGGAGCCCGCGCGATGGCGGAACTCCTGGACCGGGACGCCGGGATCGACGCCGTCTTCGCCGGGAACGACCTGATGGCGACCGGCGCGCTGCGCGTGCTGCGGGAGAGCGGCCGGACGGTGCCGCAGGACGTGGCCCTGGTGGGCTTCGACGACGCCGAGCCGGTGGCGGAGAGCGCCGACCCGCCGCTGACGACCGTACGTCAGGACATAGAGGGCATGGGCCGGTTGATGGCACGGCTGCTGATGGACAGGCTGGCCGGCGGTCCGGACGAGCGGACCGTGCCCCGTCCGGTGATCACGGCTACGGCTCTGGTGCGGCGCGCGTCGGCCTGACGTGCAGCAGGGGGCCCGCACGAAGGCGGGCCCCCTGCTGCACGAGCGGAGGTGCTTCCCGGATCAGCGCCGCACCGGGCACTGCTTCCAGCTGAAGTGGTACACGCTGTTGATACTGCCGTCCGTCGAGTCGAGGGCCATGAAGCTGGTCTGCGACGGGTCCGAGGTGCCCACTTCCGCGCGCAGCTCGGTGTTGATGTTGAAGTTCCGCTGCTCGCCGCAGGGCGCGAAGACCAGGGCCTCGATGCCCGTGGTGTCGGTCGCCTGCCAGTTGTCGTCGAGCGCGCCGTTGAACTTGTGGGTCCGGTAGGCGGTCTGGCTCATGCCCTGGAAGTAGTAGCTGGCCTTCTGCGTGCCGACGGCGCCGGGCTGCAGGCTGCCGAATCCGCGGTAGTCGACCTTGGCCACGGCGTACGTGTACCCCTGCGGGACATGGACGTCGAGGGAGAGCAGGCAGTTCTTGCGGCCTTCGACGGCGGGCGCGCCACCGCCGGCCTGGGCGAGGTACTCGCTGTAGGTGACGGTGAAGGCCGAGTTGTCCGGCGACACGGCGACGGCGGCGCTGCCTGGACGGCAGCCCGATCCGTTCACGGTGGCGACGTCCACACTCACCTGGTCTTCGGGGGCCGAGGGCGCCGAGGACGAGGCCCCGGCGGCGGGGGTGAGCGCGAGGAGCGTTGCGGTCACGGCGGCTGCGGTGAATCCGGTACGGAGCGACTTGATCACATCGCCATGGAAGCGGTACTCGGCGGACCCGGTCGGCCGACGGGCACGCGGTCTCACCTCGATGGCCGAAGAGCATCACCGCAGAAACGTTAAATCTACGCAAACCACTCCACCGAATGGCCTCAGGTGTCCCGGCGCACCGAGTCGCACCGATCACTCGTTCCTTTTTGTCCTAATATCGACGAGGTCCTTCAGGCACATCAGCGGCTGCCGGAGCCGGCCGGCCGGGGCGCCGGACCCTCCCGCGGTGAGGAGTCCCATGTCCCGCGCACCACGCTCCGCCGTCCTGTCGGCGCTGGCGCTCGCCACCGCCCTGACCGTCGCCCTGACCGGCCCCGCCCCGGCCCTCGCCGCGGCGCACCACACCGGCGGCGACGAGGGCGCGGTACTCGGCGAGGCGCACGCCCGCGCGCACGCCCGGCTGCGCGAGGCGGCCCAAGGGACCCGGGGATATCCGCAGTCCAGGCGCACATCGAGCCTGGCCTCGCTCCAGGAGTCCCAGCGCACGGCCAACGCGAAGTTCGACGCGGCCCGGTTCGGCAGGTTCACCCAGTTCTTCCCGTCGCCCGATTTCGGCGTCCACGTGGCCCAGTTGCCGACCGGCAAGGTCCTGCTGTTCTCCTTCGAACGCGTCCAGGCCGACCCCACCAAGGAGACCGGCCCCACGAACACGGTGGGCAGGACGAACGCCGGCCGCGCCTACCTGTGGGACCCCGCCGAGGGCACCGGCGCCAAAGCCTTCAAGAACGTGGCGCCACCGGTGGTGCTGATGCCCGACGGGGCCTACGCCCCGCGCCCGGCGCCGTTCTTCTGCGCCGGCCACTCCTACCTCCCCAACGGAATGGTCGGGGTGTTCGGCGGCAACGTCGGCGGGAAGGGCGGCAGCGGCGCCAAGCTGTCCTTCGTGTTCGACCCGTGGACCGAGAAGTGGTTCCGCAACACCGACATGTCCGTGGGGCGCTGGTACCCCTCGGTCGTGACCGGGCCGGACGGCCGGCAGATCATCATGTCCGGCCAGTCCGAGCGCGGTACGGGCACCCCCACTCCGGTGGTGGAGCGCTTCCCCGCGCTCGGGCGCCGCGTGCCCTGGCGCTCGTACGACATCCCGGCGAACGTCCCCTCGGAGCGGCTGCGCTCAGAGGCCCCCTTCCGGAACGACTATCCGCACCTGTTCTCGCTGCGGGACGGAAAGATCTACGGGCTGGGCCGCGACGCCGACCAGCAGTGGCTGTTCGACCCGGTCAAGGACACCCGCACCGACCTGCCCCGGCGGCCCGCCGACTTCCGCGGCTACGGCTCCGCGGTGCCGCTGCCGGCCGGCCTCCGCGGCCCGGACTCCGTCCTGGTGCTCGGCGGCGACCCGCGCGACCCGCTCACCTACCGGCTGTCCGGGGGCCGCTGGAGCATCGAGGAACCGAGGGCCTTCGGCCGCACCCAGGACGGGACCCTGATCCTGCCCGACGGGACGCTGCTCACCGTGAACGGCGCACTGGACACCCGGAACTACGGCAACGGGCCCTTCAACCCGAAGGCCGACCTGAAGTACCGGCAGATCGAACTGCGCGATGCCCGCGGCCACTGGAAGCTGGGGCCGGCGCAGCGGCTGCCCCGCGGCTACCACTCCAACGCCCTGGTCCTGCCGGACGGCCGGATGATGGTCACCGGCGACGAGCTCCAGCAGATCGCCAACGATCCCGACATCAAGGACGGGATGGACGGCAGTATCGAGCTCTACGAACCCGCCTACCTGCACCGGGGACCCCGACCCGCGCTCGACCGGGTACCGGCGGGCGACCTCGGCCATGACACGGCCTTCCAGGTCTCCAGCTCGACGGCGAAGGACGTCAGGCGCGCCGTGCTGCTGGCTCCGACGACCGTCACCCACTCGGTGAACACCAGCCAGCGCCACCTGGACCTGCGGATCGCCGCAGTCCACGGCTCCGCCATCGCACTGCGCACGCCGCCGAGTGCGGCCGACGCCCCGCCCGGCTACTACATGCTCTTCCTGCTCAACGCGAAGGGCGTGCCCAGCACCGCGAAGTGGGTGAAGCTCGGCAGCCGCTCCCGCTAGGAGGTGGGCCCGAAGCGGACGACCGCGGCGCGTCCGGCCGTACGTACCCTGCAGTCGAGCGGACCCGTCACCAGCGCCGCGTCGTAGGGGGCGAGTTCCGCGAGGTCGCCGGACCCCTCGAGCACGGCCGGCCCGTCCAGGGGGGCCACCAGCAGCGTCTCGCCCGGCACGGCCGTGAGGGACAGCCGACCGCGCACGACGGCCGTCTGCGCCTCCACGGCGCCCCGGCGGTACATCACGTTGAAATTCACCACGGGGCCGGAGAGCAGCCGGCAGTCGGTCGGCTCGTCGCCGGGGAAGTCCTGCGGCGCGTACCGCTCGTCCACGAGCCGGCGCACGCCCCCGACCGTGAGGTCGAATCCCGCGCCCTCGGCGAGTGTCAGGGTGCGCCCGACGCCGGGGAAGGCCGAGAACGGCCCGTCGGCGGCGACCTCGGCCAGGCTGACGCGCCAGCCGAAGTCGTCCATCGCGGCGCCCTCGGGCCATGCCGCGATCTCCCGGGTGACCCCTCCGCCGTTCTTCCAGACGGCGGCCGTGCGGTCGGCCGCCCGCAGGATCCGGATCCCGCCGCCGCTCGGTGCGCCCATGGTGCTCAGGCCTTCTCCATCGTGGGGCGCAGACGGGCCAGCAGGGCGTAGAGCGTCGCGCTCTCGTCCTCGTCGAGGGCGTCCAGCGCGCCGTGCATCGCCTGCATCTCCTCCCGTACGCGGCGGATCACCTCGCGCCCCGCGTCCGTGGCGACGACGTTCTTGACGCGCCGGTCGGCGCGGTCGGGCTCCCGGCGCACCAGCTCACGGGCCTCGAGGCGGTCGACGATGCCGGTCACGTTCGAGGCGTCGCACACCAGCAGGGTGGCCAGGCCGCGCATGGGCACGGGCCCGTCGAGCTGGGCCAGGACCCTGGCCTGGGTGGAGGTGAGGCCGTACCGGGCCGCGGCGGCCGCGAACTCGCGCCACTGGGCGGTGCCGATCGCGGCGAGCAGCTCCAGCAGCTGGAGCTTGGTGGGGGTCTGCGTGGCGGTGTCGCTCATACCTGGAGCGTACTCAGGATGCTTCACATTATCAATTGTTTACTTGACCACCTGAACTATCGACGTCTACCGTCGTCCGAGTTACTTGAGAAGGTCAAACATCTGCGTTCCGAAGCTCTTCAGCTCCGAAACACGAAGAAGGTCACCCCCAGCCATGAGCACCCCCTCCCCCGCCACCCCGGCCACCGGGCACCGGAACGAGACGGTCATCGTCTTCGCCCTGAGCCTGGCCGCCATGGTCGTCTCGATGATGCAGACCCTGCCGGTCCCGATCCTGGGCCTCATCCGCCAGGACCTCGGCACCACGACGGCCAACGTGAGCTGGGTGACCACCGCCACCCTCCTGTCGGCCGCCGTCTTCACCCCTCTACTGGGCCGCTTCGGCGACCAGCACGGCAAGAAGCCCACCCTGGTCGCCGTGCTCGGCGTCATGGTCGTCGGCTCCGTCATCGCCGCCCTGGCGTCCACGCTGCCGCTGCTGATCCTGGGCCGGGTGCTCCAGGGCGCCGCCACCGCGATCTTCCCGCTGGCCCTCTCGGTCCTGCGCGAAAAGGTCCGCCCGCAGAAGCTGCCGGGCGCGATGGCGCTGGTCAGCGGCACGCTCGCGTTCGGCAGCGGTCTCGCGCTCGTCGCGACCGGGCTGCTCACCTCCGGCTCCGGCGCGGACTACCGCAACGCCTTCTGGATGGCGACCGGCTTCGCGCTGCTCGCCCTCCTCGCGGTCGTGTTCCTGGTCCCCGCGACCCGGCACAAGACCGGTGGGCGCACCGACTTCCTCGGCGCCCTGACCCTCGGCATCGCGCTGCTGCTGCTCCTGCTGCCGATCTCCCAGGGCCACGAGTGGGGCTGGGGCTCCGCCCGTACGCTGGGCAGCTTCGCCGGCGCCGCCGTCATGGCCGCCGTCTGGGTGCTCGTCGAGCGCAAGGTCCGTGAGCCGCTGGTCGACATGAAGATGTTCGTCCACCGCCCGGTGCTCATGGCCAACCTGGCCGGCGTCCTCGTCGGCTTCGGCATGTTCGCGAACTTCCTGGGCGTCTCGTACCTCGTCCAGATGCCCGAGGCGCTCACCGGCTACGGCTTCGACGCGTCCATCCTGCGGGCCTCCGTGCAGTTCCTGCTGCCGGGTGCGATCGTCTCGCTGCTCGCCTCGCCGGTGGGCGGTCAGATCGTGCGGCACCGCGGTCCGCGCACCGCGCTGGGACTGGCCGCCGCCCTCGGCACGGTCGGCTTCGCCTGGCTGGTCCTGGACCACGGGCATACCCTCTCGGTGATCGGTGCCGGACTCGTCGTCGGCGCGGCCGTCAGCTTCGGCTACGCCGCCATGCCCGCCGTGATCATGTCCAGCGTCCCGCACCACCAGAGCGGCATCGCCAACGGCATCAACTCGATCTCCCGCTCCACGGGCAGCGCGATCGGCAGCGCCGTCGTCACCACGATCCTCGCCTCGAAGACCATCGAGCACCTGCCGGCGGGAGTCCCGCCGCTGCCCGCCGAGTCCGGGTTCACCCTGACCTTCGCCATGGGGGCGGTGGCCTTCGCGCTGGTCGCGCTGATCGGCTGGATCGGGCTGCGCAGCGGTCAGGGCGCCCTGGCGGCGGCCTCCACCCCGGCCGCGGCGGCCGAGCCGACCGCGGTGACCGGGAAGGGCGAGAAGGCGGACGCCACGCGCTGACCCCGCGTGTCGCTCGCGGCGCTCGGGCCACCGCGCCTTGCATGGTGGACGCATGAAGGCTACGGACGTCATCGCCGACGGGTTCGGACGCATCCGGGAGATCGTGCACGAGGTCGTGGAAGGGGTCCCGGCGGAGCTGCTCAACGCCCGCGTGGACCCGGCCGCGAACTCGATCACCTGGCTGGTCTGGCATCTGACCCGCGTCCAGGACGACCACCTCGCGGACGCCGCCGACACCGAGCAGGTGTGGGACTCCGAGAAGTGGTCGGACCGGTTCGCGCTGCCGCTGCCGGCCGGGGCGACCGGGTACGGGCACTCACCGCGGGACGTGTACACCGTCCGGGTCGACTCGGGCGAACTCCTGCTCGGGTACTTCGACGCGGTGCACGAGCGGACCGCGCGGTTCGTCCGCGGACTCGCCGCCGCCGACCTGAACCGGGTGGTCGACGAGCGCTGGGACCCGCCGGTCACCCTCGGGGTGCGCCTGGTCAGCGTACTGACGGACGACCTCCAGCACGCCGGGCAGGCCGCCTTCGTTCGCGGCGTGCTGGAACGGGACCGAGGCGCATAGGAAGCCGCTGCCCCCCGTGTGCCGGGCCCGTCCCGTCGCCCGGACAGCCGCGCCGCGGACCGCCGGAGAACGCACGGAGGGCCGGAACCCCGACGGGGTCCCGGCCCTCCTCTCGTCCTACGCGCCGCTGGCGTCGAGCATGCCCTCACGCTCGACGATCTTCACGCGCTCGCGGCCCTGGGGCTCGCCGAGGGCCTTCTCGGCCGCGTCCAGCTTGTACCAGCCCTCCCACGTCGTGTAGCGGACGCTGCGCTGGGCGAGGAAGGACTCGACGGCCTCCGGCGCCGGCGCGGCCGGCTCGCTGAGGCGGCCCTCCGCGTGGTCGGCGAGCAGGTTCGCGACGGTCTCGTTCGCGTCACCCTTGGTGTGGCCGATCAGGCCGACCGGACCGCGCCGGATCCATCCGGTGACGTACGTCGACTGCAGGTGGCTGCCGGCCTCGACCACGCGGCCGCCCTCGTCCGGGACCGTGCCCGAGGCGACGTCCCAGGGAAGCTTGGGCAGCTCGTCGGAGAGGTAGCCCACGGCCCGGTACACCGACTGGATGTCCCAGTCCGTGAAGTTGCCGGTGCCCTTGACGTTGCCGGTGCCGTCGAGCTCGGTGCGCTCGGTGCGCAGTCCGACGACCTTGCCGTCCTCGCCGAGGATCTCGCAGGGCGACTCGAAGAAGTGCAGGAACAGCTTGTGCGGGCGCTCGCCGATGTCGCGGATCGCCCAGTTCTCCAGGGTCTTGGCGACCATGTCGGCCTGCTTGTTGGCGCGGCGGGCGGCTATGGAGCCCTCGTCGTAGTCGATGTCCTCGGGGTTGACGATGACCTCGATGGTGGGCGAGTGGTCCAGCTCGCGCAGCTCCATGGGGCTGAACTTGGCCTGAGCCGGTCCGCGGCGGCCGAAGACGTGCACCTCGAGGGCCTTGTTCGCCTTGAGCCCGTCGTGGACGTTCGCGGGGATCTCGGTCGGCAGCAGCTCGTCGGCCGTCTTCGCGAGGATGCGCGCGACATCGAGGGCCACGTTGCCGACCCCGAGCACGGCGACCTTCTCGGCCTCCAGCGGCCAGGTGCGCGGGACGTCCGGGTGGCCGTCGTACCAGGAGACGAAGTCGGCGGCGCCGTAGGAACCGTCGAGCTCGACGCCCGGGATGGTCAGCGCGCGGTCGGCCGTGGCACCGGTGGAGAAGATCACGGCGTCGTAGAAGGACTGCAGCTCGTCGAGGCTGATGTCGTTCGGGTAGTCGACGTTGCCGAAGAGGCGGACCTGCGGCTTGTCGAGGACCTGGTGCAGGGCGGTGATGATGCCCTTGATCCGGGGGTGGTCGGGGGCGACGCCGTACCGGATCAGGCCGAAGGGTGCGGGCATCCGCTCGAAGAGGTCGATGGACACGCCGGGCTCGACAGCTGCCTCGGACTTCAGCAGCGCGTCGGCGGCGTAGATACCGGCGGGGCCGGCACCGACGATTGCTACCCGCAGAGGGCGAGGCATGGCAGAGGTTCCCTTCGACTGACGGCAAGGTGGATCAAAGGGAACCCTAAACGAAGGTAAGCCTAACCCAGCACCCGGCATCGCTTTATGACCCCATAATCAAATCTTATGACCTCCCCAAGCATTCCTTGGAGCCTCGGGGAACTCGCTGGTCAGCGGGGGCGGCACCTGACAGACTGAAACCGCTTGATCACCCCAGGAGGACAAAATGGCTGACGAAACCGACACCCCGCAGGACGAGTCCCCGGCCGACGCCGCCAAGCGCAAGTTCCGCGAGGCCCTGGACCGCAACGCCGCGAACGCCCAGTCCCAGCAGGCCCACCAGAGCCGGGCGAAGGTGCAGGGTGCCAGCAGTGGCCCCGGCGGCAAGAACAAGAAGGTCCGCCGCAAGACCGGCTGACCCTCGCACCGAGGAGCTCGCCCCCGCCGTCGCGGCCGGGGGTGGCTCAACCCGGCATTGGGCCACCCGGGTGACTGGGGATAACCCCGAGCACTGTCGGCAGTTGATCAGCACGTCCCGCCGGGGGCAGCTATCTCATGCGACAGTGCGACAGAAGGATCCCCAAAATGTTCAAGAAGTTCATGGCCACCGCAGCCGCCACCGCCGCCGTGCTCGGCGCGGGTGCCGCAGTCGCCTCCCCGGCGATGGCGATCGGCAACGACAACGGCGTCAACACGGTCAACGGCAACGGTTCTGCCCAGCTGTACGGCAACCAGGAGACCCACGGCAAGATGAGCCCGCAGCTCAGCGCCGTCCAGGGCTCGCTCAACAAGCTCTGCGTCGGCCTGCCGGCCAAGGTCAACGCCCAGTCCCTGGTCGCGGTCCTCGCCAACATCGGTGTCCAGGACGTCAACGTCCTGTCGAACCCGCAGAACCAGCAGTGCGCCGAGAACTCCACCCAGGCCAAGGGTGACGAGGCCCTCTCGCACATCGCCAGCAACATCCCGGTCCTCTCCGGGAACCTCTCCTCGGGTAGCTGATCGGTTCGATTTCGCGCCGGTGTCACGCGTCACGCGTGACACCGGCGCGTTTCGTTTGGTCTAGACCTTGACAGGTTCAGACCATTCTCGCTTCAGTGGGAACTGTTGTCCCCACGGCAATCCCCCCCACTGAAGGAGCAGTTACGTGATACGTGCGCTTCGTCGCCGCGCCCTCTCCCTGGCCGCCGCCGCGGCCGTGACGGTCGGCCTCGCCATCGCCCTCCCCTCCTCCCCCGCCGCCGCGGCACCCGCCTGCGCCGGCGCCTGGGCCTCCTCGGCCGTCTACACGAACGGCATGAGCGCCTCGTACAGCGGCCACAACTGGCAGGCGAAGTGGTGGACCCAGGGCGAAACGCCCGGCACCACGGGCCAGTGGGGCGTCTGGTCGGACCAGGGCGCCTGCGGTGGCGGCGGTGGCCAGGACCCGGATCCCGCGACCGGATTCGTCGTCTCCGAGGCCCAGTTCAACCAGATGTTCCCGAACCGGAACCCCTTCTACACCTACAACGGCCTGGTCGCGGCACTGTCCGCCTACCCCGGTTTCGCCAACACCGGCGACGACACCGTGAAGCGGCGCGAAGCCGCCGCCTTCCTCGCGAACGTCTCCCACGAGACGGGCGGACTCGTGTACATCGTGGAGCAGAACACCGCGAACTACCCCCACTACTGCGACGCGACCCAGCCGTACGGCTGTCCCGCCGGGCAGGCGGCCTACTACGGTCGCGGGCCCATCCAGCTCAGCTGGAACTTCAACTACAAGGCGGCGGGTGACGCCCTCGGCATCAACCTCCTCGCCAACCCGTACCTGGTGGAGCAGGACCCGGCCGTCGCCATGAAGACGGCGCTCTGGTACTGGAACACCCAGAACGGCCCGGGCACGATGACCGCGCACGCCGCCATGGTGAACGGCGCGGGCTTCGGGGAGACCATCCGCTCGATCAACGGCTCCCTGGAGTGCAACGGCGGCAACCCCGGCCAGGTCCAGAGCCGGATCTCCAAGTACCAGAGCTTCACGCAGCTGCTCGGGGTGACCCCCGGGAACAACCTCGGCTGCTGAGCGGCGCCACCACCGGTGGCGCGGTCACCGCGTGCGCAGCGCGGTGGCCAGCTGGGCCCGTGACCGCACGTCGAGCTTCTGGTAGATACGGGTCAGCCGTGCCTCCACCGTCTTGACGCTGAGGAACAGCTTCGCCGCGGCCTCCTGGTTGCTGGCACCCTGGCTGACCAGCAGCGCGAGCCGGGTCTCGGCATCGGTCAGGGCCGCGGCCGCCGGCAGCTGCGCGCCGGCTCCCTCGCCCGGGGCCGGATCCCCGGCGAGCTCCGTCCAGGGGGTGGCCCCGGCCCGGTCGAACACCTCGGCCGCGGTCCGCAGCGCCGCGCGGGCCGGGGCCCGCCGCCGCCGGCGGCGCTCCACCCGGGCGAGGGCGAGGAGCGTACGGCCGCGTTCCAGCGGCAGCCGGAGGGCGTCGAAGCGCTGGGCGGTGGTCTCCAGCAGGTGCACGGCCGCGTCGGCGTCGCCCTGCGCGGACAGGCACAGGCCCCGGGCCCGGTCGAGGGCCGCGACGACCCCGGTCCGGCCGAGGCCGACGGCGACCGTACGGACGGAGGAGAGCAGCCGGGCCGCCTCCTCGGGCGCGTCCGCGGCGATCAGGGCCTCGGCGAGCTCCCCGTGCCAGCGCAGGATCGAGGGGTCCACCACCTGCTGGGCGGCTTCCAGTTCGGCGACCCGGCGCAGGGTGGCCACGGCCTTCGCGGCTTCCCCCGTGGCGAGTTCGACGAGGCCGAGGGCGTGCAGGCTGCGGGAGAGGAAGACCTGGTCCTGCTCCTCCTGCGAGGCCTGGATGCCGCGCCGGGCGTAGCCCTCGGCCCGGGCGAAGCTGCCGCCCATGGCTTCGGCCATCGCGGCGACGTACCAGGCGGGGCCGGGTGAGAGGCCGGCGTCGATGGTGAGGTCCAGGGCCCGGCGGGCGTGGGCGGAGGCGGCTTCGCAGCGGCCGCTGCGCAGTTCCACCTCGGTGAGGCTGCGCAGGACCTCGAAGACGTCCTCGGCGGAACCGGTGCGCTGGACGGCGGGCAGCAGGACCATCAGCTGGCGGCGGGCGTCGTCGAGGCCGTCGTCGAAGAGGGCGTGCCGGACGGCGAGGTACTGGGGGGCGTTGCGCATGCCGAGCGGCACCTCGGGGGCGGGCAGGGCGAGGGCCTCGGCCAGGATCGCCTCGGCGCCCGGGTCACCGAGGATGCGGCCCATGCGGGCCCGTACGGTCAGGGCCGTGGCCTCGCCGACCTGGTCCCCGCCGAGCGCGGCGAGCGCCCCGGCGCGGGCGGCGGCGTCGCGGGAGCGGACGGGGTCGCCGTCGCTGAGGTTGTGCTTCCAGGCGATCCGCAGCTGGACGGCGGCCTGGAGCGAGGGGTCGCCGGCGGCCTCGTCCATGGCGTGGGCGAAGGTCTCGTCGAGGGCGCCGAGGGCCTGGCCGGCGGCGTCGATCACGGCGAGCCGGGCCCGTACCCGGTCGGCGGGCGAGGCGTCGCGGGCCAGGACGGCCCGGGTGGCCCGGCGGGCGAGGTCGGCGCGGCCGGCCCAGCCCGCGTCCTCGGCGGCCGTGACCAGGCGGGCCAGTTCCTCGCCGGCCAGCCAGGACGGCGTGCGTTCGGCGGCGAGCAGGCCCAGTTCGGCGGCGAGGGCGCGCTGCCCGCGGCGGCGGCAGGCCGCGGCGGCCTCGGTGATCTCCTCGGCGAGCCACTGGTCGGGGGTGTCCACGGCCAGCGCGCGGTGGCGTACGGCCTGGACGGGATCGTCGACGGCCTCGGCCAGAGCGGCGTGTCCGGCGGCGCGTTCCGGCCAGCCCGCGTCGGCGGCGAGGGCGGTGGGCAGGGCGCCGGCGGTGAATTCGACGGTGCCGTCCGCCCCCACTCTGACCAGCGCGGCCCGTTCCGCCTCGGCCAGCTCGGCCTCGGCGTCGGGGCGGCCGGCCCGGCGCAGCAGGGGGATGGTGGGGCGGGCCGCGAGGGCGGCGAGCAGCAGGGTGCGGCGGGCCTGGGCCGGGGCCGCGGCGAGGAGCCTGCGGGCCACTTCGCGGGCCTGCCCGGAGACGGGCAGGGTGTCGGCGTGGTGGGCGCTGGAATCGCGGGCCTCGGCGGCTTCGGCGAGGGAGTGGCCCAGGGCCAGGGCCAGGCGCGGGTTGCCGCCGCTGGCCTGGTGGATGCGGCCGGCGAGGCGGGCCGGGAGTCCGTGGTGCAGGAGGAGTTCGGCGACCTCGTCGGCGCCGAGCGGGGGGACGCGGATGGCGGGGACGCCGGGCCCGCAGAGGGGTTCGCCCACCGGGACGCCGCCCTGGACGCATTCGGCGACCAGGACCCGGACGCGGGGCGGGGTCAGGCGCAGGGCGAAGCGGAGCAGGTCGGTGCTCTCGGCGTCGAGCCACTGGGCGTTGTCGAGGACGAGGAGGACCGGTTGGCGGGCGGCGAGCGTGCGCAGTACCTCGACGACGGCGAGGCGCAGGGCGATGTGGTCGCGGCCGGCCCGGGGGGCGTCGGCCTCGCGGCGCAGCAGGGCGATGGCGGTGCGCTGGGGGCCGGAGAGCTGTTCCAGGGCACCGCAGGGCACGGAGGCCAGGAGGGCGGCGGCGGACGCCTCGGGTATCCATTGGTCGGCCGCCTCGGGGGCGAGGCGGAGCACGGTCTCGCGGCGCGTTTCGGCCGCGGCCGCGACGGCGCGCACCACCTCCGACTTGCCCGCGCCGGCGGGTCCGGTCAGGAGCGCCCGGCCGTGCGTGGTCAGCGCGCGGTCGACCGCCTTGATCAGTTCTCCGTGTCCGACACTTGTGTCAGCGTGCCCCGTCGCCGCCACCACGCACAGCCACCAGCCTCTCGATCCCCAGCTCCTGTGCCCTTCCTGTGAGAGGCGACAATACGAGGTCGAGTGCCGGGCGGACACGGATTGTGACGCAGAAATCAGTCACGTACCGGGAAAACCCGTCGGACCTGCCGATACGAGGTGTATCGGCAGGTCCGCGGGTATGCCTTGGTCCGTACTATCCGGCCGTCAGGCCCAGTTGAAGCCTGATCAGAAGGTCAGGTTCCAGGAGTCGATCTTGCCGGTGTCGCCGCCGGCGTTGTCGTTGACCCGCAGCTTCCAGGTGCCGCCCGCCACCTCGGAGGAGGCGTTCACGGTGTAGACCTGGTTGATGTTGTCGGTGCTGCCGCCGGAACGGTTGTGCAGGGTGTAGCTGCTGCCGTCCGGAGCGATCAGGTCGACCTTGAGGTCACCGATGTAGCTGTGCACGATGTTCACGCCCACCTTGAGGGTGGCCGGGGCGTTGCCGGTCACACCGGTGACGGTGATCGGGCTCTCCACGGTGCTGTTGTCCGCGATGGTGTAGTCCGTGGTGTTCTCGCGGCCCGAGGTGGGCGGGGTCGAGGTCACGGCGGCGACCGTCGCGGCGGCGTCGGCGATACCGGTGCCGCAGCCGCCGGTGCAGGTGCCGGGCAGCGGACGGGCGTTGGCCTTGATGGCCGTCTCGATCTGGGCCGGGGTCAGCGCGGTGTTCGCCGACTTCAGCAGGGCGGCGAGGCCCGCGACGTGCGGGGCGGCCATGCTGGTGCCCTGGTAGGGCTTGTAGCTCTCGGCGCCCGGGGTGGTGGTGCCCGCGTTCAGCGTGGAGAGGATCGCGTTCTCGGGGGTGGTGACGGTGCCGGGCGTGTCGGTGGCGCGGCGGGTCTCACCGCCCGGGGCGGCGACGTCGATGATCGTGCCGAAGTTCGAGTAGTACGAACGCTCGCCGGCGCGGTTGGTCGACGCCACGTTGATCACGTTGTTGCAGCTGGCCGGCGAGAAGCCGGACGCGTTGGCGTTGCTGTTGCCGGCGGCGACCACGACGGTCGTACCACGGGCGACGGCGGAGTTGATGGCGTTCTGGTAGCTGGTGCCGCAGGCACCGGGGCCGCCGAGGCTCATGTTGATGACCTTGGCGGGGGTGGCGTTGGCCGGGATGCCCGCGACGGAGCCGCCGGACGCCCAGGTGATGGCGTCGACGATGTCCGAGGTGGAGCCGCCGCACTTGCCGAGCACGCGGACGGGCTGGATCTTCGCGCCGTAGGCGATGCCCGCGACACCCTTGGAGTTGTTGGTGGCCGCGGCGATGGTGCCCGCGACGTGGGTCCCGTGCCAGGAGGAGGTGCTGGCCTTGGAGCCGACACCGCACTCGCCGTCGGTGGCGTTCCAGTCGCCCTCGTCCGCCGGGTTGCTGTCACGGCCGTTGCCGTCACGGGCCTCGGAGGAGGTCGAGATGAAGTCGTAGCCGGCGACGACGTTCGGGGCGACGTCCGAGTGGGCGACGTAGCCGGTGTCGATCACGGCCACGGTGACGCCGGAGCCCGTGGTCTTGTCCCAGGCACCGGGGACGTTCATGCCGGCGGTGGGCTCGAAGAGGTCCCACTGCTTGGCGTACTCGGTGTCGTTCGGGGTGACGGCCATGGCGTAAGCGCGGGTGTCCGGCTCCACGTAGGCGACGTCCGGGTCGGCGCGGAACTGGGCGATGACATCGGCCGCGGCGGCGGGCGCCACGGTTCCCCCGAGGTTGACCAGGGCGGCTCCGGTGCCGAGGCGACGGTCGAACTTCGCCTTCTTGCCGGCCTTCTTGCCCTTGGCGGCGGCGTCGTCGGCCGCTGCGGTGTTGGAACGTGACTCGGTGGCCGAGGACTTGTATCCGACGATGAGGTTCTCGACCGGCGCGGTGGGAGCGACCGTGGCGGCGGGGGCCGCGGCGGGGTTCTCGGTGGCCAGGGCCACGGAAGCGGTCGCGGAGCCGGCGAGCAGGGTGACGGACATGGCCACCACGGATATGAGCCTACGTCTGGATGCGTGCACGAGTTCCCTTTCGCGGGCCGTTTCCGGACAGGCCGGAGCGGCCGGTCGGTGCAGTGTGGGAGGTTCCGGCGGCCGCGGGGCCGGGAGCGAGGTGGTCGAACTCGCCCCGGCCGCCGCGCGCCACGTTGCCGAGCCGCAACGGCGGGGCAGGGCAACGGCAGTCCCGGCTCTCCCCCCGACGGTGCGGCCTTCACGCCATGTGGGGTTGGCGTGTGTGCCGTAAAGTCAGGGGAAGATCGCCGGTGGGCAGACAGTAGGCAACACCGGGATGAACTCGATACGGGGAAAACCCTTGTCCGCCCCCTGCGACACCCCCCTCGGGCCCTTCAGTAGGGCGCTGACCAGGAAGAACTACTGCGGCGGGAAGAGCCTGCGGAAGTAGGTCCAGCTGGTCTCGTTCGGCTCGCTCCACTTCTCCGGCGCCTGGGCGAATGCGGGGTGCCGCTCGGCGATGTAGGCCCGGGTGCGCTCCGGGACCTGCGTGTACGCGTCCAGCTTTCGGCCACGGCAGTGGAAGGTGAGGCCGCCGGGGCGCTGCCCCTGTTCCATCCAGGGCAGCCACGGGGACATCCGGGTCCAGGACATCGTGGCGGGGACGCTCACGGCGTCGGTGGTCAGGGCGGTCGCGGGCGCGAAGAACTGGAAGAGCTCCAGGGCCCGGTAGGTGTCGTCGGCCGAGTGGGCCGGGTACTGCGCGACGGGCAGCGGCGAGGGGTAGGCCAGCGGGATCTCCAGGCTGAAGCAGACCTGGTCGCCCAGTTCCGTCACGGGGACCGGGAACGGTCGCCACTCCTGGTTGGCCGGATCGTTCCAGACGTGGACCACCGGCTTGTCCTGCCAGGTCTCCAGGATCTCCCGGGTCGCGGGGTCGAGGTAGAACGCGGCTTCCCTGGACAGGAGCTGGTGGCCGCCGGTCTCCTCGTCCGCCACGAGGCGCGCGACGTTGAGCCCTTCGAAGCCGAAGAGGCGCCGGTAGGGCTCGCCGGGCGCCCAGGAGTGCACGTCCCCGGTCCACCAGTACGTGACCTCGCGGCCGTCGAGCGAGGCGCGGGTGCGGGCGAATGCGTGCAGGAGATCGGCGGGGGTCAGGGCTGATGTCATACGGCCCACTGTGCTCGGCCGCCGCCCGCCCGGACAAGCGCCCCCACGGACAACCTGGGCCCCTTCCTCCCGGCGTGCGGGACGCCGGACCCGGTCAGGCCACCGGGCGGCGCCGTAGGTGCAGATGGCCGTCGAGCGGGTGGGCGGGTACCTCCGTGTCGGCGAGCAGGCGCAGGATCGCCGCCTCCCGGGTCAGCAGCCCGTGCGCGTTCCGGAGGTGGAAGGGCCGCACGAAGGACCGCAGGACCAGGGAGCGCCGGCCGGCCGGACCGCGGAGGTCCAGGCGCCGCATCTGCGAGGTCCAACCACCGCGCAGCCGCACGGCCTTCTCGATGCGCTCCGCTCCGGGCAACCCCTGCTCCACCCAGGAGCGCGTGGCACCCCAGTCCGCCTGCTCGAGCTCCGTACCCGCGCCCCCGGTCCCCGCACCCGAACTCATGGGTCGAGACTACCCACCCGCTCCTGTCCGCCTCCTCGCGACCGCCATACGGATGCCGGGTTGACGACGGGGGCGCCACCGGCAACGGTGACCGCCATGTGGAAAGAAAACCGGCTGCTCACGCTCGTCATCTGCCTGGTCCTGGGGGGCGGGCTGGTCGCAGCGGTACTGGGAGCGTCGCGGGCGGGCGGGCCGCACACCGGGACGGCGGACGGGCGGCCCGCACCGTCCGACTATGTCGACATACGTGACGTGCCGCGCGCCCCTGCCGCCGCACCCGCCCCGGGGCCCGAGGGGTCGGCCGGCTCGGCGGTCGTGGAGTGCGGCCGCAACGAGCAGCGCCACTACAACGAGGACAATCTGGTGGTCTCCCCGGGCCTGCTCGGCGGCGCGCACCACACGCACGCCTACGTCGGGAACCTCTCCACGAACGCGATGTCGACCGAAGCCTCCCTGGAGGCCGCCGCGACGAGCTGCCGTGGCGGCGACCGGTCCACGTACTACTGGCCCGTCCTGCGGCGACCCGACCGCCCGGGCACGGGCCCGCACGAGGGGTCTGCGGGGCACGGCAACGTCGGCGAGATCCTGCCGGAGGCCTCGGTGGTCGTGGAGTACCGCGGCAACCCGGTGAGCAAGGTCGTGGCGATGCCGCGCTTCCTGCGCGGTATGACGGGCGACGCCGTCGCCCGCACGGCCGACAGCGAGGCCGACGTCCGGGCCCGCTGGGGCTGTGCGGGCTCCCCGGACCGGACCACCACGCGCTATCCGCGCTGTCCCGCGGGAGACCGCGTGACCCGCACCCTGGTCTTCCCGAGTTGCTGGAACGGCCTCGACACCGTCGGCGCCACGCACCGCTCGCACCTGCGCTTCCCCGCCGCGAACGGGGTCTGCCCGAAGGACACCTTCCCGGTGCCCGAACTGCGCCTCTCCCTCGCCTACGAGCTCCCCCCGGGGCTGAACGTGGCGCTCGACTCCTTCCCCGAGCAGCGGCACAGCCCGAAGACCGATCACGCGATGTTCGTGAACGCCATGACCGACCGGCAGATGGCCGCGGTCGTCGGCTGCCTCAACGAGGGCCGCACCTGCCGGACCTGAGTGACGCAGGTCACATGAACCGGACGCGTCCCCGTGGCGTGTTCCGACCGCACCACATATGCGAGGAAGACGGAGAGGGTGAGATGGCCGGACCACTGTGGCCCCGCACTCGGCGGGGCTCGACCGATGAGGCACTGATCAAGTCGGTGTACGAGGAGCACGGCCATGCCCTGCTCGCGTACGCCACCCGGCTCACCGGAGACCGGGCCGCCGCCGAGGACGTCGTCCAGGAGACGCTGATCCGGGCCTGGCGGCACTCCGAGGTGCTGGTCAACGGAAAGGGCTCGGTGCGCGGCTGGCTGCTCACCGTGGCCCGCAACATCATCACCGACCGCTACCGGGCCAAGGCCGCCCGGCCCGCCGAGGTCTCCGGAGCCTCGTCCGCTCCCCCGGTGGAGGCGGACCACGCCGACTCGGTGGTGGACAGCATGACGGTCCTGGGGGCCCTCGATCAGCTGTCGCCGGAACACCGTGACGTACTGAAGGAGTTGTACTACCGGCAGCTCAGTGTCGCGGAGGCGGCCGACAGCCTCGGCATCCCGGCGGGCACGGTCAAATCGCGTTCGCACTACGCCCTCAAGGCGCTGCGCGACGTCTTCAAGAGCGACGGCTTCAGGGACGTCGGCTCCAGAGAAGGAAAACGATCGGGCAGGCCGCCCCAGCAGCCCGCCGGACTGCGTGAGGTGGTGGCATGAACCGGCAGAGGCACGAGGAGGAACTGCTCGGCCCCTACGTACTCGGCGTCCTGGACGCCGAGGAGATCCGCCGGGTCGAGGAACACACGATCGGGTGCGTGCAGTGCCGGGAGGAGGTGGCCGCGTTGCGCGAGATGGAGGCGGCTCTGGGCGAGGTGCCCGACGAGGCGTTCCTCGACGGTCCGCCGCAGGGCGGTGACCTGCTGCTCCAGCGCACCCTGCGGCAGATGCGCGGTGAGCGGGCCGGTGACTCTCGTCGGCGCGCGGGGCTCGCGGGACTGGCGGTGGCCGCCTCACTGGCCGCCGTGTTCTGGGCCGGCACCCAGCTGGGGACGGGCGATTCGGGGGCCGTCGCACTGCCCGCGCCGACCTCCCCGACGGCGACGGCGGACCCCTCGCCGCCGCCCGCCGGGACCAAGGTGCTCTCCGCGACCGATCAGGTCACGGGTGCGCGGATGACCGTGCAGATGACGCCCGCCACGAAGTGGGTGCGGGTGCGCGCTGCGGTCACGGGAGTGCCGCCGGGCGAGCGGTGCCGGCTGGTCGTGGTCTCCAAGAACGGTACGCGCACCACCGCCGGCAGCTGGGTCACCGGAAGCCAGGGGAACGGCTCGAGCAAGGGCGCGGCGCTGGACGGATCGGCGGCCGTGGACCTTGCGGACGTCAGGGCGATCATGGTCGAGAACGAGTCGGGCAAGGCGTTCGTGTCCGTACCGGTCTGACCGGAACGTGACGGAGCCCGGGAGCATATCCAGCTCCCGGGCTCCTGTGTGCCACCCAATTGCGCACACCGGCACGTTTAAGAGTCGCGGATCATTCTTAGATCGACGTGTTCTGCCTTTGAACTACCGCGCCACGAAAGAGGCGCAGAGGGGACTTGAACCCCCATCCATCGATGATCGTCCACGCTCGGTCGATCCGGTGTTCGGCGGCGAATACTGAGACTGGAGCGAGAATCTGAGATTAACGGGGCCGCCTCTACCGGCTTGGGCCACCCCGGCACGTTGTGCCGGGGGAGGGATTCGAACCCCCAACTGACACCCCAAGTTCAGCTTCAACATCAGTTTCAGCTTGCGCTCTCGCGCACCCCCTGCAGACATACAGAGGGAGTCATCGGGGCTACCGGAACAGGTAGCCGAACACCGCGTCCCCGACCCGCTGGTCGCTGACCTCGGCGCTGTTGGCCTCCTCGCGGGCGAACTTGACGGCCTGCTGGAGCTTCTCCACGCGGTCGAGCAGCTCGTTGACCCGCCGGGCGGGCAGCGCACCGGAGAACTTCACGGTCGTCCAGTACCCGACCGGAACGTCCTCGTAGTACACCTCGACCTGCGCCGGGTGCTTCTCGGTGGCCTCGGCCTTCACGTGGTTGCGCGGCACCTTCTTGGTGCGGATGGTGCGCACCGCGTCCGTCTTCCAGGAGTCCGTGGACGGGTCCAGGTTCCAGGATTCGGAGGCGTCCAGCACCGGCAGCTTCCGTACGAAGGTGTGCATGTCCGTGAGCTGCTTCTCCAGGAAGAGCAGGTACGGGACGGGCACCTGCGCGAGCAGGACCGTTCCCTCCACGACGACGTCGGCGGCCGCGGTGCGATTCGCCCAGTCCTTGGTCGCCGTCACGTCGAACAGCCGCGTCAGGGTCCCGGCCGTAGCCCGCAGCACGTCCTCGGCCATGACCTGCACCCGGGTGGACTCGGGCGGCAGTTGCTCGCCCTCCTCGTCCTTGGGCTGGTAGGTCCGGGAGATGCCGGCCAGCAGGGCGGGCTTCTGGACGTCGTGGTGAGCCTGTGTGAGCTCCTGGAGGGACTTGGACTTGACGCCCTTTTCCACTGCGATGATCTGATTCAGCTTCGGCACGCGATCAACCTAGCAGCCGATTGTCCGATCATTCACCGGGATTTCCGGCGCCCGCGCCCGGATCGGCAGCGGGCGCGGCCGCGTTCCACGCCGGCCGGCGCAGCCGCGCCGTCCGCGGACGGCCGCGGCCCCGCGCCTGCTCCGGCCGTCCGGAAAGGGCGGGACGGCAAGCAAGCCCACACGCGGACCGATCATCACATTGCGGTCCATGACATCCTGTGACGTCACAACTCGCCGGACGGTATCGGCGGACGTCCGGGGAATATGGGGAAGGTCCATGAGGCTCTGCTTCCTGGTGGAGGAGCACTACCGCCACGACGGCATGCCGAACGAGGTGATCCGGCAGTTGACCGCGTGGGGGCACCAGGTCGACGTCGTGCGGCCGGGCGGCTCGCTCCTGCGCATGACCGAGGTGGTGGACGCGGGTGCGCACGACGCCTGGGTGCTCAAGACGGTGTCCGGCGGCCCGGGCCTGACGCTGCTCGAAGCCGCCGCCGCGGCCGGGACGACCACCGTCAACGACGCCCGGTCGATCCGGGGCGTACGGGACAAGGCGCTGGCCGCCGCCCTGGGACGCGGCCGGGGGCTCCCGCTGCCGCCCACCTACGCGGTGGCCCGGCCCGAGCTGCTCAGGGAGATCCCGGAGGCGGAGTACCCGCTCGTCGTCAAGCCCGCCGACGGCAGCTCCGGGCGGGCCGTGCACCTGGTGTCCTCGCCGGAGCGGCTGGAGTCGCTGCTGCCCGTGCTCGCGGGCGAGGGCCTGCTCATCGCCCAGCCGTACGTGCCCAACTCGGGCACGGACATCAAGGTGTACGCGGTCGGCGGGGAGCTGTTCGCGACCGAGCGGTGCTCCCCGCTGCACCCGGACCCCTCGGTACGGGAGCGCCGCGTGCCGCTGTCGGCCGAGGTGGCGGCGATCGCCGCCCGGGTGGGGGCGGTCTACGGGCTGGACCTGTACGGCGTGGACGTGCTGCTGGGCCCGGACGGGCCGGTGGTCGTCGACGTGAACGACTTCCCGAGCTTCCGTCAGGTGCCGGACGCGGCGGCCCGGGTGGCGCGCGCGGTCCTCGAGCTGGCCGGCGCGGGCGGCTCCGCGACGCCGCCGCCGACGCCCGTGGCGCTGCCGTACGCGCTGCCCCTGTCGATCCCGGCGCAGGCCTCGATCGTGGGGGGCGACGGCGCGTGAGGATCGGCCTGATCACCCCGGAGCCCGGGCATCCGCTCCTGGCGGCCACCACGGCCCTGCTCGCCCCGGACCACGCGGTCGAAGCCCTCGATCCGGTCCCGCTCGGGGACGCGCCGCTGCCACTGCCGCTGGCCGACGTGTACCTGTTGAAGTCGCGCACGCCCCACGCGCTGGATCTCGCACGGTACCTGGAGCGACACGGGGCGCCGGTGGTGAACTCCGCGGCGGCCACCGCGCTGTGCCAGGACCGTACGCGGATGGCGGAACTCGCCCTGCGGGCCGCACTGCCCTTCGCCGCGACCCGTACCCACGCGTCCCTCTCCGGGTGGGCCGCTTCGGCCCGGCTCGACGCCCCCGTGGTGGTCAAGAGCCGCCTCAGCCGCCGCGGCGACCTCGTCGGCCGCGTCGACGACACGGCACGCCTGCGGGAGTTGGCGCGGGAGTGGCCGCACGAGCCCGTCGTGGTGCAGGAGTACGCGCCCAACAGCGGCTGGGACCACAAGCTCTGGGCGATCGGGGACCAGGTCTTCTCGGCTCTGCGCCGCTCCGAGCTCTCCCCCGGGGGCCGCGGCCCCACCCGCCCCCTGCCCCTGGCCGAACTGCCGTCCGGATGGGCCTCCCTGGTGCGGGAGGTGGGCGCGGTGTTCGCGCTGGACGTCTACGGCGTGGACATCATCGACACGGGCGGCGGGACCCCGCTGATCGTGGACGTCAACGCCTTCCCCGGCATCCGGGGCCAGGCCGGTGCCCCCGAGGCCCTCGCGGCGCTGGCCCTGCGCCGGGCCGCGGAGCGCTGCGAGGAGCGGGCCGAGGAGCGGGCCGAGGGCTGACCGGCAGGTCCGGACGGGGGAAAGCGCGGGGCCCGAGGGCCCCGGCCCGGTGTCGTGGCGCGGACGGGCGGCGGGCACCGTGAGGATCGGGTCATGGGCGTCGTCCTGCCGGTCCTCTTCGCGCTGTTCGCGGCGCTCAGCAACGCACTGGCCACCGTGCTCCAGCGGCGGGCCGCGCTCACCGTGCCGCAGAGCGACGGCTTCCGCTTCGGCCTGGTCCTCGACCTGCTGCGGCGCCCACTGTGGATCGGCGGCATCCTCGCCGTCATCGCGGCCGGGGTCGGGCAGGCCGTGGCACTGGCGACGGGCGCGCTGGCCCTCGTACAGCCCTTGTTCGTGCTGGAGCTGCCGCTCGCGCTGCTGATCGCCTCGCTGGTGACCCGTCAGCGGCTGCCGGGAACACTGTGGCTGGCCGTGGCGGGAGTGGTGGCGGGGCTCGGGCTCGCGCTGGTGGCCGCCTCGCCCGCGGGCAACCGTACGGACGTGCCCGCCGAGCGCTGGGTGGTGGCCCTGGCGGCGTGCGCGGTCGTGGTCGCCCTCCTCGCCGTCGCCGGGCTGCGCCGCCCGCCCGGCCGCGCGCGGGCCGGCTGCCTCGGCGCCGCCACGGCCGTCTGCTACGCGCTCACGGCCGCCCTGATGAAGTCCGCCGTGCACGTCCTCGACGACAGCGGTTTCGTCGCCTTCCTGACCACCTGGGAGACGTACGCCTTCGGGGCGAGCGGCATCTGCGCCCTGCTGCTGCTGGAGCACGCGATGCAGGGCGGTCCGCTGGTCGCCTCGCAGCCCGCGCTGACCCTGGGCGACGCGAGCATCAGCGTCGCGCTGGGCGTGGTCCTGTACGAGGAACACCTGAGGGCGAGTTGGTGGCTCCTCCCCCAGCTGCTGGGGATCGCCCTGATCTGCGCGGGGGTACTGGCCCTGGCCCGGGCCGGTCAGGGCGCGCCCTGACGCACCACCCCCGCCGGCCGGGCAGACCGGCGCAGCCTCGGGAGGCGGTGCGGAGCCGGGTAGCGTGCCGGTCAGTCGAGCGGAGGGCGGGACCCATGCGAGCGGTGGTCTTCGAGCGGTACGGCGAGCGGCCCGAGGTCAGGGAGGTCGCGGAACCGGGTCCGCCGGTGGGCGGGGTGGTGGTGCGGGTGGAGGCCACCGGGCTGTGCCGCAGCGACTGGCACGGCTGGATGGGGCACGACCCGGACATCGTGCTGCCGCACGTCCCCGGGCACGAACTCGCCGGCGTGGTCGAGGCCGTGGGGTCGGGCGTCGCGAACTGGCGGGTCGGCGACCGGGTCACGGCGCCGTTCGTGTGCGCCTGCGGCAGCTGCGCCGACTGCGCGGCCGGCGACCACCAGGTGTGCGCCCGGCAGACGCAGCCCGGATTCACGCACTGGGGGTCCTTCGCCGAGTACGTGGCCCTGGACCACGCCGATGTGAACCTCGTGGCCGTCCCCGAGGAGCTCTCGTACGCGACGGCCGCCGGGCTCGGCTGCCGCTTCGCGACGGCGTTCCGGGCGGTGGTGGCGCAGGGCAGGGTGGCGGCGGGCGAATGGGTGGCCGTGTACGGCTGCGGTGGGGTGGGGCTGTCCGCGGTGATGATCGCGGCGGCGGCCGGGGCCCGGGTGATCGCCGTGGACACGGCGCCGGGGGCACTGGACCTGGCGCGGACGTTCGGCGCCGTGCACGGCGTGGACGCCCGCGACGGCGCCGACACCGCGTGGGCGGTGCGGGAGTTGACCGGCGGGGGCGCGCACCTCTCTCTCGACGCGCTGGGATCGCCGACGACGGCCGCGGCCTCGGTGTCCGGGCTGCGCCGGCGGGGGCGGCACGTGCAGGTGGGGCTGCTGCCGGCGGCCGCCGGCGCGGCGGTGCTGCCGATGGACCGGGTGATCGGCTGGGAGTTGGAGATCCTCGGCAGCCACGGGATGGCGGCGCACGCGTACCCGCCGATGATGGAGCTGGTACGGGGCGGGGTGCTGCGGCCGGACCTGCTCGTCACCTCGACGATCCCGCTCGACGCGGCCCCGGCGGCGCTCGCCGCGATGGGTACGGCTGCAGCGCGCGGGGTCACGATCATCCTGCCGGGAGGGCTCCCGCGGGGCTGAGCTACGATCGCCCGATTCGACGCCGCCGGCGGCACGGGCGGGGACGCCGACCGCGGGTCCCGGTCCGACGTACACACCGCCGCCGCTGCCGTAGCCGTACCGGCCACCGCGGCGTACGGCTAGGCCGGCCGCCCCGGCAGGGGTGTCCGCGCGTACCTGCCCGACAGCAGGTGGCCCGCCCCCGGGGCCACCGCGTCCAGGTCCAGGGCCCGGAGCATCTGGTGGGCGGTGCAGACCGCCGCGGACACCACCGGCTTGCCCAGGAGTTGCTCGGCCTCCTCGATGGCGCCGAGGGAGGGCATCTGCACGCACGCCGAGAGCACGACCGCGTCGGCGTCCGCGTACTCCAGTGCCCGCGCGAGGCCCGGTAGCCGGGCCGGGTCGTGGGCGGCCACGTCGAGGTTGTCGGGGATTTCGAGGGCCTGGTGGTCGAGGACCTCGATGCCCTCGTGCGTGAGGTAGTCCACGACCGTCTGCGTGAGCGGGCGCATGTAGGGGGCCAGCAGCACGATCTTCCGGGCGCCGATGGTGTGCAGCCCGTGGACGAGGGCCCCGGCGCTGGTGACGACGGGCGCCGGGGCGCCGTTCTCGGCGGTGCGGGCGTGCAGCCGCTGCTCCGAGGTGCGGTGGTAGCCGAGGCCCATGCTCATGATCGCGACCAGGCAGGCGTAGCCCAGTACGTCGACCCGGGCGTCGGAGAGCTCCACCGCGCAGCGGTCGGAGTCGGCGTCCATGGCCTTGAGCTGCTCCGGGGTCACATGCGTCATGCGCATCCGGCTGGAGTGGAAGGTGAAGCGCTCATCGGGTACGACTGCCTGGCGGGCCCGGAGGATGGCCGGGACCTCGGTCTCCATGGTGACGTTGGAGCTCGGCACGATCTGGCCGATGCGGTAGGTACGGGGTGACACGGGTGCTCCTCTGTGCGGCTGCGGGGTCAGCGGGCGTCGACGACGGGGTTGCTCAGGGTGCCGATTCCTTCGACCGTGGCCTCGACGATGTCACCGGGGCGCAGGAATTCGGGCGGGACCATGCCGGCGCCGACGCCTGACGGCGAGCCCGTCGCGATGACGTCCCCGGGTTCGAGGGTCATGCCGGAGCTGATGTCGGCGATGAGCCGCGCGATGGGGAAGAGCATGTGCCGGGTGTTCGACTTCTGCTTGGTGACGCCGTTGACGCGCAGCGAGAGGTCGAGGGACATCGGGTCGTGGATCTCGTCGCGGGTCACGACCACCGGGCCGAAGGGGGCGTAGGAGTCCTGGCCCTTGGAGAAGAACCACTGGCCGGAGCGGCGCTGGTCGCGGGCGCTGATGTCGTTGACGATGCTGAAGCCGAAGATGTGGTCGTACGCCTCCTCCTCGCTCACCCGGAAGGCCCTGCGGCCGATGACGACGGCGAGTTCGCACTCCCAGTCCAGCTGGGTGGTCAGGTCGGCGTTGTGCAGGATCGGCGCTCCGGGGCCCGTGACGGCGGTGGCGGGCTTGCCGAAGAGGACCGGGCGCGGCGGCAGGTCCTTGTCGGTGTCGAGGCTGCGGCTGGACTCCTCGACGTGCTCGATGTAGTTGAGTCCCACTCCGATGATCTTGCCGGGGCGCAGGGGTGCGCGCAGGGTCACGCCGTCCGGGCGGTGGACGGCTCCGGCCGGGCGTCCGGCGGGGTCCGCGGCGAGCAGGCTCCGGGCCGCCTCCAGGGCGGCGGGACCCGCCTGGACGAACGACAGCAGGTCGGGCGGGAGTCGTACGCCGGCGTGGTCGGCGAGGACGGCGAGGTCCAGGACCAGGCCGTCGCTCTCCACTCCCAGGCGTTCGGTGGTGCCGTCGGGGCCGTGGGTGAAGGTCAGTACGCGCATGCGGGGGCTCCTCGTGCGTCAGGCGGCGGTGACGGGCTGGGCGGTGACGGGCTGGTGGCCGCCGTGGTCGGGGTACGCCTCTTCCCGGTGGAACCCGAGCGAGCGCATGACGGGGAAGTCGTTGAAGGAGAAGAGGCAGGCGTCCTCGGCCGGGTCGAGGTTGTGGTGCTCGTGCCAGGCCCAGGACGGGACGCAGAAGATGTCGCCCTGCCGCCACTCGAAGCGCTGCCCGGCGATCACCGAGACGCCGCGGCCCTTGGCCGCCGTGTAGATCACCGAGCCGGTGTGGCGGTGGGCGAGGGTGGCCTGGCCCGGGCGCAGCAGCTGCATGTGGGCGCCCATGGTGGGCATGACCGGGCCGCCCGTCACCGGGTTGGTGTACTCCGCGATGATCCCGTCGTACGGGGACCCCTCGCTCGCCCTCGCGAGGCCCAGCAGGGCCTCGTAGGTGGGCTCCCAGGGGTAGGCGAGCAGCGGGGAGTAGGGCCGGGCCCACTTCTGCGCGCCGTACGGCAGGAGGTTCGCCGCGTAGGTCAGGACCGAGGAGTTGATGACCTTTCCGGGGGTCTGGTACAGCTCGGGGTGGACCTCGTAGAACCCGGCGTCCAGGGCGTTGACCAGGGGGATGTCGAGTCCGTCCTGCCAGATGACCGGGGCGTCGTCGGCGTCGTTGCCGTGCTCGTGCCAGGTCCCGTTGGGGGTGATCGCGAAGTCTCGGGGGCCGACCTTGAGCTTCTGGCCGTCCACGACGGTCCACGCTCCGGTGCCCTCGTGCACGAAGCGCAGGGCCGCGGCCTGGTGGCGGTGGGCGGTCATGGCCTCGCCGGGGCCCATGATCTGCAGCCCGGTGTAGAGGAGTCCGGCGGCGGCGCTGACGTCCTTACGGCCCGGGTTGACGAGCATGACGACCCGGCGGCCGGCGTCGTCGCCCTTGACCAGGCCGAGGGCCTTGTGGACCAGGGGGCGCAGGTCCGCGTAGCGCCAGAGCACGGGAACGGACCGGGGCTGCGGGTACCAGGGCTCGATGTCGTTGGCGACGGTCCACAGCGCGCCCGCGTCGAGGGTGGCGAGCTCCTCGTAGTAACGCTCGAGTTCCGGGGTGTCGCACACGCGGGCGCGGCCGAGCTTGGTGTCGTCCTGCTCGATGGTCATACGTCCTCCTCGGGAGCGGCGGGAGCGAGCGGCGCCGCGGTGGGCGCGGTGGGCGGCGCGGTGAAGGTGACCGGCGGCCTGGGCCGGTTGTCCACTTCGAGGCGGAAGACGTCGAAGCGGTTGTAGTGGCCGACGATGTCGTGCATCTGCTTGGGCTGGATGCACCGGGCGAGGTCGATCTCCCCGTAGACGATGCCCTCCTCGTCGACGAGGGGTTCGGTGACCGGGCGGCCGTCGGGGCCGAAGATCCCGGACAGGGCGCTGCGGGGGCGGGTGAACTGCGCCCGCAGCTCCTCGTCGTCCCCGGCGACGGCGTCCACGATCTCCGGGGAGACGGTCGAACAGGCGACGACGGAGAAGACCTTGCCCTCGAAGCTGTGGGCGGCGGTACGGACGGCGATCGCGTCGGCCATGTCGTAGTCGGCGGGGGCCACGGGCAGCGCGATGTAGCAGGAGGCGTGGACGAGTTCGCCCTGTGCGAGGAGGGCGAAGCGGGCGAGGGTGTTGGTGTTCTCGCCGCAGGCCAGCGCGCCGAGGGGGCCGACGGGGGTGTCGTGGACGACCAGCGAGCTGCCGTCGCCGCCGGTCCAGGTGAGCTTCTCGGCCCAGGTCGGCACCAGCTTGCGGTGCACTCCGAGGAGTTCGCCGTCGGGCCCGATGGTGAGCAGGGTGTTGTAGAGGACTCCGAGGCTGTGCGGGACGCGCTCGTTGACCCCGATGACGAGGACGACGCCGTGCCGGCGGGCCGCCGCGCGCAGCCGGTCGACGTGCGGGCCGGGGATGTCGACGGAGGCGCGCTGGAGCCGCTCGAACCAGGGCGATCCCTGGACCGGGTTCATCGTCCAGTTCCAGTAGGGGTACCCGGGGACGAACACCTCCGGGAAGACGACGAGTTCGGCGCCGCCCGCCGCGGCCTCGGCGATCAGGGTGACGGCCTTGTCGACGGTGGCGGCGGGGTCGAGGTAGACGGGCGCGGCCTGGACGGCCGCTGCTGTGAAGCGGGGCAGGTGGTCCCTGTCCATGTGCGTGGGCACCTCCGGCTATCGGTGGGCGGGAACCGCTGCGCGGGGCAGCCAGCGGCGGTGGACGGATACGGCGGGCCGGCGCAGGAGTTCCAGGCGCGGCGGGATCCGGTCGGTGCGGGCCGACGGGGGCCGCCCGCTGCCCGCCCGCCAGGCGCGTGCCCAGGGCGCGGCCGGGCCCTGGTAGCCCTGGGCGGCCGCCGCGTGCAGGGTCCACAGGGGGTCGTGGAGCTGGGCGCGGCCCACACCGCACAGGTCGGCCCGGCCGGCCAGGAGGATCGAGTTGACGTCGTCGTAGGTGGAGATCGCGCCGACGGCGATGGTGGGGACCCCGGTGGCGTTGCGGATGAGGTCGGCGTACGGGGTCTGGTAGCTGCGGCCGTAGCGGGGCTGCTCGTGGGCGACGACCTCACCGGTGGACACGTCGATGGCATCGGCGCCCGCCTCGGCGAGCGCGCCCGCGATCCGGACGGCGTCGGCCTCGGTGGTGCCGCCCTCGGCCCAGTCGGCTGCGGAGATCCGTACGAGCAGTGCCTTGCCGGCCGGCCACACCTCCCTTACGGCGCGCAGCACTTCGAGCGGCAGCCGGAGCCGGCCGGCCAGGTCGCCACCGTACTCGTCGGTGCGGCGGTTGGTCAGCGGGGACAGGAAGCCGGAGAGCAGGTGCCCGTGCCCGTACTGGAGTTCCAGTACGTCGAAGCCGGCCCGGTCGGCCCGCCGGGCCGCGCTCGTGAAGTCCCTTACGAGCGCGTCCATATCGGCCCGGTCGGCCTCGCGCGGTACGGGGCCCCGCTCGTCCCAGGGCAGGGCCGAGGCGGCGACCGGCTGCCCGCCGCCGTGGGCGGCCGCGCGGCGGCCGGCGTGCGTGAGCTGGATGCCGAGGCAGGTGTCGGACTGGCCGTGGACGAAGTCGGTGATGCGCCGCCAGGCTGCCCCCTGCTCGTCGTTCCACAGGCCGGGGCATCCGGGGGTGGCCCGGCCGTCGGCGCTGACGGCCGTCATTCCGGCGAGGACCAGCCCGGCCCCGCCGATGGCCTGCGTGCTGAGGTGGACGAGGTCGAAGTCGCCGGGGATCCCCTCGCGCGCGGTGTGCAGGGCGGTGGGCGGTACGACGACCCGGTTGCGCAGCAGCAGTCCGCCGAGCGGGTAGGGCCGGAACATCGGCGGGACGGTCGAGGCGCGGTTGACCGCAGTGGTGAAGCCCTCGTCGCGCACGCGCAGGTTGTCGTAGGTGACGCGGCGGCTGCGGGTGAGGAGGTTGAAGGCGAACTGGTGCGGGTCCTGGCCGGTGTAACGGTCGATGTGCTCGAACCACTCCAGGCTGGCCTGGGCCGCGCGCTGGGTGGACTCCACCACCGGCCTGCGCTCCTCCTCGTAGGCGGCGAGCGCGGTCGGCACGTCCGGGTGTTCGTGCAGGCTGGCGGCCAGGACGAGGGCGTCCTCCATGGCGAGCTTGGTGCCGGAGCCGATGGAGAAGTGCGCGGTGTGGGCGGCGTCGCCGAGCAGGACGACGTTCTCGTGCCGCCAGGTGCGGTTGCGGACCGTGGTGAAGCGCAGCCACTTGGAGTTGTTCGGGATGAGGCGGTGGCCGTCGAGGTGGCCGGCGAGGAGTTCCTCGCAGCGCCGGATGCTGTCCTCGTCGCTGGTGCCGGGCGGATGGTCGCGGTCGGCGAACTCCTCGAAACCGGCGCGCCGCCACGCGTCCTGCGCCATCTCCACGATGAAGGTGGAGCGGGTGGCGTCGTAGGGGTACGCGTGCACCTGGAGGGTGCCGAAGTCCTGCTCGTCGACGATGAAGGTGAAGGCCTCGAAGACCTTGTCCGTGCCGAGCCACATGTAGCGGCCGGCACGCTCGTCGAGGTCGGTCCCGAAGGTGTCGGCGTAGGCGGCGCGGGTGGCCGACCGTACTCCGTCGCAGGCCACCACCAGGTCGTAGGTGGCGGCGAGTTCGGCCGCGGGCGGGGCCTGGGTGCGGTAGCGGACGTCCACCTGCAGGGCGGCGCAGCGCTGCTGGAGGATCCGCAGGAGGTGCTGGCGGCCGAGGGCGGCGAAGCCGTGGCCGCCCGAGGTGAGGGTGCCGCCGCGGTAGCGGACGTCGATGTCGGCCCAGCGGGCGAACTCGGCCGACATCGCCTCGTGGATCTCGCGGTCGGCCTGGGCGATGCCGTCGAGGGTCTCGTCGGAGAAGACGACCCCGAAGCCGAAGGTGTCGTCAGGGGCGTTGCGTTCCCAGACGGTGACCTCCCAGTGCGGGGAGAGCTGCTTGGCGAGGGCCGCGAAGTACAGTCCGCCGGGCCCTCCTCCTATGACTGCGACGCGCACGGCGTGCCTCCTGGTGCTTGCGCGGTGGTGAGTAGTTCCGGTTGCTGCGGTCCGGCCGTGCCCAGCAGTTCCCGTACCTCTGCGGGCCAGGGGGTCGACCCGGTCGCGTGGGCGGCCGAGTGGGCGATGACCATGCGGCCGGTGGCCGCCTCGCCGCCCTGTGCGCCGCGTACGGTGAAGGCGTAGTGCAGGGAGGCCGTGCCGACCTTGGTGACCTTCAGCTCGGTGCGCACGGCCTCCCCGAACCAGAGCCGGGCCCGGTAGTCCGCCTCGAAGTGGACCCGGGGCGTGCTGCCGAACAGGTGCGACAGCCCGAGGCGGTGGAGCAGGACGGCCTCGGCCGCCTCGACCCAGCGCACGACGGTGGAGTGGTGGTAGTGGCCGGCGGCGTCGGTGTCGGTCCACTCGACGCGGCGTTCGACGACGACACCGGTCGGCTCGGGGGGCCCGGGGGTGACGGCCCGGGCGGGAGCCGGGGCGGGAGCCGTGGCGGGCGCCCGGGCGGCGTCGGGCGCCGGGGCGCCGTCGGCCCGGGCGCGGTCGCGCAGTTCACCGCGCCGGAGCTTGCCGGTGCCGGTGCGCGGGAGTGCGCCGACGAACTCGACGGCACGCGGGTACTTGTACGGGGCGATGGCCTGCTTGACGTGGGACTGGAGCGCGCGGACGGTCGAACCGTCCGCCGGGATGCCCGCGCCCAGCACCACGTACGCCTTGACGAGCATGCCGCGCCGGGCGTCCGGGGCACCGACGACCGCGCACTCCTCGACGTACGGGTGGGTGGCGAGGGCCTTTTCGACCTCGGGGCCCGAGATGTTGTAGCCGGAGGAGACGATCATGTCGTCGCTGCGGGCGACGTACCAGAAGTAGCCCTCCGCATCGCGGATGTAGGTGTCGCCGGTGACGTTCCAGCCGTTCCTGACATACGAGGCCTGGCGCGGGTCCGAGAGGTAGCGGCAGCCGGTGGGACCGGTGACCGCGAGCAGGCCGGGCTGCCCGTCGGGGACCGGATCGCCGTGCTCGTCGACCACGGCGGCGCGGTAGCCGGGGACGGGACGGCCCGTGGCACCCGGCCGGATGTCCTCGTCCGCCGCGGAGATGAAGACGTGCAGCATCTCGGTGGCCCCGATGCCGTCGATGATGCGCAGGCCCGTGGCGGCGTGGAACTCGTGCCACACGGCGGCCGGGAGCGGTTCGCCGGCGGACACGCAGCGGCGCAGCCCGGCCAGCCGGTCCACCGCCCCGGCCTCCATGATCGCGCGGTAGGCCGTGGGCGCGGTGAACAGCACGGTCACCTTGTGCTCCGCGACCAGCTCGGCCAGCCGCAGCGGGGCCGCCTGCTCCAGCAGCAGGGTCGCGGCCCCGACGTGGAGTGGGAAGACCACGAGCCCGCCGAGCCCGAAGGTGAAGGCGAGTGGTGGTGTGCCGGTGAACACGTCGTCCGGGCGGGGCTTGAGGACGTGCCGGGAGAAGGTGTCGGCGTTGGCCAGGACATCGCGGTGGAAGTGCAGGGTCGCCTTCGGGGCTCCGGTCGTACCGGAGGTGAAGGCGATCAGCGCCACGTCGTCCGCGGCCGTGACCACGGTGTCGAACCGGCCGTTCTTGGTCGCGCACCGCGCGACCAGGTCCGCCGGTCCGGGGCCCCCGTAGGTGAGGACAGGCAGCTCGGGCAGCCCGGGGCGGTGGCCCGCGTCGAGTTCCTCGGCGTAGCGGTGGTCGCACAGGGCGAGCGAGGGCCGGCTGATGTCGGTGAGCTCGGCGAGTTCTCCGGCGCGCAGCAGCGGCATGGTCGTGACGGCGACGCCGCCGGCCTTCAGGACGCCGAACCAGGCGGCGACGAGCCAGGGGTTGTTGGGACCGCGCAGCAGGACGCGGTTGCCCGGCAGGAGTCCGAAGTCCTCCGTGAGCACCTGGGCGACCTGGTTGGCGCGGTGCTGCAGTTCGCCGTAGGTCCAGCGCTCGGTCGGGGTGAGCAGACAGGGGCGGTCGGGGCCGTGCCGCTCGACGGCGTCGTCGAGCAGGCGCCGGGCGCAGTTGAGTCTGTCCGGGTACTCCAACTCCGGTAGATCGAAGTGGAGTTCGGGCCAGAGGGCGGAGGGCGGAAGCCGATCACGACAGAACGGGTCGGCATACGCGGAAGGGGAGAGCTCCATGGGGCGGCACCTCAATCAGGGAGCAGCGGGGAGATGAGTGCAAGATATGTCGAATATTTGTCGTCCGTCAACATTTCGCGATATCGCACTGCGTCCAGGGCCCCGCCGACCCTCCCCCGGGCGACCCGGAACGCCCGGCGGATCGCGACTCAGGGAGCCGGGACGCACACCCGGACCGACTTGCCGAACTCATGTGCCACGAAGGAGAGTTCGCCGCCCAGCTCGGCCGTCAGCAGCTGCACCATCAGCAGCCCGCGGCCGCCCTCGCACTCCAGGTCGACCTCCGCACGGGGAGCGGGCAGCCGCGGCAGGCCGGGCCCCCGGTCGGCGACCTCCAGCCGCAGCCAGCCGCCGCCCACCGCCACGGCGACCCGCATCCGTCCGGCGCCGCCGCCGGCGTGCCGGACGACATTGCCGACGAGTTCACTGACGGCCAGCAGCAGGGCGTCGGCCGCCTCGGCCGGGACCCGCCAGCCGTCGAGGGTGGCGCGCACACGGGACCTGACCTGCGGAACACTCGCGGCGTCCGGGTCCGCGACCCAGCGGACGTAGCTTCGGACCGCGGGAACCGCAGGGGTGTCGGCGAGGGTGAGCATGACGTGCTCCCGGAGGGGAAAGGCGACGGCGCCACTGGAGCAGCTCGTGTTACCGATCCGGAAACTGGATCGTTCCTGGGCTTGTGGTCAGCGGAAATGCGTCGCTAGAGTCCTTGATTACACGTGTAACACGCTACGCCTCCCCCGATGGCTCGCGCAAGCATTTCGGACAAACGACGCGAAGCCTTCGACCGCCCCACCGGGCCGTCGCACCACAGGACCACCGGGCGGCAGGACCACCGCGCCATCGGGCGCAGGGCCGCCGCCGAACCTTTCTGGAAGGGCCGCAATGACGCAATCTCCTCCCGCCGAGATCGACATCGCCGACATGACCTGGCCACCGCCGCCGTACCGCTCCCCCGTCGCGCCCGTCGAGGGCACGGACGGCGTGCGCCGCTTCGACGGGATCACCTACGCGACCACGCCCGGCTACCGCCCGCGGCTGCTCGACGTCCAGGTGCCCGCCGGCGAGGGCCCGTTCCCGGCGGTCGTGTGGATCCACGGCGGCGGCTGGCTGGACGGCGACCGACGCTACCCGCCGCCGACCGTGCCCGCCGCACTGCTGCACGGGGCCGTACTGGGGGCCGGGCTCGCGCTCGTCTCCATCGACTACCGGCACAGCCTCGAGGCGCCCTTCCCGGCCCAGCTGCACGACGTGAAGGCCGCGATCCGCTACGTCCGCACGTTCGCCGGCGCCCTCGGCATCGACCCGGACCGGATCGGCGTCTGGGGCGAGTCCGCGGGCGGTCACCTCGCCGCGCTCGCCGGCCTCGTCGGCCCCGACAGCCCGCAGGGCGCGGCGCTGGAGGGCGCGCAGGGCGTCGGCTCCGGTGACACCGGGGTCCGCGCGGTCGTCGACTGGTACGGCGTCTCCGACCTCGTGACCCTGTCGGAGCACCCCATGCCGGCCATGCCCACCGCCGGGGAGTTCCCCGATCCCTACGAGGCCCTGCTCGGCGCCACCGTCACCGAGCGGCCGGACCTGGCGCGGGCCGCGAGCCCGGTGACGTACGCGGAGGGAGCGAATCCGCCGCCGTTCCTGCTGGTCCACGGGACGCACGACGGCCTGGTCCCGTACAGCCAGAGCGAGGCCCTCGCCGCGGCCCTGACGAGCGCCGGGGGCCAGGTCACCCTGCAGCCCGTGGAGGGCGCCGACCACATCTTCCTCGGCTCTTGCGAGATCCCCGCCATCGTCGAGGGGGGCGTGGCCTTCCTGGCCCGTCACCTCGGCGCGCGGGCCTGACGACCCCGCCGGTCACCCCTGGTTCCACCGCGGGGGCGCGACCCCGCCGGCCGCGCCCCCGCGTTCCCTTCACAGCACACCCGGCCGCGGGCCCCGCCGCGGTCACGAGAGGCAAGCCATGTCCGGCAACCCGACCACCGCATCCCCCGACAGACGGCGCAGACCCCACCGGGCCGGTGGCGGCGAGAGCCGCGCCGAGTCCGGTGCGCCGCGCAGCCGCGGCGTCCTCATAGCGGCGCTCCTGCTGCTGGCCGCCGCCGTGGCGCCGGCCCTCGTCGTACGGTCCGACGTCACACATTCCCCCTTCCAGGGGCTGGACGACCGCTGGCTGATCTGGATGGGCGGCCCCCACGAGGGGATCTACCAGGCCGCGGCCATGGCCTTGAACCTGATCGGCGGTCCGGTCGGCGCCCTGATCCCGCTGTCCCTGCTGGTCCTGCTGCTCGTCCGGCGGCGCTGGGTCTGCGCCTGCTTCCTGCTCGCCGCCAACCTCGGCGGCAACATGCTCGTCATCCAGGGCCTCAAGCACCTGGTGGACCGGCCGCGCCCGGCCCATCCACTGGTCCGCGTCGACCACGGCTCCTTCCCGTCCGGCCACGCAGCCACGGCGGCGCTGCTGGTCGTGCTTCTCGGGGTGCTCCTGGTCCCGGCCGCCCGGCGACGGGCCTGGTGGATCGGGGGCACGGCCTTCACGCTGGCCATGATGTGGAGCCGTACCTGGCTGCACGCGCACTGGCTCAGCGACACGGTGGCCGGGGCCGCGGCGGGCGCGGGGGTGGGACTGCTGGCGTGGTGGCTCTTCCACCCGGCGCTCGCCCGGGAACGTGCTCGCGCCCACGACCGCCGGGGGGCGGCCGCGGGCGCGGGCACGGCCTGACCGAACGGGGGTCTGCCCGGCCCGTGCGGCGGGCCGGGCAGACCCCCGCTCCCATGACCAGGAAGCCCGCAGAGCAGGCCCGCCGGACGGGCCCGCGGCGTGACGGACAGGCGGTCGTGGGCCCTCAGGGCATCAGGAAGTCAGGACGTCAGGACGTCAGGACGTCAGACGGTGGACCAGAACGGGTTGCACGGCCGGCACCGGCGTCGCCGTTCCGGTCTCGACCAGCTCGTGCACGGCATCCGCGATCTGCGCGGCCGACGGCATCTCGAGCCGGACCGTGCTGAGCGCGGGCTGCTGGAGCGCGGACAGGACGAGGTCGTCGCAGCCGACGAGGGCGACCTCGTCCGGTACGACGATGCCCTCGGCCTGGAGCGCGTGCAGCAGCAGGGCGGCGTACTCGTCGTTGTAGGTGAAGGCCGCGTCCAGGTCGAGGCTGCGCCAGCGCCGGGCGAGGGCGCTCGCGGACTCCCGGGTGTAGGACAGTTCCACCGGGGTGACGGTGGCCATGTGCCGGGCCGCCACCGACTCGGCGCCCGCCAGGCGCGGCTCGGCGAGGGTGCCGAGGCCGCGCTCCTGGGGCATGACCACGCCGATCCTGGTCCGGCCGCGTGCGATGAGGTGTTCGGCCGCCGCGGCGCCGATCCGGGTGTGGTCGAAACCGATGGTGTGCACCCCCTCCACCGGGTGGGACGCGAAGGCCAGCAGGCCGCGCACCCCCGCGCGGCTCAGCACCTCGGCCGCCTGGGGGGTGAAGCGGTCGCCGTCCAGGGCGACGACGGCGGCGGGGCGCAGTTCGGCCCAGGCCCGGGCGGCGTCGAGGGAGTCGGCGAAGCGGCCCGTGTGCAGCACGGCCGTGTAGCCGTAACGGTCGAGCTCGCTGTGCAGGTCGTCGACCCAGTCGCTGACGAGTCGGCCGATCGCGGAGATCGACGAGGGCATCAGGACGAGGTTGCTGCGGCCGGCGCGCAGGGACCGGGCCGCGGCGTGCGGTACGTAGCCGAGCTGCTTGGCCGCGTCGAGCACCCGGGCGCGGGTGCTCGCGCTGACCCGGTGGCCCTGGGTGTCGTTGAGGACGAAGGAGACCGTGGCACGCGACACTCCGGCGAGGCGGGCCACGTCGGCGCTGGTGATCGATGCCGGGACGTGTGTGTCTTTGGCCATGACGTCCCTCGACGCTCCTTCTGCGCGGTTCCACTCGGGTGCTGATGCTTCTCCCTTACGAGGTTACACGAGTCAAATCAAGGGAGCGCGGGCATCGAGTGCGTCGAGGGTGTCACGCCGTGACGGGGTGGTGCAGGAGGCGGGAGGCTCCCGCGAGGTCGTCGAGAGCGCTCACGACCGAGTCGAAGCGCATCGTGGTGCGGGAGCGCGTGTCGTACGGCTGCCACTGCGGCAGGTCGGGGTGGTTGGGGTCGCCGGTGCGCACGAAGGCGATCCAGGCCCGGTGCATGGCGTACGCGAGGCCGTCGCGGACGGCGGGAGCGAGGCCCGTCAGGAAGGGCGCGTGCGACCACTGGTCGAAGTTGTCGAAGACGAAGGGCAGTTCGAGGCAGTGCGCGGCGCCGAGCCGACCCTCGTACGCGGGGGTGGGAAGGTCGAACTGGTAGGCCCATACGGGACTGCCCGCCGCGGCACGGGCCTCGGCCAGCCGCACCGCCGGCACCCGGAAGAGCTCGTCCGTGATGAGGTCCATGAGGACGTCGGCCGGACGGGCACCGGGCCGGGCCCGTTCGTACGCCGCGTACACCCCCTCGGCGGCTTCGCTCCCGAACGTCTCCGCGATCCGGTCGGTCACCTGCTCGCGGGTGGCGGCGGCGTACCCCTCGTCCAGGGCGAAGCCGAAGTTGGCCTCCTCCCGCGTCCAGCCGATCATGACGTCGATGCCGGCCGCCGCCTCGCCGAGCAGGGCCCGCGCGGGGTGGCAGGAGAGGGTGACACCGTCGATCACGGGCAGGAAGGGGGTCGGCCAGTACCCCCACCGCATGGTCTGCCCGAACAGCGCGCCGCCCGCCCCGATCAACTCGGGCCAGGGCAGCGTGCGCAGCTCCGCCAGGTCCTTGGCGCCGGCCAGCTCCAGATAGGCGGCGGTGCGCTCCAGGTACGCGGCCGGGACGGGCAGGTCCAGCCCGAAGGGCGGGCTCTGCAGGATCACCCGCCGGATCAGCCCCTCGGCCTGCGGGTGGCCGGCGAGGGCGGCGGTGGACACCGCGCCGCCGGACTGCCCCGCGACGGTGACGCGGTCCGGGTCGCCGCCGAAGGCGGCGATGTTCTCCCTCACCCAGTGCAGGGCGGCGAGCTGGTCGGTGAGCCAGAAGTTGCCGGCCCCCTCGCTCTCCTCGTCACCGGGGTAGAGGTAACCCAGCGGCCCGATGCGGTAGTTGATGCTCACCACAACGAGGTCGCCGTCGCGCGCGAAGGTCTCGCCCGAGTAGCCGGGCAGTGAGCCGGAGCCGGACACGAAGCCGCCGCCGTGGATCCAGATCAGCACCGGACGCCGGGCGTCGTCGGCGGCGGGCGTCCAGAGGTTGAGGGTCAGGCAGTCCTCGTCGAAGGGGGGCGACCCGTGCCCACCGAGCACCGGGTCGCCGCCTTCCACGTACATCTGCGGCGCACTCGGGCCGTCGGCGGTGGCGTCGCGCGTCCCGGTCCAGCCTGCGTGCGGTTGCGCGGGCCTCCAGCGCAGGTCACCGACCGGCGGGGCGGCGTAGGGCACGGCACGGAAGACGGCGACCCCGCCCTCGTTCGCGCCGCGCAGGCGACCTGCGGGCAGGTCCACCACCGTCCGGTCCCGGCCTGGGGAGTGAGGCATGAGCCGTTCCTTCCTCGCTGCCGCGCGCTGGATGCACGCCGCCGATCGAGAGTATGGCGTAAATTTGCCGAACGTCAACGATGCTCAATAATTCGAGCTCCCTAGTGCGCGGACCTCACAGCCACAGGCTGTTCGAAGCCATCCGCTCCGACTCCGCCTCCAGTAGCGGAGCGAACGCCCGCCACACGACGAGGCAGGTTCCGACGCCGACGAGGACAGCGGCGACGGTGTCGCTGAGCCACTGGGCGTGGAGCCAGGTACGGCTGCCCATCATGGCGAGGACGTACGAGGCCCCGAACACCCACCACCAGCGTCGCGCACGCGGCGGGAACACCACCACCGCAACGGAGACCACCAGCGTCACCGCGCTGAACACCTGGCCGGACGGGTACGAGCCGTCGCTGACCAGGACCCACGGGTGCGGCGGACGCGGCCGGTCGGCCAACTCCTTGAGGGGCAGCAGCACGACGAGGTTGGCGGCGACGGTGACCGTGAAGACGAACAGCCCCGAGCGCCAGCGCCCGTAGACGCACAGGCAGCCGATCACCAGCAGCGGGACGACCATGCCGAGCGGGCCGCCGAGCCGGTCGAGGACGGTGGTGAAGCCGCCGAGGCCGTCGCCGGCGGATCCCGCGGTGGCGGAGTCGTTCACCGAGGCCGCCCAGCGGTCGTCGAGCCCCTGGAAGAAGGGCCGCCGGTCCAGCCGGAGCAGCAGCCCGACCAGCAGCGCGAGGACCAGGAGGGAGATCCCGAGGCCGAGCGCGTAGCGCGGCGGGGCCGCCGGAAGGTGGTGCCGGGGCGGGCGGATCGGGACGGGCGGCCGGGACGGCGGCACATACGAGGGCGAGGGGAACATGGCGGGCCTTTCACGGTCGTCTCCCCAAGCGGTGGGGGCACGCGGAGAGCAGGCACGGGCGTGTGGAGCGCAGGAAAGCGCAGCGGAGCGGAAGGTACGGAGGGCGCGGGGAGTGCGGAGGGCGCGGAGGGCGCGGGGAGTGCGGAGGGCCCCGCGGGGGCGGGGGTCCGGAGGTTCCGGAAGCGGACGGCATCCGGCGGGGTGGAGCGGCCCGGAGGCAGCGGGGACGCGGCGAAAGGCGCACGGCACCCCGCGACGCCGGGGCGGGCGGGGCGGGCAGGGCCGGGCAGGGGCGGGCAGGGCCGGGCAGGGCCGGGCAGGGCCGGGCCGGGCGGGAAAGCCCGCCGGCAACAGGGTCGTCGCGGTGCGGCACGGAGTATTGCCCATGCGTCACGACCGCCACAAGACCAGGAGGGTCACTCGACACATCTGCCGTGCGCGATGGCCACCGAACCTCGGTTACACGTCATGGCAGATCGACTTCCTCGTCGGTCACGATCTGCACAACGACCCGCCGAGGGGCCTTCCGGAGCCCGGAAATGGGTGCTACACAGTGTCCACCGCACCTGGTGACACGTGTAACACCATCACGTTACGAACGACGTCCGCCACCGCACATTCCCGGCGACACCGCCGTCCGGCGCCCGCTCACGGGCCGCCCCTGCCTTCCCCGCACGCCACCTCCCCGCTCGGTCCCCCGAGGAGTCGTCATGGCCACGCCCGAAGTCGTCGAACCGTCCGTCCCCCCGACCGGGGAGCCCGCCCCCCGGCGTGGTCTCCTGCTCCTCCTGCTGGTCGCCAACTCCGCGATGATGGCGCTCTACATGGGCGTCGGCTCCGTCCTGCTGCCCACCCAGATCGCCGCGATCGCCCCCGACGACAAGGTCGCCGTACTCGGCCTCATCGGCGGCGTCAGCGCGGTCTTCGCCACCGCCTTCAACCCCATCGCCGGCGCCCTCTCCGACCGCAGCGGACGCCGCAACCCGTGGATCCTGGGCGGCGCCCTGTCCTCGCTCGTCCTCCTCGCCGTCCTCGGCAGCGTGAGCACCGCGCTGTTCGTCGGCATCGGCTGGTGCCTGATCCAGGCGACCATGAACGTCTTCCAGGCGGCGGTCACCGCGATCGTTCCCGACCGGATCCCCGCCGCCCGCCGCGGCACCGCGTCCGCGCTGGTCGGACTCGGCCTGCCGATCGGCGGAACGGTCGGCGTGCTCGTCGCCTCCCAGACCGCGGACCAGCTGCGCACCGGCTACCTCATCCTCGGCGCCATCGTCGCCGGGTCCGCCCTGCTGCTCAGCACGCTCTGCCGGGACGTCGCGCGCACCGAGCCCGTCGTGCCCGAGCCCGCCAGACCCCGCGGCGCCCAACTGGCCGCGTTCCTCTCGGCATTGGCCAACCACGATTTCCGGTGGGCCTTCATCGGCCGGGCCCTGATGGTCCTCGGCTACTTCTCCGTGGTCGGCTACCAGCTGTACATCCTCGACGACCACATCACCCTGCCCGACGGGCTCACCCCGCCCGCCGCGATGGCCGTGCTGACCCCCGTGTCGATGGTCGCGATGGCCCTCTCCACCGTGGTGGGCGGTCTGCTGTCCGACCGGTGGAACCGCCGCAAGGTGTTCGTCGGTGTCTCGGCCGCCCTCGCCGGGCTCGTCATGGCGGTCCCCGTGATCAGCCCGACCTGGACCGGCATGCTCGTCTTCAGCGCGCTCAACGGACTCGCCTTCGGCTGCTTCATGGCCGTCGACACCGCGCTCGTCACCCTGGTCCTGCCGCGGGCCGAGGACGCCGCCCGCGACATGGGCGTACTCAACATCGCGAACGCGGGGCCGCAGATCATCGCCCCCTTCGTCGCCTCGGCCGTCGTCACCGCCCTCGGCGGTTACACCCCGCTCTTCCTCGTCGGCGGGGCCCTCTCCCTGGTCGGCGCGCTCGCCATCCTCCCGATCCGCAGCGTGCGCTGACCCCCTCACCGGGCCCGTCCCCAGCTCCGGCGGGCGCACGCCGAGGGTCCTGCGCCCGCCGGTACCACCCCTGCTCACCCTCATCCCCCTCCCTCCCGAGGAGCACCCTGTGAGACGCAAGCGAGTTCTGCCGCTGGCCGCCCTGCTGCTGTGCACGCCGGCCCTGGCCGGCACGGCACCGGCCGTCGCCGCACCGCAGACCGCACCGCAGACCGCACCGCGGCCCGCGCCCGCCGGGCCGTTGCGGATCCTGCTCACCAACGACGACGGCTACAACGCTCCGGGCATCCGCAAGGCCTTCGAGCGGCTGACCGCCGCCGGACACGACGTCACGATCGTGGCCCCGCTCACCAACCAGAGCGGCACCGGCACGAAGATGATGAGCGCCCCTACGATCGCGGTGAAGCACCCCGAGCCGAAGGTCTGGGCCGTCGACGGTACCCCCGGCGACTCCGTCGCCTTCGGGCTGGCCGAGGTCTTCGCCGGGGACGCCCCGGACCTGGTCGTCTCCGGGACGAACTTCGGCCCGAACGTCGCCGGTCTCGCCACCCACTCCGGTACGGTCGGCGGCGCTGTCGCCGCGCTGGAGCACGGCGTGCCCGCCATCGCGCTGAGCACCGGCGGCGTCACCGCACCCGACCCGGTCACCACCGTCAACGCGATGGGGCCGACGCTCGACTTCGCGGTCAAGCTGATCGACCGGCTGCGGGCACGCGCCCGCTCCGGACCGCTGCTGCCCCAGGGCATCGGCCTCAACGTCAACCACCCGGTGGTCGGCGCGGACGGCAAGGGAACGGCCGCCGGGGTGGCCGCCACCTTCCAGGATCCGCAGACGCTGCTCGAGCCGGACTTCACCGACTCGGGCGACGGCACCTGGAAGGTGACCGTGAAGGTGGACCTGCGGCCCGCGGCCCGGGGCGGTGACGTCGAGGCAGTCACCGCCCACCGGATCGCCGTCAGCCCCATGAGCCCCGACTGGAACACCGGACCGGTCGACCACGCCGTGACCGCCGCACTGATCGCCGGGCTCCGCCCCTGACGATCCCCGGCCGGGGCGGAGCCCGCACCCGCTCCGCCCCGGCCGGCCCGAGCCCGACACCACTCCAGGAGGACGAATGAAGAGGCCCGGTTCCCGGCTGCCCTCGGCAAGGTCCCTGCTCGGTACCGCACTCGCCCTGGTGGCCCTGCTCGCCTCGGCACCACCCGCGGCGGCATCGCCGGCGTCGCCGTCCGGCGGATCGCCGCGCCCGGTGGTCACCGTCGCCCAGGGCGGCCTGCGCGGTCAGTCCCGCGACGGCGCACAGCAGTTCCTCGGTGTCCCCTACGCCGCTCCCCCGGTCGGGGACGCGCGGCTGCGGGCGCCGGCGCCCCCGCCCCGGTGGCCCGGGGTGCGGGAGGCCACCCGGCAGGCCCCCGCGTGCCTGCAGTTCTCGCCCTTCGGCCTGAGCGACCCGGCGGCCGTCAGCGAGGACTGCCTGTACCTGGACGTGTACCGGCCCCGCACCGCCCGCCCCGGAGCCCGGCTCCCGGTGATCGTCTGGATGCACGGAGGCGCGTACAGCCAGGGCACGGGCACCCAGTTCGGCGGCCGGACGATGGCCGATCTCACCCAGAGCGTGGTCGTCAGCATCAACTACCGGCTGGGACAGCTCGGTTATCTCGCGCTGCCCGAGCTCGGCCGGGAGAACGCGCTGCGCTCGGGGTCCTTCGGGCTGATGGACCAGCTCGCCGCTCTGCGCTGGACCCGGGAGAACATCGCCGCGTTCGGCGGGAATCCGGGCAGCGTCACGATCTCCGGGCAGTCGGCGGGCAGCGGTTCCGTCTGCGCGCTGCTGGCCGCCCCGCCGGCCGCAGGCCTGTTCCACCGGGCCGTGCTGCAGAGCGGTCCGTGCACCCTGCTGGGTACGCCGGACAGCGCGGACGCCGAGGGGCAGGCGCGGGCCTTCGCCTCGCGGGCGGGGTGCGCCGCGGACGCCGAGGTGGCCGCCTGTCTGCGCGCCGCGTCCGGACCGGCCCTGGTGGAGGCGGCCCGTACGCTGCCCACGCGGGGTCCGGCCTCCGGTGACGGACTGCTGCCCGTCGCTCCGGCGCGGGCCATCGGGAGCGGTGTGTGGAACAAGGTGCCGGTGCTGATCGGAAGCACCCGCTCCGAGGCCCGCTTCTTCGTCGCCCTCACCCAGCCGCAGCTGACCTCCGAGCAGTACGCCGCGCAGGTCCTGGCCGGTTACGGGGCCGCGGGACCGGAGGTGCTCGCGCGCTATCCGGTCGCGGCGTACGGGTCCGCGTATCTGGCGCTGTCGGCCGTGATGACGGACTCGACGTTCGCGTGCCACACGCAGTGGACCGCGCAGCTCTTCGCGTCCCAGGTGCCGACGTACGTCTACGAGTTCGACGACCCGCGGTCGCCGACGCTCGCGGGCGCGCAGGTGCCGGGTCTGGACGAGTCGAACGCGCACAGTGCGGAGCTGGCCTACCTGCACGACTTCACGATGGGCGAGCGTCCGCTGACCCCGGTCCAGGTGGCGCTGGGCAACAGGATGAAGCGCTACTGGGCGGCGTTCGCCCGCTTCGGCGCACCGGTGGCGGCGGGGCAGACGGCGTGGCCCCCGACCGGGGCCACGGCCGCCGGGGTGCTCACCCTCGACCCGTCGGCGACGCGGACGAGCACCTCCTTCGGGGCGGACCACCAGTGCGCCTTCTGGCGGACCCAGCCGCCCCGCCCGCTCTGAGGAAGGGGTCCGCCCCTGCCGATGCCCCGCGTTGGCGTGCTCGACGCAGGGCATCGGCGGGGCATCGGCACGGCATCGCCCGCGCCGTGGTTCAGCCGTCGGCCCGCTCCACCGGAATCCACAACTCCGCATCCGCGTGCGTACCGTCCTCGGACACCCGGGTGCGCGAGAGGGACGGACCGGGCCGGCTCCGGAACGGGTTCGACGGGAACCACTGCGTGTACACGTCCCGCCAGAGGTACTGGACCGCCAGCGGGAACGCGCCCGAGGACTCGAACACCGCCCACGTCCCCGGCCCGACGTCCAGGCTCTGCGAGGCCCCGGGTACCTCGGCATCGCTCACCACCCCGTGGAAGTAGTCCAGTTCGGTGCCCTCCGCGTCCTGCGCGGAGTGGTTGCCGACCGCGGCCACGACCCCCTCGGGTTCCCCGCCCGCGTACTCCTCCCAGCGCCCCAGCGTCTGCCTGCCGATGCTCTTGACGAACTCCACGATGGCCGGGTTCATCCCCTCGTAGACCAGCGGGACCCGTGTCCCCCTGCCCACGAGCCTGAACCCGTCCTTCTCCACGACCCGGTACCGCATGCCGGTGCTCCCTTCGACGATCAGCCGGAAGGACATCCGGGGCTGGGAGAGCAGCGCCGCACCCGTGCGCCGCGCCTCGCCGGGGCCGACCCCGTGCACGGCGCGGAAGGCACGCGCGAACGCCTCGCCCGAGCTGTAGCCGTACCGCACCGCGACATCGAGCAGCGTCCGTTTCCCGGCGAGCACTTCGGCCCCGGCGAGCGTCAGCCGCCGGCGGCGGATGTACTCGGAGAGCGGGATGCCCGCCAGCGCGGAGAACATCCGCCGGAAGTGGTACTCCGACGTCATGGCGATACGGGCGAGCTCGGCCGCGTCGATGGGCTCGTCGAGGTGCTCCTCGATGTGCTCCATGGCCTGATTCAGCCGCTCCAGCACTCCTGTCCGTCCTTCCCTTACTGATCTCCACGCTAGGGAAGTCCCACTGCCGCGGACCCGACATCCTGTGCCCGGTGCGGTCGGGTCGGACCGCCGCCCGGGTGTTCGCGCGGCCGGCGGCGGATCCCGTCAGGCGGCGGGCGGCCGGGGGCGCCGCTGCGCCCACGGCCGGACCTCTTCCAGTTGTGCGGCGACCCGAAGCACCGTCACCTCGTCCTCGCGACGGCCCACCAGTTGTACCGCGAGCGGCAGACCGTCCTGTCCGAGGCCCGCCGGGACGGAGGCAGCCGGGTGCCCTGTGACGTTCCACAGTGCGGTGTAGGCGACCATGGGGCGCGAGCGCGCCAGCGCCGTCAGCAGCCCGGCACCGTCCAGCGCGCCCACCGCGCGCGGACGCTCGGCGACGACCGGGGTCAGCAGCAGGTCCATGGTGGTGAACATGCGGTCGGCGCGCTCCGCCAGCCGCTCCCCCGCCCGGATCCCGCGCTCCACAGCGGATTCGGGGACCAGCCGGGCCAGCGCGAGGGTACGCCGGGTACGCCGTCCCAGCAGGTCGGGCCGCTCGACGGCGTCGGCCTCCGCCCGCACTCCGCCGCAGAACTGCGCGGCGAACGGGGCCGTCGCGTCCGGGTAGCGGGGGTCGACCTCCCGTACGTCGTGGCCCAGTGCGCGCAGGGCCCGTACGGTCTCCAGGAGAGCCCCGACGTGTTCCGGATGCGGGCGCACCCCGGGCACGGCGGGCTTGGCCGCATAGCCGATGCGCAGTCTGCCGGGCGGGGTCCGCAGGGCCTCCACCCAGCTGGTGGGCGCGGGGCGGGCGCTCCAGCGGTCGGTGGGGGTGGTGCCGGCGAGGACGTCGTAGAGCAGTGCGGCATCGCCCACACTGCGGGTCAGCGGCCCCACGGTGCCCAGCGCGTACCAGAGGTGCGGGTTCGGGGCGGTGGACACCCGCCCGCGCGCGGGCTTGAGGCCGAAGAGGCCGCAGCAGGCGGCGGGGATGCGGATGGACCCGCCGCCGTCGCCGCCGAGGGCCGCCCCGACCAGGCCGGCCGCGACGGCGGCGGCGCTGCCGCCGCTGGAGCCGCCGGGGGTGCGGGTGGTGTCCCAGGGGTTTCGGGTGTGCCCGTGGGCGGCGGATTCGGTGAAGGGCCACTGGCCGAACTCGGGCATCGTCGTCTTGCCGATGACGACGGCTCCGGCGGCGCGCAGGCGGCGTACCGCCTCGGAGTCGGCGGCGACGGGGGTCCGGTTGGCGGCGCCGCCGAAGGTGGTGACCTGACCCGCGACGTCCAGCTCGTCCTTGACGGCGATGGGGACGCCGTGCAGCGGACCGCTCGGCTCGGTCGCGTCCCGGGCATCGGCCTCGGTGAGGGCCTGCTCGGCGAGGACGACACGGAAGGCGCCGAGGACGGGACCGGTCCGGCCGATGCGGCGCAGCGCGGCCTCGACGAGGGCGCGCGAGGTGGTCTTGCCGGTGCGCACCAGTTCGGCCTGGCGGGCGACCCCCTGGAACATCGACTCCGCATCGTCCCGGTCCTGTTCCCGCCGTCGTACGCCGTCCTGTTCCATGGACACCACCCTTTCCCCTTACCTGCCGGTAACTCCGGTGCAAGGCTGGTGTCCCGGCGCTCGCGCGTCAACCCCGGAAGGGATGGCTGTCGGGGCGGGCACTGGCTCGACGTGAGTACCGGGCACCCGCCCGATCCGTACGCGGCCTCGTCCGGGTCAGGCCGCCGCCTCGGCGGGGCGCGGCCGGCGGCGGACGCGGAGCACCGCCGCGGCGGCCGCCGTCAGGGCCACCGCTGCGGCCCCCAGCGTCAGGAGCCAGACCGGGACGCCGCCCACCGTGAGCAGTTCGTCGCGGTAGACCGCCCGGCGGTACGGGGTGTCCTTGGAGGTGGCGCGCAGTTCGTGGTCGGCGTCGATGCGTCCCGGCACCGGGAACCGCTGGTCGATCGCGGTGAGGAACACCGGCCCGGGGCCCGCCAGTTCGGCGAGCGGGCCGTCCTCGGGGCGGATGGTCCCCGCGAAGGTCACCTCGGGTGCCGAGCCGCCGATCGGGGAGGCAGGCTCCATGCGGTGGTCGGCCAGCACGTACAGGCCGAGGGACTGGGGTGTCTTCGCCATCCGGGAGAGCCGCATGGGGTAGACGAGCCGGTCGCTGTCGAAGCGGATCCGCAGCGGGTCCAGGTTGCCGCGCAGCGGCTTGCCCTGCTCGCGGGGGGCGAGCCGTACCGCCACGTACTCCCAGCTCTGGTCGACGTACGGCTTGACCTCGGTGGCGAGGCGGTCGGGGAGCTTGAAGCCGTTGCCCTCCAGCCAGTTCCTCAGGGCGTCCGGGTCGGTGGCGGTGAGCCGCGCGACGTCGAAGTCGCCGAGCTGCTCGCGGCCGACGACGCCGACCGGCGGCGCCGCGCCGGCGGGCATCGGGGCTCCGGCGGTGTCCCCCGTGTGCGAGGAGAAGGGCCAGTCGCGCTCACGCGGCCAGAAGTAGCTGCGGGTCCTGCGTTCCGGGCGGGTCAGCCGACCCAGTTCGTCGAACATCGCGCCGTCGCCCAGCTCCACAGTGGCCCGGCCCGGGACCGGCATGATCCAGGCGGCCCGGTGGGCGTCCCCGCCGACGGAGAAGCGCATGACGATCTGCTCCGTACGGCCGTCCCAGCGCACGACGGAGGTCTCGCGCTCGACGCCGATCCGGGACTGGCCGTCGGGAACCATGGCCCCGCACCCGCACGCGTAGGCGGGGTTGACCAATGCGCCCAGCTGGGTCGCGAGGAGGGCGAACAGCAGCGCCGGAATTCTTCGTTTCATCCACACGGGGTCTCAGACGACGGCCCCCGGGATCCGGTTCCGACCCCCCTCGCCGTCCACTCCGACCTGGCCTCATACTGTGCCCCATGACGGGGAGCGAGAAGCGGCAGCAGGCTCTGCTGCGCCGGTCGGCGGGACTGCAGAGCCCGCTGGTTCCGGATTCGGTGGTGGCGGAGATCGCGCGGCACGACTGGGAGGCCATGGAGTGCGGCTGCGGCCGGTCCGCCGGCCATCTGGTGGACGCCGTGCGGGACGCCGCCGAGGGGCATCCCGCCGCGTTCCACGCGCTGGAGGGACACGTCTTCTTCGCGGAGCACCTGAAGCCGCCGGCGCCGGCGGTGTGCGCCGTGCTGATGGCCGTGTGGTCCGCGCAGCCGCCCCGGCGGGCGACGCGCGAGGCCCTGCTGTGGACCCTGCTCGCCCTGCTGTGCACGGTGGACGACGGCGGCACCCATGAGGCCGGGCTGCACGGGCAGTGCGCCGCCTTCGTCCGTACGGGTGTGGACGGCTTCCGCCGGGAGGCCGCCGCCGCCCCCGGGTCCGGGACGGCCGCCTACGCCGAGGGCATCCTGGACATCCTCGGCCTGCCGGCCTGAGTCCGCGGCGGGGATCAGCCCGCCGTCGTCAGGCAGCGCCGCAACCGTGCCACGGTGACGTCCTCCAGGGACGCGGCGAAGGTCCGCGGCGGTGAGGCCGGGACCGCCAGCAGGGACGGGACCACCAGGACCGCGCAGCCGGCGGCCTCCGCGGAGGCCGCGCCGTCCGGCGAGTCCTCCACCGCGACGCAGGCCCCCGGTGCGAGGCCGAGGCGCTCGGCGGCCGTCCGGTAGGGGTCCGGGTGCGGCTTGGTGCGGGTGGTGTCGTCGGCGGACAGGGTGAAGGTGAAGGGGACATGGGTCAGCGAGCCCCCGACCACCGAGTCGACGACGACCCGCGGTGAGGCGCTGACCAGGGCGAAGGGCACGCCCTCCGCCTCCAGTTCGGTCAGCAGCCGCTGGGCGCCGGGCCGCAGCGGCGCCCCGGCCTCCACCTCGCGGAAGAAGCTCTCGGTGAGCGCCGCCGCCACCTCGGACGGGTCTCCCCCTCCCGAGACCCGTACGAGGTGGGCGGCGGTGTCCTCCACCGCCCGGCCGACGACCTCGGGCGCGTCCGCGTCGGTGAGCCGGTGGCCGAGGCCGTCGGCTATCTCCTCGGTGGTCCGCCACCACAGCACCTCGGTGTCGACGAGGGTGCCGTCCATGTCGAAGAGGACCGCGGCGAGGGCGCTCACGCGGGCCCGGCCACGACGAGCACGGGCCGCTCGGCGAGTCCCACGGCGGCCCGGGCGCCCGGCACCAGGTCTCCCGCGTCCCGTGAGGGCAGGTCCGCCTTGACGCTCACCCCGTCGGGCAGCTCCAGGTGGAGCCGGGTCACGGAGCCGAAGAAGGAGGCGGAGACCACGGTGGCCGTGCCCTCGGCGTCGGCGGTGACGGTCACGTTCTCGGGGCGTACGAGGACCTGCACCCGCGGCGTCGCGGGGACCGGGCCGTCGACGGGCAGGCGCGCCCCCGCCACCTCGACCAGGCCGGAGTCGGCGAGCCGTCCGGGCAGCCGGTTCATCGTGCCGACGAACTCGGCGACGAAGGGGGTGGCCGGGCGGTCGTACAGCTCGGCCGGGGCGGCGCACTGCTCCAGCTTCCCGGCGTTCAGGACGGCGACCCGGTCGGCCATCGACAGCGCCTCCTCCTGGTCGTGGGTGACGAAGACGGTGGTGATGCCCAGGGAGAGCTGGAGGCGGCGGATCTCCTCGCGCAGGTTCGCCCGTACCTTGGCGTCCAGTGCGGAGAGCGGCTCGTCGAGCAGGAGCACGCGCGGGCGCAGGGCGAGGGCGCGGGCGAGTGCGACGCGCTGCTGCTGGCCACCGGACATCTGGTGCGGGTAGCGGTCGCCGTGGTCGGGCAGGCCCACCAGGTCGAGGAGTTCGGCGGCGCGCTCGCGGCGCTCGGCCGCGCCGACCTTGCGTACGCGCAGGCCGAAGGCCACGTTGTCGCGGGCGTTGAGGTTCGGAAAGAGGCTGTACGACTGGAAGACCATGCCGGCGTCGCGGCGGTTGGCCGGGACCCGGGTGATGTCCTGTCCGTCGACGAGGACCTCGCCGGAGTCGGGCTGTTCGAATCCGGCGACGACGCGCAGGGCGGTGGTCTTTCCGCAGCCGGACGGGCCGAGCAGGGCGAGGAATTCACCCGGTTCGACGGTGAGGTCGAGCCCGTCGAGGGCGACGGTGGATCCGAACGCCCTGCGCAGGCCGCGGAATTCGACGCGCGCGCCCCCGGGCCGGTCGGGATCCGCCGGCTTCCTGGCCGCGGGAAGGGTGGTGGGCGTGGTGGACATGGACTCAATGCTCCTTGCGGGAGGTGGTGGCGGGTGCGGCCGCGGCGGTGGAGGGGGTGGTCCCGGCCCGGGAGAGGGCGATCAGCAGCAGCCAGGTGATGAGGAGGCTGAGGATGGAGACGGCCACCGACATCCGGGCCTGCGCTCCGGAGATCGAGACGATCCACACGGCGAAGGGCCGGAACCCGAGGAGGGAGGCGATGGTGAACTCGCCGAGCACCAGGGCCAGGGTCAGGAACGCGGCGCCGGCGAGCGAGGCCCGCAGGTTGGGCAGCAGGACGCGCAGGACGACGTACGGCCAGCTCGCGCCGCAGCTGCGGGCGGCCTCGGCCAGGGTCGGTACGTCGACGGCGCGCAGGCCCGCGTCGAGCGAGCGGTAGACGAAGGGGAGCGCCAGGACCGTGTACGCGAGGACCAGGACGACGGGGAACTTCTCGTTCTGGACGGCGATGAAGGTCTGGTAGAGCGGGGTCCGCGACAGGTGCTCCGGTCCCCAGCGCAGCACCGTGGTGATACCGGTGACCAGGGCGATCGGCGGTACCACCAGCGGCAGCATGCACATCACCTCGACGACCGGGCGCAGCCGCGGGGACCCGATGCGTACGGCCACCAGTGCGGGCACGGCGAGCAGCAGCGACAGCGCGATGGTCGCGGCGGCGAGGCCGAGGGAGAGCAGCAGGCTCTCGGTGAAGCCTTCGGCGGCGAGCAGCTCGGTGTACGCCTCGAAGGTGACGCCCTGACCTGGCACGTGCACGGTGAAGACGAACGAGGCGACGAGCGGGAGGACGAAGTAGGCGCCGGCCAGGGCCAGGACGGCTCCGCGCCAGATCCCGCGCCGGGGCCGCCGCCGGGCCGGACTCCGCGCGGGGGCCCCGGTGCCTGCGCCCCGAGCGCCCTGGGCGTCCTGGGAGCCCGGGGAGCCCGGGGCGCCGTCGGTGTACCGGGTGGTCGGGGTCATCGCAGCCATCGGGCGCTCCGTCGCTGGAGGGGCAGGTAGACCGCCATGACCAGGCCGGCGATCAGGATCATGTCGAGGCCGAGCGCGAGCGCCACGTTCTCCTGGCCGGTGAGGACGTTCCCGGAGAGCGCGTCCGCGATCTTGAGCGTGACCAGCGGGACGGAGCCGCCGACCAGGGCAGCGGCCGTGGCGTGGGCGGCGAATGCGGTCCCGAAGAGCAGCACGAACCCGCCGAGCAGCGAGGGCGCGAGCACGGGCAGGCCGACATGGCGCCAGAACTGCCGTCCGGTGGCCCCGCTGCTCTGGGCGGCCTCGCGCCACTGGGGGCGCAGTCCGTCCAGCGCCGGCGCGATCACCAGCACCATCAGCGGGATCAGGAAGTACAGGTAGACCACGGTGAGACCGGTGAAGGAGTACAGGTTCCAGCCGAGATCGGTGAGATCGGCGAGCTGGGTGACGACGCCGGAGATGCCCACGGTGGCGATGAAGGCGAACGCGAGGGGTACGCCGCCGAAGTTGGCGAGCACCCCGGAGGCGGTCAGCGCGGCGCCGCGCAGGGCCGCCGAGCGGGAGGTGACCACGGCCTGCGCGATCACCACGCCCAGGACGCCGCCGACGAGTGCGGTGAGGGCGGAGAGCTGGACGCTCCCGATGAGGGAGCCGAGGTAGGGGCCCTGGAGGGAGCGGGCGAGGTGTTCGCCCGTCACGCGGGTGGCGCCGCTCGCCGGGTCGGTACGGGTGACCGCGCCGTAGGCCATGGCCCCGAGCGGGATGCCGAAGCACAGGCCGGTGAAGGCGAGCAGCGGGAGGGTCGCGAGCCAGGTGCGCGGGCCGCGTCGCCGGCGGCGGGTACCGCCGGCGACGCGGGAGTCGGTGGTGGAGGACATCAGGAGAGTGCCTTGTCCCACTTCTCGGCGAGGGTGGCCTTGGCCTTGTCGAGCTCCTCGGAGGCGGGGAAGGCCGGAGTGCCCTGGACCTGCGGGAGCTTGGCGACGGCGGACTTGTCGGCGGTGCCGTCCTGGGTCATGCCGGGGAGCAGGACCGGGCGGGCGTAGCCCTTCAGCCAGAGGTTCTGGCCCTCGGCGCTGTAGAGGAACTCCAGCCACAGGCGGGCGGCCGCCGGGTTCGGGGCCTCCTTGTTGACGGCCTGCGAGTAGTACTGGGCGTAGACGCCGTCGGTGGGAACGGCGACCTTCCAGTCGACGCCCTTGCCCTTGAACTGGTCGGCGTAGCCGGCGTTCAGGTAGTCCCAGTCGATGGAGATGGGCGTCTCGCCCTTCTCCACGGTGGCCGGGGTGGACTCGACCGGGATGAAGTTCCCGCTCTTCTTCAGCTGGCCGAAGAAGTCGATGCCGGGCTGGATGTCGGCGAAGGAGCCCTTGTTGGCGAGGGAGGCCGCGTAGACGCCGCCGAAGGCCGAGCCGGACTTGGTGGGGTTGCCGTTGAGGGCGACCTTGCCCTTGTACTCGGGCTTGAGGAGGTCGGCGAAGGTCTGCGGGCAGGTGGGGATGCGGGCGGCGTCGCAGCCGATGGAGACGTAGCCGCCGTAGTCGTTGGTCCAGCGGCCGTCGGCGTCCTTCTGTCCGGCGGGGATCTTGTCCCAGGCGGTGACCTTGTACGGGGCGAAGAGGTTCTCGGCGGCGCCGCTGCGGGCGAAGGCGATGCCGAGGTCGAGGACGTCGGGGGCGCGCTTCTGGCCCTTGCGGGACTTGACGGCGGCGATCTCGTCGGCGCTGGAGGCGTCCGGGTTCTCGCTGTTCACCTTGATCTTGTACTTGGCCTCGAAGGCCTTGATGATCTCGCCGTAGTTCGCCCAGTCCGGCGGCAGCGCGATCACATTGAGCTCGCCCTCCTTCTGCGCGGCGGCGGCGAGGGCCTCCAAGGAACCGAAGTCGGCGACCGAGGTCGCGGCGCCCGGCTGCACGCCGTTCTTGGCGCCGTCGGCGCCGCCGGACTTCTGGTCGGGTGCGGCACCACACGCGGTGAGCGTGGTGAGTACAGCGGCGCTGAGCAGTACGGCCGCACCGCGACGGGCGGAGGAACTGAGCACGGTCTCTCCCGGAGACGAGGGTGGTTTCACTTGTCTGAACAAGTTGGCTCCAGTTCGCCCGGGCCCGCTGTACGGACGGTGAACGGCGCCTGTCCCGTGGGGCACGACTCGACGAAGAGAGAAGAATGACCGGAAGAAGCCGTGACAGAACCTGTTGGAATGATCATGTGAGACCGGTGCACAGTGATTCCGGCACGGCACCGCCGGCACACGGCGATCAGGGGGCGAAGGGCATGAGCACGAACACGGGCACGGTCAGGTACCTGGAGATCGCCGAGGCACTGCGCCGGGAGATCCTGTCCGGCGAGCTCCCGGTGGGGGCGCACCTGCCCTCGGAGAGCGATTTGGCGGCGCGCTGGTCCGCCTCGCGCGGAACGGTCCGCCAGGCGGTGGCCACCCTCGCCGCGGAGGGGCTGATCGGTTCCCGCCAGGGCGCGCGCCGCATCGTCCTGCGCCGGGAGCGACGGCACAGCTTCGGCGAGCTCAACAGCTTCGCCCAGTGGGCCGAGGGGCTCGGGCACCAGGCCGCCAGCCGCTTCCTGTCCCGCACCCGCAGGCCCGCGACGGCCGAGGAGGCGGACCGGCTCGCGCTGGCCCCGGATACCGAGATCCTGGCCGTGCTGCGGCTGCGCCTGCTCGACGGGGAGCCCACCATGGTGGAGCGCACCGCCTACGCCGACTGGGTCGCGGCGGCCGTCGAGGCGCTGCCGGCGGACTGCCGCTCCGTCATGGACAGCCTGGCCGAGGACTCGGGGGTCGTCGCCCACTACGGCGAGCACCTCATCGACGCCCTTCCGGCCGGCAGCGAGGACGCCCGGCTGCTCGAAATCCGCCGCGGCGGCGCGCTGTTGCGCCAGCGGCACGTCTCCCGGGCGGCCACCGGCCGCCCGATCGAATGGTCCGACGACCGCTACCGGGCCGGAAGCGTCACTTTCAGTGTGAGCAACTCATCGGTAGCAACTCCCTTGGAACGGCGTGTCGGAGACCAGTGATCCGCCCTCATACGGCGGCGGGCCGGGCTTCGGCGGTCTCGGCGATCGCCCCCGGCAGCCAGTCGGCGACCCGGCCGAAGCCGAACCCCAGGGCCGAGGCCCGGCCGTTGTCCATGGCGTAGGCGCGGTCGAAGGAGAAGGGCGAGGCGACGGCACCCGCCGCGACCGGCCGGTATCGCGGCCGGCGCCCGGTCCGCTCCGCGACCGCCTCGCAGAGCGCGAGGACGTCGGGCGCGCCGTGCGAGGCCGCGTTGACGGGCCCGGTGAAGGTCTGCCCCGCCGCCCAGTGCAGGAATTCGGCCATCTCGTGGTGGTGGATGAACGAGGTGGCGTACGGGCCCTCGTGGACGGCGACGGGGGCCCCGCGCCGATCCGGCCGCGGTTGAGGACGGTGACCTCTTCTCCCGCCTCCCCCGCGCCAGGGTGACCAGGGTCTTTCCGAAGTACCGGCTGCCGCCGACAACAAGAATCCGCTTCATGCGTTCGACTCTGCCCTTGTATCGTCCCCAGCGGAACTGACCAGCTGCTGAACGCGTCATAAGGAAAACTGATGATCGATGTGCAGCGGCTGCGCGTGTTGCGGGCCGTGGCCGAGCACGGCAGCTTCAACCGGGCGGCCGGAGCCCTGCTGCTGACCCCGTCGGCCGTCTCCCAGCACATCGCGGCGCTGGAGCGCGCGGTCGGCCACCCCGTGGCGGTGCGCAGCACGCGCGGGGTTGCCCTCACCGAGCCCGGCCGGCTGCTGGTGGAGGCCGCCGAGTCGATTTCCGCCGAGCTCGAACAGGTCCGCCACGCGATCGACCGGCTCACGGCGGAGCGGCCGCGCCTCACCGTCGCCACCTTCACCAGCGGTGGCCGGCACCTGCTGCCCGCGGCGCTGTCCCGGTTCGTGGACGCCCATCCGGAGGTGGAGCTGACGGTTCTGGAGAGCGAGCCGGAGGACGCGGCGGCGATGGTGCGCGGCGGCGCGGCAGATCTCGCCCTGGCCTACCACTTCGACGGACCGCCGCCGGTGCGCCCGGACGAGCGCCCGGGGCTCGACTGGGTGCCACTGATGGAGGATCCGCTGTGGCTGGTGCTCCCGCGCGGCCACCGCCTCGCCGGCCGGCCGTCGGTGGGTCTGGCCGAACTGGGTTCCGACCGCTGGGTGCTGGGCTGCCTCAAGACGGAGGCCTTCCTGCGCCGGTACGCGGAGCTCGCTGGCTTCGACCTCCGGGTGGCGGCCTCCACCACCGACTCCTTCTTCGCCCAGGCCCTGGTCGCCGCCGGGGTCGGGGTCTCCCTCGTCCCGCACGTCTCGCTCTCCCCCACACACGAGTTGACCGTGGTCCGCGTCGAACCCCCGCGTCCCGCCCGGCACATCGGGCTGATCCTCCCCCGGCGGCGCCGCCCGCAGCCCTACACGGAGACGCTGACCGCCGCCCTGACCGCGGCCGCCGCCCCGAAACCGACCGGAGACCACGCGTGAACCCTCTCCTGTGCGGGCTCGCCGCCAATCCGGCGCTGCCGCCCGAACTCGTCCACCGGCTGCTGGCGTTCGCGCTGGAGGAGGCGGCGACCGAGCCCGAGCCGGGGCCCGCGGAGGAACTGCTCCACAATCTGGCCGACCGCGCCGATCTGCGCCACGACCAGGTACTGGCGCTCGCCGCACACGCCGAGAACACCGCCGTGTACCTCGCCCGCACCGGGACGCTCACCACCGCCGACGTGGATCCCGGGTCCTCGCCGTACGCCGCCGTCGCCCTCCTCGACGAGGGCCGCGGGCACCCCGAGTGGGCCCGCCTCCTCGCGGCCCACCCGGACTCCGGGATCCGCTGGAAACTGGCCTCCTGCCCGGGCCTGCCCGCAGACGTCGTGGACCTGCTCGCCGCCGACCCGGAGGGGGAGGTCGTGGAGGAACTGGCCCTGTGGACGGCCTCACCCGTGACCGCCCGCCTCGCACTCCACCCGGATCCCCAGGTCCGCTTCGCGGCCGCGTCCAACCCCGCCACCCCACTCGAAGCCGTGGTCGTCCTGGCCGAGGATCCCGAACTGACCCTGCACTGGGCGCTCTCCGAGCGCACCGATCTGCCGCAGCCGCTGTACGCCCGGCTGGCGGCCGATCCGCTGCCCGGTGTCCGCGCCGCGTACGCGCGCAATCCCGGGATCGGCCAGGAGCTGATCCGCGTACTGGCCGCCGACCCGGAGGACCAGGTACGGCGCGCCCTCGCGGCCCATCCGCGCGTGCCGCTCGACCTGCTGGCCGAGCTGGTCGTCGGCGACCGGGCCGGGTGGGACCTGCTGCCGCGGATCGCCGCCGCCACGCCCGCCGAACTCACGGAGCTCGCCGCCTCCCCCCACGCGGCCGTACGGATGCTCGTGGCGCAGCGGCGCGACCTGCCCGCGGAGCTGCGCGACGCGCTGGCGGTCGACCCGGATGCGGCCGTGGTCAGGGCCGTCGCCCCGCACCCGGGCCTGTCCGAGGAGCTGCTGGGAGCCATGGTCGCCCGGCACGGCGTCCAGGTCCTCACCCGGGTGGCCGCCAACCCGGACGCGTCCGGAGCCCTGTTGGAGCTCGTGACGCGGCACCGGCCGGGTGTGCGCAAGGCGCTCAAGGAAGTCGCCAAGCACCCCCGGGCGACGGGCCCGGCCCTGCTCGCCTGCCTGGCGGACCGCACGGCCCGGCCGCTGGCCGCCGCCCACCCGGCCCTGCCGCCCGAGGCCGTCGTCGACCTGCTCTCCGACGAGGACCGGTGGGTGACGGAGGCCGCGGCGGGCAACCCCGCACTGCCGCCCGCGGTGATGGAACGACTGATCCCCTGACGGGCACTCACCCCGCAGGCGCCGGGGGCGTCCCGAACGCATCGTGACGCCCCGCCCCCGGTCCGCCCGGAGGGATTTCGTCACTTCCCCGGGCCGGGGGTCGTTAGGGCCTGGGGGTTGACTCGGGGGCGAAGGGATGACGGTATGCGGCAGTTTCCTCTGGAGATGCACCACATGGCACCGGGCCGGGTGGTGGAGTGGCGGCTCACGTCCGCAGCGGCTGAGGCCGGCGGTACGGGTGACCCGGCGGGCAGGAAGGCGTCCTTCAACCAGGACAAGCACTTCACCGTCGCCGAGGAGAGCAGGGCCGCCGACGACCCCGTCGCGTCCTGGGTCGCGGTGACCTTCGAGGTGACCGGACGGCTGGACGAGCAGGCCCTGGCGCAGTCCCTGCTCTCCTTCGTGCAGCGGCACGAGGTCCTGCGGTGCGCGTTCCGCCGCCTGGCCGGCGAGGTGGCCTGCGAGCCGTTCGATCCCGCCGGACTGGCCCTCGAGGCTGAGCAGGTGGGCGAGTTCGGGACCTCCGAGCGGCTGGGCGAGTTCCTCGTAGAGCGGTTCAAGCGGAGCATCGACACGCTCTCCTGGCCGCTGTTCATCATGGGTGCGGTGGTGCGCGAGGACTCCTCGACGGTCTACCTCGCCTTCGACCACATCGTCTGCGACGGCATGTCGATGCCGATCGTGGCCCGCGAGGTGTCGACCGGCTACGAGGCCCTGTGCCGCGGCGAGGACGTCGAGCTGCCGCCCGCGCCCAGCTACCTCGACTTCGCAGAGGAGCAGCGGCGGCGCTACCTGTCCATCGACGCCCGCGACGAACGCCTGGACTACTGGAAGGCGTTCATGGGGCCGGCCGGCGATTTCTTCCCCCGCTTCCCCCTCGACCTCGGTGTCGAGCCGGGCCGGATGTACCCGATCGTCAACGAGGCCTCCACCCTCCTGGACGCCGCCGAGGCCGAGGTGTTCGAGAAGACCTGCCTGGCGGTCGACGGCAAGCCGTTCATGGGCGTGCTCGCCTCGGTCGCCGTCTGCCTGCGCGAGGCCGGGGGGCCGGGTGTCTACCGCGGCCTCATGCCGGTCAGTGAGCGCGGCCGGGAGACCTGGGCGCATTCGGTGGGCTGGTTCGTCAACACCCTGCCGATCGAGTTCGACGCCTCACCCGGACGGGACTTCGCCCAGGTCATGGCTTCTGTCCGGGGCGGCTTCACCGAGATGATGAGCCATCTCGACGTGCCGTTCGTGCGGGCGTGGGAACTGCTGGCGCCCGAGGAGTTCGCGGCCCGCTCCTGGCCGCACCCGGTGAACTTCTTCTCGTACATCGATATGCGCAAGTGCCCCGGGGCCGAACGCCACGACGAGTGGCGGCCGACCACCCACGTGTGGTCGGCGCGCGCCAACGGGGCCTGTTCGTGGTTCCAGCGGGACGCGGACGGGATGCACATGAACTCCCTCTACGTCGACACCCCGGCGGCGCGCCGGACCATGGGCGACTTCCAGGAGGCGCTGCGCCGGACCGTGCAGGAGATCACCCGCTCCGGCGGCTTCCGCCGGCCCATCGCACTGACCGCGCCGCGCCGCCCCGCCGACACCCCGCTGGACGTGGCCGCCTTCACCCGCCGCGGCTGAGCCGCCGCCCCGGGGCCGGGCGGCTCGGGCCTGCCGGGCCGCCGCCGCCGCGGGCGGCCGGCCGCGGGCCGCGTCGACGAGCGCGGGGTCAGAGGCGGGCCGCGCGCTCCCGGAGCAGGGTGCGTTCCCGCGTGTTGTGCGTGAGGGTTGCGGCCCGCTCGAATTCCGCGCGGGCCTCCTCGATCCGGCCGAGGCGCTCCAGCAGGTCTCCCCGTACGCTCGGCAGCAAGTGGTAGGAGCTCAGGGACGGTTCCGCCGCCAGGGCGTCGACCAGCGGCAGGGCCGCCTCCGGGCCCTCGGCCATGGAGACGGCCACCGCCCGGTTGAGTTCCACCACCGGGGACGGGATCAGCTGGACGAGTCGCCCGTACAGTGCGGCGATCCTCGGCCAGTCCGTGTCCTCGTAGCGGACCGCCGCCGCATGGCAGCCGGCGATCGCGGCCTGGACGGAGTACGGGCCGTTTCCGGCATGGCCGAGCGCCCGGGCGCCCCGGTGGACGAGCATGCGGTTCCACCGGGCCCGGTTCTGGTCGGCGAGCAGCACCGGTTCCCCGTCGGGGCCGGTGCGGGCGGCGATCCGGGAGGCCTGGAACTCCAGCAGTGCGGCCAGGCCGTGCACCTCGGGTTCCTTGGGCATCAGGGCGGCCAGTACCCGGGCCAGCCGCAGCGCGTCCTCGCACAGGGCGGGGCGGACGAGGTCGTCCCCGGCGGTGGCCGAGTACCCCTCGTTGAAGACGAGGTAGATGACCTCCAGGACCGAGGAGAGCCGCGCTTCGCGATCGGCGCCGTACGGGACCTCGAAGGGCACCCCGGCCTTGGCCAGGGCCCGCTTCGCCCGGACGATGCGCTGGGCGACGGTGGCCTCGGAGGCGAGGAAGGCGCGGGCGATCTCCTGAGTGGTCAGCCCTCCCATCAGGCGCAGGGTGAGCGCGATCCTGGCCTCGGTGGCGAGGACGGGGTGGCAGGAGGTGAAGATCAGGCGCAGCAGGTCGTCGTCGATGTCCTCGGGGTCGGCCGGTTCGGCGGGCGGCGGTACGTCCTCCAGGCTCCGGCCGACCTCGGCGAGCTTGCGCGCGTACGTCTCCTTGCGGCGGACGAGATCGATCGCGCGGTGTTTGGCGGTCGTCATGAGCCAGGCGCCCGGGCGGTCCGGGACGCCCGCCCGCGGCCACTGCTCCAGCGCCGCGACGAGGGCGTCCTGCGCGATCTCCTCGGCGATCCCGACGTCCCGCACGATGCGGGCGACACCGGCGATGATCCGCGCGGACTCGATCCTGAACACCGCTTCGACCGCATGGGTCGTACTCACTGCCGTCACGGCCACCCATCAGAGCAGCCGTGACGAGGCAGGGCAAACGCGGCGCGAACGCGCGGCGGTCACATCTCCTGGATCTCCCGGACCTCTGCGCTCACGTTCCACTCCGCCGGGTGGATCTCGAGGAAGCGGCGGGTCCACTCGATCGCCTCGGCCTTGTCCTTGCACTGGGAGAGGGAGTAGCCGCCGACGACCTCCTTGGTCTCGGTGAAGGGGCCGTCGGTGTAGCTGATCTTCCCGCCGGACCAGCTGAGGCGGGTCGCCTCGGAGGTGGGGAGCAGCCCGGCGGTGTCGAGCATGACGCCGGCCTTGGTGATCTCCTCCAGGAGCGCGCCCATGCGCTGCTCGAACTCGGGCGGGAAGGAGGTCTCTGCGGGCAGGTCCCGCTCGTTGATGCGGATCATCGTCAGGAAGCGCGGCATGGTGACTCCTCGGTCGGGAGGGCGGGGCCGTTCCCCGCCTCTCACCCCTGCGTCGAACGGGAGACGCCCGGATCGACAGCTCCGGGAAAATTCTTCGAGGAAATTTCCGCGGCGGCCACCGGGTCCCGCCATCCGGCCTCCTCCGGCTCCCGCGCGGGCCGCGCCGGCCGAACCGATCCGCTGCGTGAGGCCGTGTCCCTTCCGGGCGGCCTGGAATCCCGGGGCTGGACCACGCACGGCTACTGGCGAGTAGGATCGCGGGCCCAGGCACCTCCGAGAGGATCCCCGATGGCGCGCATCTCGTCCCCCCTGCTGCTCGCAGGCCTCCTGGCCGGAGCGGCGGTCGCCCACGCGGCGGCGCCCAGGCAGTTCGACGCGACCGTGCCGCGTTCACTGCCGGGCAGTCCGCGCATGTGGACGTACGCGAGCGGGGTCGCCGAGCTGGCCCTCGCCGCAGGCGTCGCGCACCCCCGCACCCGCCGGGCGGCCGCGCTGGCCACGGCGGCCTTCTTCGTCGGTGTGTTCCCGGCCAACGTGAAGATGGCCGCAGACGCCCGCCACCGCTCCCCCTCGGCCCGGGCCGTGACGCTCGCCCGACTGCCGCTCCAGGTACCGCTCGTGCTGTGGGCCCGCAAGGTGAGCCGGGACGCCGGGGGCCGCTGAGCCGGGATCCGGGGGCTGTCGTCAGCGGCTGTCCCCCGCCCAGTCCCAGTGGACCGGATCCCCCGCGCGGCGGCGGTAGTGGGCGCGGCCGCCCGCTCCGTAGCGCCCTATCTCCGTGGGGAGCCTGGCTTCTTCCGCGAGCCGCTGCGCACTCCAGCCCGTGATGTCCAGGAGGAGCCCGTCGAGCGGCCCGCCGACCAGCTCGCCGTAGCTGCGGCCGGCGCGCGGCCCGGGGTCGGGGTCCTCATGGTCGGCGCCGTAGACCCGGCGTCGGAGCATCCTGTCGTCCATACCGCCCAGCTTCACAGCCACCACTGACAACGGCCCCGGCGGCCGGCGGCCGGTGCGGCGGCGATGATGGGGTCCGCCCTCCCGATCCGGGGAGGCGCACGAGCGAGGAGCGACACGCATGGCACGTCGGGTGCACCAGCCACTGGAGGACCAGGAGTTCGACTTCATCCTCTCGATGACGACCGGACCCGTTCTCGCGTACTTCTGCGGCACCTGGCCCAAGGCCGTCGAGGCCTGCCGCGCGATGGACGCCGTCGTCGGCGAACTCGCCGAGGAGTACGGGACGCGGTTCACCGCCGTCCGCACCGACATGACCCGCTGCCCCGGTCCGACCCGGCGGTACGGGGTGACGGGCGCGCCGACGGCCGTGCTCATCAAGGACGGCGAGGCGGTCGCCGGCCAGGCCGGGCCGATGACCCTCGCGGAGTTCCGGGCGTTCCTGGACGCCCATCTCTGATCCGGGGCCTCAGAGCAGGGCGACGGCCCGGCGTTCGAGGGCGAGGGAGCGGTCCACCAGGTCGGCGAACGCGTCGAAGAGGGCCCGCCGCCCCGGGGCGTCCGTGTCCGGGTCGGCGCCGCGCGCCAGGTCCGCGAGCCGGGACCAGTGGCCGGCCGATTCGCGCAGCAGCGCTGCCGCCTCCGGCCGTCCTCGACGTACAGGGTGTCGCCCTCGTACCCGGCGAGGACCACGGTGTACGGATCGCGCCGGCCATGTCGTCCGGTGTGCCGCCGTGCCACGGAAGCCGGGACCGGTCGACGGCGCAGAACACCGGCCGCCCGGCGTCGAGTGCGGCGCGCACCCGGTCCCAGCGGGGCCGCGAGCTGTGGGTGACCACGTGGGGGACGCGGAGCCGGTCGAGGGCGGATTCCACCCAGGGGTCGGGGTAGGCCTGCGCGACGATCGTCAGCAGGGGCGCGTGCCCGGCGTACTCGAAGACGAAGTACATGAAGCCGATTCCGCCCGCGAGGCCCGCGATGAGCTCCTCCTCGTGCACGCTGCCGAGCGCGTGCCGGACGAGGGAGCTCTCACGGTGGCGGCCGGTGCCGAAGTCGTCGTAGAGGAGCCCGGTGGGCTTCGGACGGGGTGACTGCTCGGTCATCGGGCCAGCGTAGTCGCGAGGTCCGACAGCCGACTTCCTGTACAGTTGTCCAGGAAGTATCCGCCCGGATGCCGACTACCGACTCTGCGAAATGGAGGCGGCCATGCAGACGGTCGCTCAGATCCTGATCGGCCTCGTGGCCGCGCTGCACGTGTACTTCATGGTTCTGGAGATGTTCCTGTGGCAGCGGCCCCCCGGCCGCGCACTGTCCGGCTTCGACGCGGACACCGCCCGCCTCACCGCACCGCTCGCCGCCAACCAGGGCCTCTACAACGGCTTCCTCGCCGCCGGCCTGGTCTGGTCGCTCGCCATCGACTCACTCGCCACGCAGATCTTCTTCCTCGTCTGCGTGATCGTCGCCGGGGTGTACGGGGCCGCGACCGCCAACCGCCGGATCCTCGTCGCCCAGGCCCTGCCCGGCGCCCTCGCCCTCGGCGCGGCGCTGCTGGCCGCGTGAGCGTGCCGGCCCCGACCCCGGAAGACCCGCGTACGGCCAGGACGAAGGGGCGGCTGCGCGAGAGCCTGCTGGCCGAGTGCGCCGACCGGCCGCTCGCCGAGGTCAGCGTCTCGGCGGTGGTCCGCCGTGCCGGCGTCGGCCGCGCCACCTTCTACCTGCACTACGAGGACCTCACCGCGCTCGCCGTGGACGCGTGCGCGGACGTGGTGCACGCGGCGGTCGATGCACTGCACGCCTGGCAGGACGGCCCGTCGCCGCGCCCCCCGGCCCGGCCCCCCGCCGCGCTGGCCGCCTTCCTGACCGGGGCGGCCGACCGGGCGCCGCTGTACCGGACCCTGCTCCTCCCGGGCGGCGGCGGTCCGCTCGGCGACCGGCTCCACCGGGAGCTGCGCGCCCGGGCCCGCGCCGAGCGCGCCGCGGTGGGCGCCCCGCACCCGGAGCTCGTCGCGTCGGCGGTCGCGGCCGCCTTCACCGGCGTCCTCGCGGACTGGTTGCACGAGGAGATCCCGGCGGATCCGCAGGCCCTGGCGGAGCACTTGTGGCGCCTGCTCATGGCCCTCCACTCCGCCGTCCGACCCGGTCGGGCGTAGCTCAGCGCAGGTCGGACGCCGGTCAGGCGCAGGCCGGACGCGGCCCGGACGCGGTTCAGACCCGGCAGCGGACCTCGAACACCCGGGTCACCTCCCATCTGGGCATCTTCGGAAGGTCTCCACGGACCCGGACACCGTCGCCGCCGGCGGCCGCGACCGCGGCGCTGCCGACGCGCGGGGCAGCCGGGGCAGCCCGGGCAGCGAACGCTCCGGCGGAGAGCGAGACCGCGCCGGTCACCAGGGTGGTCGCGGCTGCGAGAAGGACGAGCCGGGGCTGAGTGCGGGCCATGGGGGTACTCCTCGTGCGGGAGCCCCTTCGGGGCTGTCACGGACGCTGCGCAGGGGCCACCTGGCGGGCATGGACCTCTCTCCCCATTGGGCCCGACCGGCCCCGCTGCGTCATGCCGCTGCATCCCGTGGCTTGACAGCCCGGCCGCACCCCCGGAACGCACGATGCCCCGCCGGGCGGGCCGACGGGGCAAGGCGTCACGGGCTGAGCTCGTGAAGTGGGCTAACCGAGGGGAATCACCCGCTCAGCCTGCGGACCCTTGGGGCCCTGGGAGACGGAGTACTCGACGCGTGCGTTCTCCTCCAGGGACTTGAACCCCTGGCTCTCGATCGCGGAGAAATGCACGAACACATCCGGGCCGCCGTCGTCCTGCTGGATGAACCCGAAGCCCTTCTCCGAGTTGAACCACTTCACGATGCCTGTTGCCATCTGGCTGATCCTTCACAACGTTCCACTGCGGGCCGCACACGCGGCCGTCTCGATCCTGCCCAAGGGTTCCCTGGAGCACACGCTGAACGCGGCCAACCGGGGCGCGGCGCGCGTTCGAACTTCTGACCGCCTTGTCCGTGAAACGAGGGAGCAGCCCGGCGCGGAGCCCTTCACACACCGCCGTCCACGGCCAACCGGGCCGCGGCGGACCGGGGCCGAGGGGCTGCCGCGAGGGCCCGCCGGGGGCCGCTGACGCGGCAGCCCAGGCAGTGGGCGTGCCCCGCGTGGGCCACGGCGTCCCGGACGCGCCAGTCCCAGTCGACCTCCGGCCGGGGCCCGCTCGGCTTGCCCCACCCGGCGAGGTGGAGCAGCCAGGTGACGATCCCGGCCGCGGCGACGACGCCGAGGCCGATCCAGATCCCGGGGGCCCAGGCCGCGCACACGGCGACGCCCGCCGCCGCGAAGCCCGGGAGGGCCAGGGCGGTACCGGTCCAGCCGGCCACCGTGTGGCCGAGGTCTACGTGGCCGTGCGCGCTCATGGTTCTCCCTGGTCGGGCCCACAGCAGTAGGCTCGGAGGCGGACGCTTATTTCGCAAGGTAAGCATCTCACTAGCTAAGTTACTTAGATCCTAAGGAGTATCTGGGTGCAGGGCAAGACCCGCCCCCCGGCCACGGCCGGTGAGGCCATTGCGCGCATGGACCAGTACGTCGCCCTCGGCATCGTCGGCCAGCAGGAGGTGGCGCAGCTCCTCGGACTCAACGTCACCGATCTGACCTGCCTCGGCCACATCCTGGGCGCCGGGGAGACCCCGCTCGCCGCCGGCGACCTCGCCGGACTGCTGGACCTGACCACCGGGGCCGTCACCGGGGTGCTCAACCGACTCGAACGCGCCGGATACGCGCGGCGCGTCCCCGACCCGGCCGACCGGCGCCGGGTCCGGGTGGTGGCCGACCCCACGGCCGCCGCGCGGGTCGTCGCCGTGTACCAGCCGATGTACGACCGGCTGGGCACCCTCTTCGCCGACTACACCCCCGAGGAGATCTCCGTGATCGCCGACTGGTTCGGCCGCGCGGCGGTGGAGATGCGCGCCCACCTCACGGTGGTGCGGTCCGGGGAACTGACCGCCGAGGAGGCTTAGCCCCCGCTGGTACCATGGGCGGTTGACCATCTTCTTTCTCTCTGCTTCGAAAGGTTCTGCATGAGGAACCCGTCAGCTCATGGGCGCTTCGGTGTGAAGGGCGGTGCCAAGGGCGGTACGCGAGCCCCCGCCAAGGCTCCCCGGGCCCTCGGCCCGCAGGGTGAGTTCACGATGCACGCGCCGAAGGAGCCGGCGCTGGCGCCCGTGACCTCCTTCGCCGAGCTCGACCTGCCCCTTGAGCTGGTGGAGACCATGGCCTCGCTGGCCGTGACGGAGCCGTTCCCCATCCAGGCCGCGACGCTCCCCAACGCGCTGGCCGGCCGGGACGTCCTAGGCCGCGCGCGGACCGGCTCCGGCAAAACCCTCGCCTTCGGTCTGGCGCTGCTGGCCCGCACGGCCGGACAGCAGGCTGACCCGAAGCGCCCGCTGGCGCTGGTCCTCGTACCGACGCGCGAGCTGGCGCAGCAGGTGACCGAGGCGCTGGAGCCGTACGCGGCGGCGCTGAAGCTGCGGATGGCCACCGTGGTGGGCGGGCTGTCCATCGGCCGCCAGGTGAGCTCCCTGCGCACCGGCGCCGAGGTCGTGGTGGCCACCCCCGGGCGGCTCAGCGACCTGATCGGGCGGCGGGACGTGCACCTGGAGCGCGTGCGGATCACCGTGCTCGACGAGGCGGACCAGATGTGCGACATGGGCTTCATGCCGCAGGTCACCGAGATCCTGGACCAGGTGCACCACGCGGGGCAGCGGATGCTGTTCTCGGCGACCCTGGACCGCAATGTGGACCAGCTCGTCCGGAAGTACCTGAAGGACCCGGTCTCGCACTCCGTCGACCCGCAGGCGGGCGCGGTGTCCACGATGGACCACCACGTGCTGCACATCCACGCGGCCGACAAGATCTCGGCGGCGACCGAGATCGCGGCCCGCGACAACCGGGTGCTGATGTTCCTCGACACCAAGCACGGGGTCGACCAGTTCGTGAAGCACCTGCGGGCGATGGGCGTCCGGGCCGAAGGGCTGCACAGCGGAAAGTCGCAGCCGCAGCGCACCCGGACCCTGGCCCAGTTCAAGACCGGAGCCGTGACCGTCCTGGTCGCGACGAACGTCGCGGCGCGCGGCATCCACATCGACGACCTCGACCTCGTGGTCAACGTGGACCCGCCCGCCGACCACAAGGACTACCTGCACCGCGGCGGCCGTACCGCCCGGGCCGGGCAGTCCGGCCGGGTCGTCACCCTCGTCACCCCCAACCAGCGCCGGGACATGGTCCGCCTGCTCGCCGACGCCCGGATCCGGCCGACGACCACGCAGGTCCGGTCGGGCGAGGCGGCGCTCAGCCGCATCACCGGCGCGAAGGCGCCCTCCGGGGTCCCGCTCGCGGGCTCCGCGCCGACCGACGCCAAGGGCAAGCCCTCGGGATCGGACCTCGCGTTCCGCGGCATGGGCACCCGCCCGGGCCGGGGCAAGGAGTCCCGCAAGACGATCGAGGCCCGCCAGCAGGCCGAGGCCCGCCGCGCGGCCCGGGTGCGCCGGGGCGTCTAGAGCGGCTTGACGCCGTCGGGGCCGTCCTCCTCGTGGTCGGCGGCCCGGTGGTGGTAGGCGTCGACCCACCAGAAGTCGTCGTCCGTCCAGCCCTCGAAGTCGTTGTCGTCCTCGTCGTCCTCGCCGGCTTCGGCTTCGTCCACGTCCGGTTGGTCGACGCCACGCCATCGGTCGCGGTCGCCTTCGCTCGTCAGGATGTGCAGCCGCTGGCGCTCGTCCAGCGCTGCGGGGGCCGGATGGGACTCGGCGCGCAGCCGGTCCCCCATCGGATCCGCGCACGTCGTGCGCGCGCGCACCGCCCGGCCGGCGGCCGGGGAGAACCCCAGCGCCGCCAGGCCCGCCGCGGCGACCGTGGCGGCGGACCACCCCTGGAGGCCGTGCGGGCGGGACAGCACCAGCATCTCGGCCGCCAGGAGCCAGAAGAAGAGCAGAGCGACGAAGCCCAGACAGCCGCAGCAGGCCCACGGCTGGCGCCCGTCCCAGTCCGGCATGCGCGGTATCGGCGGCAGCAGGGCGTCCCGCTCACTGCGGTAGGCGAGGCACCGCTCCTGGTACTCCCCGTCGTACGTGTCGATCCAGCCGAGCGACACCGGCTCGGGATCGTACCGGCGCACGGCCTCCAACAGGGCGGCGGGCACCGCTTCGACGGGGGTCCGGCCGGGGTCACGTCCGGCCTCGGTCAGGCGCACGGCCCCTGCCGCGTCGATGTCGAGGTACCCGCCGAGCATCAGCTCGGCGGCCGCCGCCCCGGTCTTCTCGTACGTCAACGCGGCGGCGTGGTAAGGATCCAGTTCCAGCACGGCGACCCGCGCGAGGATCCCGCGCCGCAGCCGTGCCCGCAGCCACCACCGCAGGCCGAGGCCCCCGTACAGGGCGGCGGCCACGATGACCACGGCTTTGGCAAGGGCGAGTTGGAGCACGCCCCGAGGCTATGTCCGTGAACGCCGGTGCCGACACGCAATTTCCGTCACACCGCCCCTGATCCGCCGCGCTCCCGGGGCCGGATGGGCCGGGCTCACGCGGTCGGGGGCTCCTGGTGCTGCTCCACAGCTCGACCTGATTGAGCCAGGAGGCGTGCGCCGGGGTCCAGCGGACATGCCGGCGCGGGTCTGCGACCAAGTCGGCCGAAGCCCCCGGCCGGCCCCGAAGGAAGCGTGTTACGTCGAGCACAGGCCGCAGAACACGGCTGATCAACTGCGCTTGAACTCCACCGGCCCGGCGTCCATCAGCACCGTGCCGTCGGTGTGCAGCACTGGCCGCTTCTCCGTGAACCGCTTGCTGTAGCGCTCGACATGGCTGATGGACACCCCGTGCGAATCCGTGAAGTCGACAAAGGCGATGGCCACCCAGTACGCCGTGTTGGTGTCGTCGTAGAGCGGCACCGTCACCGTCGAGCCGATCCCGTCCGTGACGACGACCCGCGCAGCGTAACTGCGGAAGCTGCCGGCGCCGTTGCTCACCGCGCTGTACGCGCAGATCAGGGCATACCCTTGCTGATCCGGGCGGACGATGCTGATCGTTTCCTCGCCCGGCGCTTTCGCATCACCGCTCAACTGCATGTACGGCGGCTCCTTCAGGGAGCCGAGGTTCTTGTAATAGAGGGCCTGGCCCGCATCGGTACGGGTCGCGAGCTCCGCTTGCAGGGCCTTGGCCTCGTCCCTGTTCTTGGTGCGGAACAAGCCGCGCTGAATCTGCGGGAAGACATGGCCGGGCGCATGGTCGGCGCTGCGCACGGCCGCGTCGGCCGGCACGAACAGCGTGTAGAGATCGAGATCCGCGCCCCGTGCGCGGCGCGCCTCGCTGCCGCCGTCCCATTGCAGGGATGCCGTGACGGTCAGGCCGCGGTCCTTCTTGTCGAGGGATATCCGGGCCTGGCCGCCCTTGGCGAGACTGACCTGCCCCAGCGGTTCCATACTGAAGTCCATCCCCGGATTCAACCACCACCGGCCGTGGCCCTTGAACTGCGCTGCCCGGCGCAAGCCGGACTGTCGTCCTGTACGTCCGGGCTTCTGCGGAGCGGCACTACGAGTTGCCGAACCCCGACCGGAAGCGCCAGACGGCATGCTCCAGGCCGCCCGGCTCGTGGCCGAGGAGCGCGGCGGCCTCCTCGTACGCGGTGCGCAGCTGCTCGTAGCCGAGGTCCGGGACACCGGCGGCCACGGCGAAGGCGCGCAGGTGCACGTCCACCGCGACCTGCGAGCGGCCGACCAGATTGCCGAGGTAGTCGACGCTCTTCGGCCCCACGCCCTTCACCGCGCGCAGGGCGGCCCGGCTGCCGGGGCGGTCGAGCCAGGTACGGAGGCCCTCTCGGGTGTCGACCCCCTCGGCGACCAGCAGGTCGGTGATGTCGTGGGCCTTCGCGACCTTGCCGGGGCTGCGGAAGTTCATGGCGGCGGCCAGGTCATGGGTGGCGAGCCGGGCCTGGAAGCCGCGGACCGTCACGGCATCGGGCTATTGCTCCCGCAGTCGGACCAGGCGCGGCCACAGGGTCGACGCGTACCGGGTGCGCGCCTGGAAGCTCGCGTCGCAGATGGCGGCGCCCATGTGGAACCAGCCGCCGGCCGGTGGGAACGGGCCGTCGCCGAGGACGTTGCGGACGTGGTCGGCGAGCTGCCGGGCGGGGTTGGGCGCGGTCACGGGCCCACGATGCCATGCGCGTCCGGCCTCGCGGACGGCAGACGAGGAATCAGACCGCGGTACGGCGGCGCAGGCGTTCGGCGGCCGCGTTGCGGACACGGCGGGTACGGGCGTCCGTGGCGAGCAGGCTCAGCGCCTCGTACGAGGTCAGCAGCCGGACGGCGGTGCGCTGGCACCAGTCGGACGCGGCGGTGAGCTCCTCGGCGGACCAGGGTTCGCCGCGGGTGACGGCCTCGAGCAGGCTCCACTCGCGCAGCCGGCGCTCCGGGAAGGGCCGCCCGGTGAGGGTGGCCGCCATGGCCCCGGCCCAGGCGGGGAACTCCGCGGCGGCCAGCAGGTGCGCGGCGCGCCGGTCGAGGTGGGTGACCACCGCGGCTTCGGCCATCACCCGGTCGGGGTCGCGCAGCACGGCCGCCACGACCTCGGCCTCGGCCCCGGCGCCCCGGTCCGGCGCCACGGCGAGCGCCTCCAGGTGGCGGGCGTAGCGCCAGTGCTCGGGGGGCGTGTCGTCGTCGGGGCCGCTCATCGGGCCACTCCGTCGCGGGCATACCGGCGCGGGCATACCGGTACCCGCGCCGGTATGCCCGCGGCGGGTCGCTGCTGGTTCTTGCCTCTCCCCATGGCACCCATTCCACACGACCGCCCCGAACGGTCGGCGGTCAGGGTGCCGTCGGGGCGTCGGCGGGGTCGGTCGGGGACGGTCGGGGTCGGTCAGACCTGCTCGAAGTGGAAGGACTTGATGAAGCAGTCGCGTGGCTGGCCGATCGCGAAGAAGATGCAGTCCACCAGCGACTGCGCGGTCAGCGGGTCCTTCGCGGTGCGCGGGGCGTCCTCCCAGGACCGCGACAGCGGGTCGTGGTTGTCGAAGTCCGGCGGGTAGAGGGAGATGACGCGGACGCCCTGGTCGCGGAGCCGGCGGGAGAGGATCTCGGTGAATCCGGCCTGGGCGCTCTTGGCGGCGTAGAAGGCCGCGTGCGCGTCGGACCTGGCCCCTCTCCCCGCAGCCGGAGACCATGGTGACGATGTCCCGGCCCGGCCGACTTCAGGAGCAGCGGGAGGAAGGCCCTGGTGGCCAGGACGGTGCCGGTGGCGCCGGAGGCGAGGGTGTCGGTGACGTCCTCGTCGGAGGCGGAGAGCAGGTCGGTGCCGTGCTGGTAGCGGGAGCCGTTGTTGACGAGTACGTCTATCCGGTCGGTGCGGGCGGCGACCGCGGCGGCGAACTCCCGTACCGAGGCGCGGTCGATGAGGTCGCAGGCGTAGGCGTGGACGCGGTCGGCGCCGTGGCCCTGGGCGAGGATCTCCTCGCGGACGCGGTCGGCGGCCTCGAGGGTGCGGGCGGAGAGGTGGACCTCGGCGCCCCTGCTCGCGAAGCGGAGGGCGAGGGTGCGCCCGAAGTCGCGGTCGGCGGCGGTGATGACGACGCAGTGGTGCTCGAGCGTCATGTCCGCGCTCCTGATTCATGGTCTATACACATGATCTCAGGTGCGGTACGGAGCAGGGTGGTTGGGCCGCGGGAACCACGGGGAGCCGGCCGCTCGGGGGCGCTACTGCGTACCGGCTCTCCGCGCCGCGGGTCAGTCCTCGCCCGGCTCGTGCTCCGCCCCGGGGAGCGGAGCCCCGGTCTCCAGCAGGGTCTTGAGGCTCGACGCGAGCATCGGCCAGGCTCGCCCGCACATGCCGATCAGGGTGCCGCCGGGTTCGAAGCCCTCGTGCAGGATGGTCAGCCGGGCGAGGGTGTCGCCGACGGGCTCGATCTCGTACGTGACCTTCGTGCGGCGCTCCTTGGCCAGTTCGGCACGCAGGTCCTCGCCCATCCCGACCGAGGCCGCCCACTGCGGTGTGAAGGTGTGCCAGGTGTAGGAGAGCAGGCGGTCGGGGATGCAGTCGAGGACCACCTGCTCGGGGTCACTGGTACGGGCCCCCCGCTCGACCCAGTCCATCGGCGAGCCCACCGCCCAGTCGGTCTCGAAGCTCAGACCCCAGTACCGGCGGGTGAGGGCGGGCTCGGTGAGGGCCTGCCAGACCCGGTCGGGGTCGGCCTGGATGTACAGGGTGTAGGTGATCGCACTGTCGCTCATGCGCCCATGCTGCGGGACCACGGACCGCGGACGCCGGATTTCCCGATCATGGCGATGGGCGCGGGGCGGGCACCTCACCAGCGGGCGCCGCCCTCCGGGAGTTCCGTGGGCGGGGTGCGGGTGGGGGTGGGGAGGCCGAGGCGGCTGCGGGCCGTGTGGACCGCCGTGAGTTCTTCGTGGCCCGCACGGCCCCAGTCGCTGAGTTCGCGGACCTGTTCGGGGGTGGCCAGGAGGCGGGCGCACTCGGGGTCGGCGGCCGGGGGCAGGCCGGTGAGGCGGGCGGCGGAGCGGGTGTGGGCGCCCTGGTCGGTGTGCCGGTAGCCGAGAGGGGCGGCGCCGTCGGTGGGTCCGGCCGCCGGGGGCGGGAGGTGGGCGGCGCCGGTGGCGCGGGAGACGAGGAGCAGGACCCGGCCGTCGGGGGCGAACAGCCAGGACTTCGTATCCCGTACGGGCAACGGCTCCGGGACCGGTCCCGGATGCCAGGCCCCGTGCTGCGGGACACGCCGCGTACGCAGGACACCGAGCCGGTCCAGGGCGGTCGGGGCGGTGGGGCGGCCGTCCTCCAGCAGGGCGGTGCCCGAGCCGTTGATCCGGGCGCGCAGGGCGGACAGGGCGCGGCGGGCGTCGCCGGGGTCCATCAGGGCCGCCAGGTCGGCCGGTTCGGCGAAGTGGATGCCGGTGATCTCCTGGGCCGGCAGGCGGACGGCCTCGATCCGGTCGAGGGTCCAGGTGCCGCCGTCGTAGACGTGCAGGATCTCGCCGGGGAAGCGCATCTCGGGCGGGAAGCCGGGGGTGTCGGCGGGGATCCAGTCCACGGCGAGGCCGCGCGGGTAGCGGCCGTCGACGCCCAGCTCCTCGCGCAGCTCGCGGGCGGCCGCCGCGGACGGCGCCTCCCCGGCGTCCACGGCCCCGCCGGGGAGCAGCCGGTCGGCGCGGTAGTCGACGCTCTGGACGAGGATCCGGCCGCGGGTGTCGGTGACGAGGACGACGGCCGCGGTCCATACGGCGGCCCGCGAGGCCCCGTACTCCGCCGGGGTCATCCAGGTCCCGGACCGCTCCCGCTCGTGTTCGTCGATCGCGCCCTGGTCGGTCAGCTGCGGCATCGGACTCCGTTCACCGTGGGTGGACCCGCCGGTCTGTGCAACAGCGGGCGCGGCCCCCGGGTTACGGCGCCCCTCCCGCCCGGTCCCACACCCCACCGCTTTGCCACCCCTATACCTCCTTATTACTTGGTTATGCACTCCCTGGTACGTTCCGGATGCGGACTGGCGGTGTGAAAACCGCCGGTCCGACCACTTTTCACACATCGCACGGACCCAGGAGAGACCCCCACATGCGACGCGCCTCCCCCACGGGCACCGGCATCCCGGCGGAACCCGGAGGGAGGTGGACCGCGAAGGGAGTCGGCGGGGGCCGCCTCGCCCCGGGCCTCGACGCCAAGGAGCTGCTCGCCGACCCCGCCCTCGCCGGGCCGCTGCGACAGGCCGCCCCGGGCCCCGCCGAGGCACGGCTGCGCCTGGACGCGGCGGGCCGGGTCTCGGTCGCCGAGGAGGGGAAGGCGGGCCGCCGGGTCACCGAACAGGCGCTGAGCGCAGCGGTGCTGCCCCTCCTGACCGGCGCCGGCGCCACGGCCCGTACCGGCGAGGTCGCCACCGAGGCCGCCGCGCCCCGGCTCTCCGAGGGCACCGTCGGACGGCTCGGGATCAAGGAGAAGGTGTCCTCCTTCACCGTCCGGTTCGAGCCGGCCGCCTACCGCACGACCAACATCGGGCGGGCCGCCGAGCTGATCAACGGCTCCCTGGTCCTGCCCGACGAGACCTGGAGCTTCAACCGGACGGTCGGCGAGCGCACGAAGGAGAACGGCTTCGTCGACGGCCTGATCATCAACAACGGCCAGTACGAGAAGGCCGCCGGCGGCGGGGTCTCGGCCGTCGCGACCACCGTCTTCAACGCGATGTTCTTCGCGGGCGTCAAGCCCGTCGAGTACGGCGCCCACTCCTTCTACATCGAGCGGTATCCGGAGGGCCGCGAGGCGACCGTGGCCTGGGGCAGCCTCGACCTGCGCTTCGCCAACGACTCGGGCAAGGCCCTCTACATCCAGGCCGAGGCCACGGACACCTCCATCACCATCACCTTCCTCGGCACGAAGAAGTACGAGGAGATACGCGCGAACCAGGGCCCGCGGACCAACGTCAAGCAGCCGGCCACGCGCACCGGCAGCGGACCGAAGTGCGAGCCCCAGCCCCCGCTGGAGGGCTTCGACGTGGCGGTGGACCGGGTGTTCGTACAGGGCGGCAAAGAGGTCAGGCGGGAGACGATGAAGACCCGTTACACGCCCCGCGACCATGTGACGTGCGGCGCGTGAGCGGCTGCGGCGCCGCGAGTGCCCCGGCCGGGGCGTCCGGCCGGCTCGCCGGGGTCGACGCCGTGCGCGGCCTGGCCGTTCTCGGCATGTTCGCCGTGCACGTCGGCCCCGGACCGGAGCCCGAGGGCGCCGGATACCTCCTCGTCGCGGCCGACGGCCGCGCCCCTGCCCTCTTCACCCTGCTCGCCGGCTTCTCCCTGGTCCTGGCCCAGCGGGGACAGGACCCGTCGCAGCGGCCCACGGGCTGGGCGCGCCGCTGGCGGCCCCTGCTCATCCGGTGCGCGGTGCTGGCCGTACTCGGTCTGGGGCTGGCCTCGTTGTGGCCCGGAATCCTGGTCATCCTGGCCTTCTTCGCCGTGTACTTCCTGGCGGCCGAACCCTTCGCCCGGCTGTCCACCCCGGTCCTCACCACCGTCGCGGCCGCCTCGGTGGTGGCGGGCCCGGTGCTGTCGTTCCTGCTGGGCCCGGTGTTCGGGTACGAGGCGTCCGGGCGCGGCCTGGTCCCCGAGGCCGCCGATCTGACGAGCTGGTCCGGGCTGGGCGCCGTGCTGTTGGAGCTGCTGCTCACCGGGGCTTATCCGCTGGCCACCTACTTCCCGTACGTGCTGGTCGGAATGGCGCTCGCCCGGCTGTGCGACGTGCGGGCGCGGAGCGTGGCCCTGCGGATGGCGGCGTGGGGCACGGCGGCCGCCTTCGCCGGCTACGGCGCGGCCTGGCTGGCGAGCCATGTGTTCGGCGCCCGGCAGCGGTTGCTGGAGGCGATCGCCGTCCATCATCCGGAGGCGATGGCCGCGACCGACCCCGTACGGGAGGTGCTGCGCGGTCAGTACGGAGCCGTGCCCAGCACCTCCTGGGACTGGCTGCTGGTGGCCGACCCCTACAGCCAGACCCCGCTGGAGACCCTGGGCAACGCGGGTGTGGGCTGCGCCCTCATCGGCCTGTGCGTGCTCGCCGCGCGGCACGGGGTGGGCGCCCGCGCGCTGCGGCCGCTCACCGTGCTCGGGGCGATGGCGCTGAGCGCGTACGTCGTCCACGCGCTGGTGCTGGCCGGTCCGGCGCACGGCGCCGCGTCCTGGTCCGCCTGGCTCGCCTTCAGCTGCGCGGCACTGGCCCTGACCTGGGCCTGGCAGCGGATCTGGGCCGGCAGCCCGCTGCGCCGCGGCCCGGTGGAACACCTGCTCAGACTGGCCGCGCAGGGGCGGATCCGGCCCTAGCCGTCCCCTTGCGACACGCTGTCACCCATCTGTGTGATGGGTTCGGCCCGCGCGGCGGAGGTACGGCAGGGTGGGCGGATGCAGTTGTGCCGGGCCCTGGCCCTGACCCTTGCCGCGCTCGTGACGGCCTCCGGGTGTGTGACGGTGCGTCCGGCGGCTCCGCCGGACGCACCGCGGCCGGTGCCCGTGGCGGACGGTACGCGGGCGCGGCAACCGACGCCCCTCGCTCTGCCGTTGGGCCCGCTGCCGGAGTCGGCCGCACCCGCGACGCCGGTTGCGGCACCCGCACCCGCTCCCGCTCCCGTGTCCGTACCGGCCGCGACCGCGGGCGAGCGTCCGCACCGGCCGCGCCGGGTCGACGCGAAGCCCCCGCGGCCCCGCGGGACCGTCAAGCAGGCGAAGCCCGCGGCGCCGGCCAAGCCCCGCAAGCGGCCGCCGGCCGCCACGAGGCCCCGGCCGGCCGCGCCGCCGCCGTCGTTCGACATGGCGGCCCTGTGCGAGGCGGCCAAGGGCACCGTGCCGCCGTCGATCGTCGCTCTCTGCGGCTGAAACTCCTCGCGGGCCGCCCTCCCGGATCCCCGGATCGGGGGCGAGCGGACATCAAGGCGCCCGGATGCCGGATCCGGTCATGTCCGGGTGATCTCCGGCGATACCCTCGGAGCCGCAGAGCGGACGACACGGGGAGCCACCTACATGTACGACGCGGGGCCGCAGGCGGCGGGAGCCGTGCGGGCGCTGAAGGAACTGGCGCGGGAGCGGCCGGACGAGCTGGAGCTGTTCGAGGGCTTCACGGACGCGGAGTTGGACGGCTGGGCCGTCGCGGTGCCGGAGGAGGTCCGGGTCGTCCTGCGGGAGATCGGCGGGCTGGAGACCGAGGACCACGAGTACCGCTTCGGGCCGCGCGGCCGGGAGGTGTTCGCGGACGGCTGCTGGACCCTGGGGGAAACGGACTTCGGCGAGGGCTCACTGATCGTCGGGGTCGGGGGCGCCGTCTGGGGCCCGGTCGTGGCCGTCAACCCGTGGGGCGCGGACCCCGATGTCACCGTCGAGGCCCCGGACTTCACCGGCTGGCTGGCCGGGTTCGCCGAGCGGCTCGCCGACGGGGTGCCGGACCGGCCGAGGGGGAGGTTCTCCGCACCGGCCACCGCCACCGTCGAGCTCGCCGAACGGGCCGCACTCGCCCAGGGCGGCAATCCCGAACTCGCCACTCTCCCTCACGACGGCGACCCCGAACTCGCCGCGCTCGTCGGCCGCGGCGACTCTCTCACCGATCTGGTCGACCTGCACGGCCTGCCGGGCTATCCATGCGCCGTGGACTGGGAACCGTACTTCTCCACCTTCCACCACACCGCCGACACCGGAAGCAGCGAGGTCCAGTTCCAGATCGTCGGTGACGGCCGGGCCCTGCTGCTGCGCAGCGTGGTCAGCGGGGACTTCCTCGGCCGGGCGGTGCGCCGCCACCGCGTGCCGGCCGACGCCGCCCGCCGTGCGGTGGTCGAGCTGCGGTCACTGGCCGCCGAGTTCCCCGACCTCGTCGCCCTCGAGGCGGGTTGCGCCGACTCCGTCATGGACGGCTGGGCCCTGCCGGTCCCCGAGGAGGTCCGGGGCCTGCTCCGGGAGATCGGCGGCGTCGCGATCGCGGGACTGCCGACGCTGCGGCTGCTGCCCGGGGCGCCCGAGCACACCGTGGACCCGGAGCTGCACCGCATGCTGGGCGGCGACGGCGCGTACTGGCCGCTGGCCCGCATCTCCTACGGCCGCGGCCACGCCCTCGCGCAGATCCGTATCGACCCGGCGACGGGGCGGTGGGGGTACGTCGTCTCGGTGCCCGGCGACGGCGAGAAGCTGCGGGAGTACCCGGAGTTGGCCCTGCTCGCCGAGTCCCTGCCGGACCTGCTGCTGACCTTCGCACGACTGGCCCGGCGGGCCGCGGCGGGCCCCGACTTCGCCGCGCGGATGGCGCGGGACACCCGGTGGCTGTTCCCCAACACCGGGGAGCCCTGGCCCCGGCCCGCCCCGGTCGGCGAGTGGGCCGGCTCCGCGGACCCGCTGCTCGCGGCGGCCACCGAACTGCCGGACGGAACGCACGCCGCCGACCTGCGGGCCGTACCGATCCCGAGCGACCTGTGCTTCTACCGGGCGGCCGGCTGGCCGTACGCGGCCCGGCTGGAGCGGCTGCACTTCGCGGCGGCCGGGCAGCTGGCGGCCGCGGTGCCCGTCCGGGGCTGAGGACGCCGAGGGCGTGCACGGCCGCCGCCGATCCGGGCCCGGATCATCCGACTGGCCCCGGCCCGGCTGCCCGGGGGCGGTGCGCGGGTTCGCTTGGATGGGCCGGGCGGGGACCGACCGGAGCTCCGTACCGCCCTCCACCCCCAGGGAGTCGCCATGACGAAGATCGCCCTCTTCGGCGCGACCGGCACCATCGGAAGCCGGGTGCTCGACGAAGCACTCCGGCGCGGCCACGAGGTCACGGCGGTCGTCCGCGACCCGGAGAAGTTCCCGGACTCCGCGGGCGGCTCCGCGACGGTGGTGCGCGGCGATGTCCTCGACCCGGCGTCGGTGGCCGGGGCGGTGGCCGGGCACGAGGTGGTGGTCAGCGCCTTCGGCCCCGGCCCCGGGGACCCGGCCGCCCTGGTGGCGGCCGCGAGGTCGCTGATCGGCGGGGTGCGCTCGCTCGGCACGGACGCTCCCGCCCCGCGGGTGGTCGTGGTCGGCGGGGCGGGCTCGCTGCGGACCCCGGGCGGGCCGCTGGTCTGGGACGAGGCGGGCGTTCCGGTGCCCGTCCTGGCCCTGATGCACGCCCACGGGGACGCCCTGGACTACCTGCGGACCGTGCCGGTGGAAGAGGTGCGCTGGACCTGTCTGAGCCCGGCCGCGCAGATCGCGCCGGGCGAGCGCACGGGCACGTACCGGCTGGGGCTCGACGGGCTGGTCGTCGACGAGGAGGGCCACAGCCGGATCTCGGCGGAGGACTTCGCGGTCGCCCTGGTCGACGAGATCGAGCGCGACGCGCACGCGGGCCGGCGGTTCACCGTGGCCCATTGAGCGGCGACCGGGCGGCCCGCAGGGCTTCGGGGAAGGCGTTATTGGGTGGATGGGTCCGGTCGGGCTACCTAGAGTGACGGGGCACCCGACGTCGAGCAGGAGCGGATCATGCGCATCCACTACCCCCGTACACCGCACCTGCCCTGGTCGCCCGGCGCGTCGGCGGACGATGTCCGGGCCGTCGGACTGGCGGGGCTGGCCGGACGCGAGGTCGTGGTGACGGAGAAGCTCGACGGGGAGAACACCACCCTGTACGCGGACGGCCTGCACGCGCGCTCGCTCGACTCGGCGCACCACCCTTCGCGCGCCTGGGTCAAGGGCCTCCAGGGCCGGATCGGCACCGGGATCCCGGCCGGGTGGCGGGTGTGCGGCGAGAACCTGTACGCCCGGCACTCGATCCCCTACGAGGACCTGGACAGCTGGTTCTACGGGTTCTCGGTGTGGGACGGGGAGCACTGCCTGGGCTGGGACCGGACCGTACGCTTCCTGCGCGGCCTGGGCGTGCCCACCCCGCGCGTGCTGTGGCGCGGCACCTTCGACGAGCGCGCGCTGCGCAGACTGAAGCTCGACACGGCGCGGCAGGAGGGGTACGTCGTCCGGACGGTGGAGGGCTTCACGCGCGAGGAGTTCGGACGCTGCGTGGCCAAGTGGGTGCGCGTCGGCCATGTGCAGACCGGTACGCACTGGATGTTCGCGCAGGTCGTGCCGAACGGGCTGGGGCCGGCGGCCCCGTTGTGGGCGGTGCGCTCGGGGGCCGGGGCCGATGTGGCGGGGCTGGCCGCCGCCGTGGGAGCCGATGCTGCCGAGACCGCCGACGCGGACGAGGTGGCCGAGGTCGCGGCCCGGATCGACGGGTCGGGGCGTACCACCGGGGAGGACCGGCTGGCCGGCGTCCTGGCCGCCGTGCTCCGCGGCGGGCCGCGGTCGCGGATCGCGGCGCGGCTCGCGGCGGGCCCGGCCGGGATGGGGCTCGCGCGGCGGGTCGCGGACCTGGTGGGGCTGTACCCGTATCTGCAGCGGCCGTTCGCGGACGCCGACCGGCGGGCCGGGCTGGTCCGGATGGCCGCGGCGGCCGATCTCGGGGTGCTGCACGCGCTCGCCAGGGCGCTGGCGGACGGGCCGGAGGCGCGGGAGTGCGTGGAATGGTCCGCGCTGTGCGCCGAGGAGGCGGGGCTGCTGGGCCGCGATCCGCTCGGGGACTTGCGCTCCGGGCTGCGCGAGCCCCTCGCCGGGCTGGACGCGGCCGCGGCCGACCGCTGCTGGGCGGAGGTCCGGCGCGCGTTCGGGCAGGGCAGGATCTCCGGCGCCGCGGTGGAGGAGGCGGTGGCGGCGACGTGGCAGTGGCGCGAGGGAACGTTTCCCCGACTGGTGCAGCTGTGCGGGCCCTCGGGCAGCGGAAAGAGCACCTTCGGCCGCGAACTGCCTGGCGTGGACGTGTACATCAGTCTTGACGACCTGCGCGAGGCCCGGGGTTCCCGCGCGGACCAGCGCTCCAACGCCGAGGTGCTGAGCGAGGGACTGGACCGCCTCGACGCGGCCCTCGCCCGCGGTGGAACGGTGGTGTGGGACGCCACCTCGCTCACCGACCAGCAGCGCGGGCTGGCCGGCTCGGTCGCGCGGCGCCGCGACGCGCTGGTCACCCATGCCGTGGTGCTGGTGGAGGAGGCGGAGCTGGTACGGCGCAACGGGGTCCGCCCGCACCCCGTGCCGCCGCCCGTGCTGGCCTCGCAGCTGCACCGGTTCAGCCCGCCGTACGCCGGTCAGGCGCACCGGACGTGGTACATCGGGGCGGCCGGGCACATCGAGGACACGGCGGGCGGCCTCGCGGCCGATCCGGCGACCGCGGGACGGGGGGCGCGGTGATGCGTACCAGCGAGGAGCTCTACCACCAGGTCCGCTGGGACTCCCGGTTCGATCCGGCGCGGTTCGTACTCGGACTGCTCCAGCGCGGGGCCGCGCCGAAGCGGGTACCGCTGCCCTCCTTCGTTCCCGGCGGCGACATCCCCTGGCACCGGGTGCTGTTCGTGGAGGCCGACGGCGAACTGGTGTGGGACCGGGCCACGGGCGTGGACCGGATCGACGCCACCACGGCGGGCCGGGTCCGTGACCCGCGGCTGCTGGGCGCCCCGTTCTTCACCGCGCGGACCCCGCACGCGTGGGATCCGGCGGGCGGCGGCGCGTGGCGGCCCGCCGAGCCGGTGCCCGCGGGCGCGCCGGTGGCCGCCCCGGCCGCGGTACGGCTGCTGACCTGGAACACGCTCTGGGACCGCTACGACGGTCCGCGCATCGCGACCGCCCGGCGCAGGCCGCTGCTGCTGGCCGCTCTCGCGGCCGCCGGTGCCGGTGTCATCGCCCTGCAGGAGGTCGAACCGGCGCTGCTGCACATGCTGCTGGCGGAGCCGTGGGTACGGGCCGGGTACACCCTCGGCACGGATCCGGGCGGCCGGGACGTCGCCGACTTCGGGCTGCTGGTGCTGAGCCGGCTGCCGGTGCGGGAGGCGGGCGTGCACGTGCTGCGTCCGCACAAGGCGGTCACGGCCGTGACCGTGGACACCGCGGCCGGCCCGCTGATCGTCGCCGCCACCCATCTGACCAGCGACCACACCCAGAACGGGGACGTCCGGCGGGAGGCCGAACTGGCCCGGCTCGCCAAGGGGCTGGGCTCGGCCGAGGCCGCGGTGGCACTGCTCGGCGATTTCAACGACGGCCGCCACGGCGCCGAAGGGCCCGCCGCCGCACTCGTTATGCGGGACGCCTGGAGCGAGGTGCACGGCGCGGCGGACGATACGCCGACCTTCGACCCGGCGGCCAATCCGCTGGCCGCGGTGGGCTCGCTGTCGGGGCGGGCGGCCCGGCTGGACCGGATCCTGCTGCGCTCCGGCACGGCGCGGGTCACGGGGGCCGCGCTGCGCGGCGACGCGCCGGGCCCGGAAGGGCTGTTCATCTCCGACCACTTCGGGGTGGAGGCAACGGTGGAGCTCGGCGCGCGGGACGGCGGGCCCGCGCGGCTCGACGTACCGGCGACGGCCCGGACGGCGGTGGCCTGGCTCCCGCCGCGCCTGCCGGAGGCGGTGGGGGAGCTGCGCCGCGCGCACGACCCGCAGGCCGGACGCTGGCCCGCGCACGTGAACCTGCTGTTCGGCTTCGTACCGGAGTCCTCCTTCGCCGAGGCCCTGCCGCTGCTGACGGAGGCGGCCGCCGCGACCGGGCCGTTCCCCGCCCTGCTGGAGGGCGTGCACAGCTTCGGGCACCGCGAGGACGCCACCGTCTGGCTGGACCCGGCGGCGGCCGGTGAGCAGCCGTGGCAGGAGCTGCGGCGAGCGCTGGCCGAGCGGTTCCCGGGCTGCCGGGGGCGCACGGGTGACCACAGCGGCTACACCCCGCATCTGACGCTGGGACGCAGCCGGGACCCACAGCGGGCGGTCGCGGCCTTCGCGGCGCGGCTCGGCGGCCCGGTGGCCGCGCCGGTCGGGGAGCTGGCCGTGCTCTCGCGGCGCGGGGACGGGCCCATGCGGGTGCGGGCGACCGTGACCTTGGGAACGGGCGAGGTCCGCTGGGAGCCGGAGACCGTGGAGCAGCCCGCGGCCGCGCCCCGGGACGGGGCCGCCGAGTCGGTCACCGCCCACGTCACGGCGGCCCTCGGCGACGCGCAGGTGCACCTGGCCGGGTCCCGGCGCATGGGCTGCGCCCTGCCGGGGTCCGATCTGGACCTGGTCGCGGCGCTGCCGGGCCCCGCCGATCCGGCCCGCGTACGGGACCGGGTGGCGGCGGCGCTGCCCGAGGCGGTGCGGCTGCGCGAGGTGGTGGGGGCGCGGGTGCCGGGCCTGCGGTTCCGTGTCGGCGCACTGTCGGTGGACCTGGTGGCGGTGGCCACCGGCGGGCTGGACCCGGCGCACGCGGTGGCGCGGCGGGCGGAGCTGGGTGAGGCCGCCGCGCTCGCGCTGAGCGCGGTCGCAGACGCCGATGCCGTACGGGACCGGGTGGGTGCGCAGCGGCATGCCGCGTTCGCCGGGCTGGCCCGGCGGGTGAAGGCGTGGGCGCGGGCCCGGGGCCTGGACTCGGCGCCGTTCGGCGGGCTGCCCGGGCTGGCCTGGGCGGTCCTCGCGGCGCGCACGGTGCAGGAGGCCGGGGCGCTGCCGCCCGACGCGCTGCTGCGCGAGTTCTTCGGCCGGTGGGCGGCCTGGGACTGGCGGGAGCCGGTCTCCCTGACGCCGCTGGAACGGCCGGCGCCGGTGCTCCCGGGCGCGGCGGGCGGGGAACCGGACCCCGTCACGGTCCTCACCCCCTCGGAGCCGGTGCGCAGTTGCACCGCCCAGGTGGGGCCGGGCCTGCGCGACCTGCTGGTCCAGGAGTTGTACGCGGCCTGGGAGGCGCTGGAGTCCGGCCCGGAGGAAGGCGGCCGCCCGGCGCCGGGGCCGCCGCCGCTGCACCGCCGGCACGCCGCCTGGGCGGTGGTCACCGTACGAGCGGGCTCCGAGGCGCGGTTCGAGGAGAACCTGGGCCGGATGCGCGGTCGGCTGCGGACGCTGCTCGGCGCGCTGGAGGAGGCCGGTGTGCGGGACGCGCACGCGTGGCCGCGCCCCTTCGCGTCCGGTCCGGCTCTGGCCCGCTACGCGATCGGGCTCGGCGCCACCCCGCCGGACGCGGCGCGGCTGGCCGCCCTGGCCGGCCCCTGGCTGTCCGGACTGCCGGGGGTCGAGGTCTCCTGGGCGGCGGGCGGCGAGGTGCCGGACCTGATGTGACGGGGTCGGGCCGGGCTGCCGGCCCGGCCCGAGGCCTCAGACCCCAGGCCTCAGACCCCAGGCATCAGACCCCAGGCATCAGACCCCAGGCATCAGACCTCAGACCTCAGACCTCAGGCATCCCGCCTCAGACCTCGATAATGATCTTCCCGGCCGTGTGCCCGCCCTGGCTCAGTTCGAAGGCGGCCGCCAGCTCGCCCAGCGGGAAGGTCCTGGCGACCGGAACCTTCAGCTTCCCGCTGTCGGCGAGCCGGCCCAGTTCGGCCAGGTCGCTGCCGACCGGGCGGACCCACATCCACTCGCCGCCCGCCCCGAGCACGCTGGGGTCGGCGATGGAGGCGTGTCGGCCGTCATCGTGGAGCACCTCGCGGGTGACGGCGCCGACGCCGCCGACGAAGTCGGCGACGACCGTGGGGCCGTCGGGTACGAGGGCGCGCACGCGCTCGGCGAGTCCGTCCCCGTACTCGATGGGCTCGGCGCCCAGTTCGCGCACCCGGTCGTGGTTGCGCGGGGAGGCCGTGCCGATGACCCGGGCGCCGAGGGCGCTGGCGATCTGCACGCCGAAGGAACCGACGCCGCCCGCCGCACCGTGGATGAGGACGGTGTCGTCCTTGCCGGTGCCCAGGCGGGTGAGCAGCTGGTAGGCGGTGAGCCCGGCGAGCGGGAGTCCGGCGGCCTCGGCCCAGTCGAGCGAGGTGGGCTTGTGCGCGAGGGCGCGTACGGGCACGGTGACGAACTCGGCGAAGGTCCCGCCGTGCACGTAGTCCTTGCGGGCGTACGCGATGACCTCGTCGCCCTCGGCGTACTCGGGGGTGTCGATGCCGACCCGCTCGACGGTGCCGGCCACGTCCCAGCCCGGCACCACCGGGTAGAGGACGTCCATCAGGGGGTCGAGCCCGCCCGCCATGATCTTCCAGTCGACCGGGTTGACTGCGGCGCACTTGACCCTGACGAGGACCTCGCCGGGCCCGACCTTGGGCATCGGCAGCCGGGTCTCGGAGAGCACCTCCGTCCCGCCGTACGTCTCGTACGCCATCGCCCGCATGGTTTCCTGGCTGCTGCCGCCCGACTGGGACATGTGCCCGACCTCTCCGTGTGCTGGTGGAACCCGCCCCCGGGCCATCCCACCATGCACGAAGCGCCCGCCCCACGAGGTGGGGCGGGCGCGGCGCGGCGTGGCGTCGCACCGGGCGCGTAGGTCACTCGTACTCGGTGCCGCCCTTGCGGGTCAGGTACGCCGGGCTGACCGCCTTGGCTATGGCCCGGCCGCCCACGACCGGGCTGTACCGCTCGGCCGACGGCCGGACGACCACGCCCTCGCGCAGGTGCACGGCCTTCCCGGAGACGGTCTCACGCCCGCTCGCCAGCTCCAGCACCGTGTCGGGATCGTACGGGCCCTCGTAGAGCCGCGGCACCAGCGGGAGCTCACCGACCGTCAGGACGGCGGCCGGGTCCAGCCAGCGCACCTGGCCGTCGATCTCGGCGGACACGTCGAAGACGGCGTATCCGGGGGGCGTGTCGGCCGTGGGCACGTCGGTCCCGTAGGAAAGGTCCTGGACCCCCTTGCCGTACACCTCGCCGAAGATCCCGACCCGGGTCGCGCCGAGGCGGTCGGCGAGGGCTGCGGCGACGGCCGGTACGCCGTGGCCCCGGACGGCCCGCCAGTAGACGTTGCGCTCGTCCTCCTTGAGCGCCAGCCCCTTCGAGCCGAACCCCTTGGAGGAGACGAAGGACCGCTCCCCCTCGGCCACGTACGTGAACAGGCAGGCGGTGCCGTGCAGCTTCTCGGTGAGGACGACGGGCTCGCCGGGCTCGAAGATGTGCGGGTAGCGCTGGAGGTTCTCGATGTCGACCCACGGCAGCAGGTCGGCGGCGGCCTCGACATCGCCGTTCATGGTCGTGGGGATGGGCGGGGCCCATTTGGTGATGCCGAGCAGCTCCGCGAAGTCCGTCTCCTCCTTGGCCGCCCGGGCCAGGTCGACGTCGGCGAGCACGCGCGGCCTGCACACCAGTCCCTGCGAGAGTTCGCCGCGCAGCCGGACCGCCTTGACCCGGTCGGCGGAGCTGCCGGCGAGCCGCCCGGTGAGGCCCAGTTCCTCGATCAGATCGGCCGGCAGCACGGCCTGCTCGGGGATGTAGAGCGCGAACTCGCCCGTACGGTAGGCGCCCTTGGCGATCACGGCACGGTACAGGCCCACTTGGGCCAGTTCCAGCGCGTCGGCGTTCGGGTGCTCATGGACGGTCAGCTCTTCGGCTGTGACTCGTAGGGTCGACACGGGGCGGCTCCAACATCGGTTCAGGGACGTGACGACGACGCCCGGTGGTGCGGCGGGTCGGTGACGAACACTCTGCTTCCCGCCATTTGCGCTGGTCCAGCGATTATCACGGTGTTAGCCTGCCGCCCCTCGCCCACGTCACGCCCACCGACGCCCGGGTGGCCGGGCCGTAGACGCCGTCGGGGTCTCCCTTGATCGAGCGGTCGCGCTGCAGCTGGCTGACGCCGCGCTTCGTCCGATGGTCGAAGACGCCGGTGACGGAGACGTAGGTGAACCCCTGACCGTGGAGCAGCTCCTGCAGGGCGCGCACCTCGGGGCCGCTGTCCCCCATCCGCAGGGTTGCGGAGGATCCGGACGGGTCCGGGGCCGAAGCGGTCGGCGAGGAGGGCGGTTTCGGGGGCCGTTCGGGGGCCGAGGGGGACGACGGGGGCGATGCGGGCCGTACGGAGGCGGTCGGCGCGGGTGCGTCCACCTCCTCGACGGAGTCCGGGCTGCGGGCCGGGAGCACCGGAACGGACAGCTCGGCGGGCGCCCCGGCCCGGGGCGGAAGCGGATCGGGGCCGCTGAGCAGCAGCACCGCGGCGCCTACGGCGGCGAGCGCCAGCAGGGTGACCACGGCGAACGGGAGCCGGCTCCGGACGGCGGCCCGCACGGGAGGGTGCACGGGAACGGGAACCGGGGCGGCCGCTCCGGGGGCCGGGACGCGCGCCGGGCCGGGGAAGGCCAGCGGGCCGGTCTGCGGCCACGCGGGCGCGGGCGCCGCCGGCCGGTGCGGTCGGTCCGAGGGGGTCACGTACGGGCGTACGAGCAGGTGGTCGTCAGGGACGATCCCGCTCTCATCAGAGTCCTGGGGCATGGTGGTCTCCCGGCGGGGACGGGGGCCGGCGCGGCGGTGCGGTGCCGGCCCCCACCCGGTCGGTCAGGCTCCGCGCCGCCGGGCGGCGGGAGCCGGGGCCCCGCCGGCGACGGGGGCGCCGGGCGTGGATATGGACATCTGACGTATCTCCGAAGTGCGGCTCAAGCGGTGATCCTTGATCGGCGCACTCTCGCCCTCCGGCAGGGCCCCGGTCAAGCCGGATGTCCGATCCGCACCTGTCCATCCGATCTGTCGGGTCAGGTGAGGGCCTCGGGCCTGGGGCGGATCGCCGTGGCCCAGATCGTGCCGGCGGCCGCGAGCATGAGGGCGGCGCCGCCGAGCGGGGCGGCCGGGGCCGAGATGCCGTCGACCGCGAGGCCGCCGCCCAGCGCGCCCGCCGCTATGGCGAGGTTGAACATGGCCACCATCAGCGAGGATGCGGCCTCGGGCGCGTCCGGAGCCGCCTTGAGCATCCAGCCCTGGACGCTCACCGAGACACCTCCGTACGCGAGTCCCCAGGCCAGGAGCAGTGCGGCTGCGGCGACCGGCCCCGGCAGCACCGCGATCAGCCCGAGGACCGCGGCGAGGGAGGAACTCACCACGAGCAGGGTGCGGTACGGATCGCGCGCCCCGGCCAGGAAGTTGCCCGCGACCCCCGCCACCCCGTATCCGAGCAGCAGGGTGCTGACGTACTCGGCCCCGATGCCGGAGACGTCCTGCAGGATCGGCCGGACGAAGGTGTAGGCGGCGAACTGCCCCGTCACCACGAGGAAGGTGACGATGACCCCGGCCCGCACGGCGCGGTTCTCCCGGAGCAGGGCGGGGAGTTCGGGGAAGGTGACGTGGCGGGTCGGCGGCAGCGCGGGCAGCAGCAGGAGCAGGGCGGCCAGCGTGAGCAGGCCGAGGACGCCGACCGCCGCGAAGGCGGTGCGCCAGCCGCCGACTTCACCGAGCAGGGTGCCGGCGGGGACGCCGAGGACCGAGGCGGTGGGTACACCGCCGAAGACGAGCGCGGTGGCCCGGCCGACGTGGCACTCGGGCACGAGGCGTACGGCGAGTCCGCCCGCGACGGCCCAGAAGCCGCCGACGCTGACTCCGACGAGCAGGCGGGCCGCCAGCACCACGGCGAAGCCGTGGGCAAGGGCCGCGCCGAGGTTGGCGGCGACCATCAGGGCGATGAGCACGCACAGCACGAGCCGCCGGTCGAGCCGGCCGGCGCCCACCGTGACCAGCGGCGCGCAGAAGCCGGCGACCAGCCCGGGCGCGGTGACCATCAGGCCGGCGGTTCCGTCGGACACGCCGAGGTCGGCCCCGACGGGGGTCAGCAGCCCGACGGGCAGCAGTTCGGAGGTGATCAGGCAGAAGATGCCGAGCGAGACGGCGCACACGGCCGCCCAGCCCCGCCACGGAGCGCGGCCGCTCCCCGGTGCGCGGCCGCTCCCCGGTGCGGATCGCTCCCCGGTGCGGATCGCTCCCCGGACACGGATCCGGGCGCGGATTCGGCCCCCGGCCGGGCCACGGTCCTCGGATCCCCGGGCGGACCGGACTCGGGGGGCGGCGCGGGATGGTTGCCGGGCGCGGCAGCTGAGCTCATGGATCGGTTCTCCGTAAGGGCGATCGGCGGGCAGGACACCACGGCACGGGGAGCCGGGGGTCGCGCCTCCCCCTTCACCCGTACTGCCGTTCCAATTCCGCACGCCCCCCGGCCATTCCCGCCGGGCCGGTTTCACCCGCAGGCATGAGAAGGGAACCGGGCCGGCCCCGCCGTACGGCAAGGTGGTCGGATGCAGTTACGCCGGGCCGTGCCCCTCTCCCTCGTCATGCTCCTCGCGAGCGCCGGCTGTGTCTCCGTCGGCCCGCAGGACACGGCCTCCTCACCCGCACGGGGATCTTTACCGCCCGCCGGGGCGCCCGACGTGCCCGAGGCTGCGACGCCGCTCGCCCTGCCGCTGGGGACGCTGCCCCCGGCCGCCACGCCCGATCCCGGCCCGGCCCCCGAAGCGAAGCCGGAGCCGGAGCCCTCGCGGGGGCGGGCTCCCGCGAAGGCGGCGCCGGCGCCCCGGCGCAAGCGGGTGCCCGGCCCGGCGACGGCCCACCCCCGGCGCAGGCCGGCCCCGCCTCCCCGCATCGACCAGCTGTGCTCGGCCGCGGAGGGCACGGTGCCGCCGTCCATCGTCGACCTGTGCCTGCGGCAGTACGGCCACTGACGACCGCGTCCGCCCCCGGTGCGAGGCTTGACCCTCCCCCTGTGTCAGACCTTGTAGTGGAGCGCGTCATGTTCACCATCGGAGACTTCGCCAAGCACGGCCGGGTGTCGGTCCGCATGCTGCGTCACTACGACGCCCTCGGACTGCTGCGCCCGGCGCGTGTCGACCCCTTCACCGGCTACCGCTCCTACGAGGCCGGGCAGCTCGCCCGCCTCAACCGTGTCATCGCGCTCAAGGAACTCGGCTTCAGCCTCGACCAGGTGGGGACCATCCTCGACGAGCGGGTGGACGCGCGGGAGCTGCGCGGCATGCTGCGGCTGCGGCAGGCCGAGCTGGAGGCCGCCATGGCCGCCGCGGCGGCCCGGCTGGTGCAGGTCGAGGCGAGGCTGCGGACCATCGAGAACGAGGGATCCATGCCTGCCGACGACATCGTCGTGAAGAGCCTTCCGCCCGTCCGGCTCGCCGAGCTGACCGGGACGGCCGGGAGTTACGCACCCCAGGACATCGGCCCGGTCATCGGCCCGCTCTACGACGAGCTGTGCCGCCGCATCGAGGAGGCAGGGGTCGTCCCGACCGGTCCTGGCACCGCCTCCTACGAGGACGCGCCCGCCCCGGGGCCCGTGGGGGCCGTCCTCGTCCACGCCGGGCTTCCGGTGGCGGCCTCGGTGCGCGCCGAGGACCTCGGGGGCGAGGTGCGGATCGTCACGCTGCCCGCGGTGGAGCGGGCCGCGACGGTCGTGCACCGGGGCCCGATGGACGGGGTCCTGCCCACCGCGCAGGCCCTGGCCCGGTGGATCGACGCGCACGGGTACCGCTCGGCGGGCTATGCCCGCGAGCTGACCCTGGCCTGCCCCGAGGACCGGGAGCAGTGGGTCACCGAGCTCCAGGAGCCGCTGGCCCCCACCTCCTGACCCCGGATCCTCAGGGGCGGCGTCCGCAGGCGCGGGCGCACCGCCGGGCCGTGTCGCGCCGGGCGGTGCGCAGCCTGCCCACGGTGGTGCGTCCGCGCCGCTTCCACTCGCCGCGCGGCAGCACCGCCCGCTGGCCGCCGCCCGCGATCAGGGCGTTGACGGGGGTCATCGGGTCGGCGGCCATCGCCTTGGCGAACAGGACGCCGACCACCAGCGGGACCAGGGCCACGGCCAGGGCCGAGCCCGCGGTGGTCACGTGCTGCATGCGCGGGCGGGCGGTCGTCGCGCCGGCGGGGGCCTGTGAAGTCATGTCCCCATTCCAGCAGCGGATCGGCGTCGGGGAATCGGGGTGGATACTCAGGCCGTTGGGTGTGAGGTACTCAGACGCACGGGGCGGGTGGTGGGTGATGGCGGTACCCGGGCAGGGTTTCGATCCCGCGACCGGTGACGGCCCGGCCGCGCCGCCCGGCGGGCGCGAGAGGGAGCTGCGCACCGCGTACGAGGGGCTGCTGCAGATCCGCCGGCTGCTGGGCGGCCCGGCGGACGGCACCGCTGACACCGCTCCCGCGCCCTGGGAGGTACGGCAGCCGACGCGCGCGGTGGCCCTCGTACTGGAGGCGGCCGGGATCGCGCCGTCGGCGCTGGACGCGCAGGGGCGGCGCACCCGCAACGGCTACCGCGTGGCGGCAGGGGCGGAGCCCGGGCGGGCGGAGGTGACCTGGCTCGGCCCGCCGGGCGGCGGCGCGGCCGGTGAGGAGCAGGAGCGGTTGACGGACTGCGCGGCCGCACTGGAACGGCTGGGCTGGGTGTGCCTGTTGTACCGGGGCCCCCGGGGGCGCCGCTTTCTGGAGGTGGAGCCCCCGGGTGGGCCGGGCGGGCGTCCGGTCAGTTCAGGGTGAGCAGGACGACGTCCACCTCCGCGCCGCGGGCCCTGGCGAAGTCGCGGGTGCGGCCGGTGACGGTGAACCCGCACTTCTCCAGCACCCGGATCGAGCCCGCGTTGTCGGACACGGCCCCGGCGTGCAGCGGACGGGTGCCCTCCAACCGGATCAGCTCGGCCAGTGCCCGGGTGGCGATGCCCCGCCCCCAGTGCTCGGGGCCGATCACGTACGTCACCTCGCGCTCCTCGGGCGGCCCGAACACGGCGGCGTGACCCACCACGACCCCGTCGGCCACTACCGTGCGCAGGAGCACGGCCGGGTCGGTGCGGACCTTCGCCCAGTGCGCGTCGAAGTGGCCCCGGTCGTAGTGGTACTTCCGGGTGATGGCCGCCATCTGCCGGAGGGCCGGGTGCGTCAGCTGCTCCCAGAAGACGGCCAGGTCCTCGTCGCTCGTCTCGCGCAGCTCGGTCTCCATGTGCGCTCTCCCTCTCCCCGTGATCGATCTCGAGGCCCACTGTACGAGTGACGTCGGGCGAGCCGGTGTCAGGCGTAGCGGGCGGCGAGCGCGGTCACCGTCTCCGCGAGGGCGCGGCGCAGTTCGGGCGGTCCGAGCACCTCGGCGTCCGTGCCCAGGCGGAGCAGGTCGCCGACGGCGATGGCCTGGGACTCCACGCTCAGGCACAGCCGCACCCAGCCGTCGGCGTCGGCCGGGTCCGCCTCGGCGAGCGCCCGGGTGCCCGCCGCCCCGAACCGCATCGGCAGCAGCCGCTGACCGTACGGGGACAGTCGCAGTTCGGCGGTCTGCTGGTGGAGTACGGCGTCGAGGCGGCCGGTGGACTCCTGCCAGTAGGCGGCGAGTTCGAATGCGGCGGGCCGTTCGAAGCCCTCCGGCGCCGTGTCCACCGCGAGGAACCGGGAGACCCGGTAGGTACGTACGGCGCCCCCGGCATCGGCGACGAGGTACCAGATGCCGCCCTTCAGGACGAGGCCGAGCGGATGCAGCTCGCGTTGCACCTCTCCGCGCCAGCGGCGGTAGTGGGTGCGCAGGACCCGCTGGTCCCAGACCGCTTGGGCGATCTGCGCGAGGTGCGGTACGGGGTCGGCCTCCCGGAACCAGGCGGGCGCGTCGAGGTGGAAGCGGCCCTGGATGCGGCGGGCGCGTTCGGCGAGGGCGGCCGGGAGCGCGGCCTGGAGTTTCAGCTGGGCGGCGGCCAGATCGGCGCCGAGGCCGAGTTCCCGCGCGGGTCCGGGGGCTCCGGCCAGGAAGAGCGAGTCGGCCTGGGTGTCGGTGAGGCCGGTGAGGCGTGTGCGGTAGCCCTCGGCCAGCCGGTAGCCGCCGGCCGGGCCGCGGTCGGCGAGGACGGGGATGCCGGACGCGCCGAGGGCGTCGATGTCGCGGTGGATGGTGCGGACGGACACCTCCAGCTCGGCGGCGAGTCGGGGTGCGGTCATCCGGCCGCGGTTCTGCAGCAGCAGGAGCAGGGAGAGAAGCCGGTCGGCACGCATGGCGCCATTGTCCCGCGTACCTGACAGAAGGTGTCAGGTACGGCTGCCAGCCTGAGGGCACGACGCAGCAGGAGCTGCGCGACCGCCGGACGCGGGGGCCCGCCCGGCCGACCGAGAGGACCGTCATGTCCACGCCCGTAGAGACCACCGGCCGCTTCACCTTCGCAGGCTGGGAGGAGAGCCCCCTCGGTGCCGCGGACGCGGTCCCCCGGCTCGCCCACGCCCGTGTCACCAACACCTTCACCGGGGGGATCGAGGCCCCCGGGACCGCCTGCGACTACACGATCGCCTACACCGGGGAGAACCTCGGCTCCTACAGCGGCATGGAGCTGGTCTCCGGCGGCCTCGACGGCCGCAAGGGCAGCTTCGTCCTGGAGGAGCGCGGGCAGTTCGACGCCGGCGGCACCGTCTGCCGCTTCGAGGTGGTGGCCGGCTCCGGCACCGGGGACCTCGCCGGGCTGACGGGCTCCGGAGGGTTCACCTATCGCCACGGAGACACCTCCGTCGCGTACACCTTCACCTACGAACCGGGCCGGGGCCCGTCCCGTTGAGCGGGTGGGCCCCTCAGCGTAAATCTTGTTGAATGCGATCACACTGGCCGGAAATATTTGGCCAATTAGGTGATTAGCGGAACGGTGTTTCATCATCATGACTGCACGTCAGCTTTCGGCGTGCATCAGAGGGAGGCGGGGGCGCCGGGGGGTCCCCCGTTCGCTCCGGCTCGATCGCGCAGGCGAGTTCCAGCTCCGGCCGCGCATCGCCGTGACTCCCGTCCCCGTTCCCGTTCCCGTCACCCAGGCAAAGGCTCATGTCCGCCCAGCAGCTCTCGGACCTCATACGTTTCGCCCGCCACAATTCGCCCTACTACCGGGACCTCTACGCGTCCCTGCCACCGCACGTCGACCGGCTCGACGACCTGCCGGTGGTCGACCAGCAGGACTTCTGGGCGGCCAACGCCCTGCACGACAGCCGCGTACTGACCGGCCCGCTCAACGAGGCCACGGTCTACAAGACCGGCGGCACCACCGGCTCCCCCAAGTTCTCCGTCTACACCCGCGACGAGTGGCGCACGTTCGTCACCGCCTTCGGCCAGGGGCTCGTGGACACCGGCCTGCGCCCCGGGCACCGCGTCGCCGACCTCTTCTACGCCGGGGAGCTGTACGCCAGCTTCCTCTTCGTCCTCGACTCGCTCGCCCACGCGCCCGTGGACAACGTCCGGCTGCCCGTCGGCGGCGGCGCGCCGCTTGAGTCGACCATCCCCACGCTGCGCGACCTCGCCGCCCAGGTGCTGACCGGCACGCCCACCACCCTGTGCCGGCTCGCCGAGCAGCTGGTCGCCTCCGGTGTCCGCCTCGATGCGGTGGAGCTGCTCCTGTTCGGAGGCGAGGCCCTCTTCGACGACCAACGGCGGCTGCTGGCCTCCGCGTTCCCCCGCGCCGAGGTCCGTTCCGTCGGCTACGCCAGTGTCGACGCGGGCCTGCTCGGCCGTCCGGTGTCCGGCCCCGACGCCCGGGTGCACCGGGCCTTCACCCCGTATGCAGTGGTCGAGATCCTCGACGACTCCACCGGTGAACCCGTCACCGAACCGGGGCGGCCCGGCCGGGTGGTCGTCACCAGCCTCTTCCGCCGCCTCATGCCGATCATCCGATACCCCGCCGGCGACCGGGCCGAGTGGACCGGCACCGGGCCCGGCCACTTCAGGATCCTCGGGCGCGCCGAGGAGGGCGTGCGCGTGGGCCCCGTCTCCCTCTACACACAGGACGCCCAGGACGCCGTGGCCGCGGCGGACACCGCGGGCCGGGTGGTCGGCATGCAGCTCGTCGTCCGCCGCTGGGACGGCCGCGACGGGCTCGTCCTGCGGCTGGCGACCGCCCCCGGTGACGAGGCCCGCGGCGCGGTCGCGGGCGAGCGGGCCGCGCTGGCCGCCGCCGTCGTCACGGAACTGGAGTCCGTACGGCCGCTGTATCCGGACAGTGTGCGGGCCGGGTTCGTGCACCCGCTGTCCGTGGAGTGGGCCCGCCACCGCGACCTCGCCGTCAACCCGCGCTCGGGCAAGCTCGTCCGCGTCCTCGACGAGAGGCCGACCGCATGACCGCCTCATCCGTCTCCGCTCCCGGATCGAACTCCGGGACCGGGCCCACTGCCGGCACCCCGGAGCGGGCCGGCGCCCGGCGCCGTCCGCTGGTCCTGCGCAACCGCGCCTTCGGCGCCGTGTGGCTCGGCCAGATCCTCACCCAGGCCGCCGTGCGCATGTTCCAGGTCGGCGTGTCCTGGTGGATCGTCGCCCATGCCGTGCCCGAGGCTCCGGGGCTGGCCTCCGGGCTGTTCCTGGCGGTCTGCACGCTGCCCGCCGTGGCGCTCGCGCCCGCCGTGGCCGCCACCATCGCCCGGTTCGCCCACCGCTCGGTGCTGCGGACCGCCGCCGCCCTGGCCGGGGCCGCCTCGGGCGCCCTCGCCCTGTGGGCCCACGGCGAAGGTCTGCCGCTCACCGGTGTGTACGCCGCCGCCCTCGCCCTGGCGACCTGTCAGGCGTTCTTCGACCCCTGCCTGACCACCTCGGTTCCCGAACTCGTCGACGACGCCGACATCGAGACGGCCACCGGTTTCGAGCTGTCCACCCAGTCCCTGGCCGGCCTCGCGGGTGCGCTGCTCGGCGCCCTGACCGTCGACCGGGCGGGTGTGGCCGGGCTGGCCGCGGGCTGCGCGGCCGCCTACCTCGGCGCCGCCGTACTCGTCGCGAGCGCCCGCTTCCGTACCGCCGACCCGGACGGCCCGGACGGCGCGGCGGCCGCGCCCCGGCGGCGCCCGCTCCGCCGCATCCTGGCCGAACTGCCCTCCGTACGGCGGATCCTGCTCTGCTTCACCGCGGCGAACCTCTTCACCGCCGCCGTGTTCGTCGTCATTCCCCTCTACACCCGATCGGTCCTCTCCGGCGCGGGCGGGACCGTGGCGCTGCTGGAGGCCTCGCTGGGCACCGGTGCACTCGTCGGCGCCTTCACCGGCACCCGCGTGCCGGGGCGGCCCACGGTGGCCGGCGCCTGGTGCCTGGGCCTGATGGCCCTCGCCCTGGCGCTGCCCGGGCTGTTCGCGCAGCGCCCGGTCGTCGCGGGCTCCCTGGCCGTGGCCGGCTGGTGCGCCGGGGCCGTCAGCGTCCGCTTCGTCGCCCTGTTCCAGCGGATGGTGCCGACGGCGGACAAGCCCGGCTTCTTCGCCGTGATGCAGGCCGTCCTGGGTGCCTCCCTGCCGGTGGCGTCCCTGGTGTTCGGCTTCGCCGGCGACTTCCTCTCGCCGCAGACCCTCTGCCTCGTCCAGGGCATCGGCCTGCTCCCCGCGGCCTGCGCGCTGGCCCTGCTCGGGCCCGGTACGTCCGAGGCGGCCGGGGCGGAACCCGCAGGAGGCGAGCGATGAGCCCCGTGATCGCGCCGGCCGTCCGCGCCGACATCGCCGAGCTGCGCCAGCTCTACTACGCCGTCTACGGCCCGCACTACCCGGTGGCGCTGGGCACCGACCCGGCCGAGATGGCCCGGCTCATCGCGGACCCGCACTCCCTGTGGCTCGTCACCCGCTGCGCCGACACCGGGTACCTGACCGCGTCCGCCGCCATCCACGGCGAGGCGGGCAACCGCACCGGCCGCCTGGAAGGCATCGCCGTACACCCCGAGCACCGCTCGGCGGGCCTGGCCGCCGCCCTGACCGATGCCCTGTGCGCCGCAATGCTGGACACGGGCCGCCTCGATTCGGTCTACGCGACCGTTCGCACCGTCAGCGCGGGTCCGCAGCGCGTCGTCGCCCGCAACGGCTTCCGCCCGCTGGGGATCCTGCCCAACGCGGTGGATCTCAGCAGCCGCGAAAGCCTCGCGCTCTACGCGCGTCACGCCGCCGGAGTGCTCGAGCGCCGGATCCCGGTCACCGAAGTACCGGCCCCGCTGCTGCCGTTGCTGCGCACCTCCGAGTCCGCGCTCGGCATCGGCTACCCCGGGGTCAGGGCCGTCGCCCGCCCGCTCCCGGCGCCCGCGCCGCACACGGCCGTCGAGCGGCTGGAGGTGATCGAGGCGCCGGCCTTCGTGCGCCGCCGCTTCCGCGAGCAGTTCCCGGGGGCCGAGGGCTGGTTCTACCCGCTGCACACGCCGAACGTACTGCTCACCCCCGAAGACGGCCGGTTCGAGGTCTACGCCTACCTCAACCGCGCCGGCGGGTACGGGTCCCTGCTGACGGCCCACCCCGACCCCGCAGCCGCGGCGGCCCACCTCGAACCCGTCACCCGGGCGCTGGCCCGCGCGGGCGCCGGCTACGTCGAGGCCCTGGTGCCGCTCGCCCACCACGAGGCCCTCTCGGCCTTCCTCGCGCAGGGCTTCGTCGCCGGGGCCCTCTACCCCGCGATGCGCGCGGACGGCGACGGTTTCCACGACTACGCCGTCCTGTCCCGTTCCAGCGAGCGGATCGACTTCCGCGGCGTCGCCGTCGAACCGCCCCTCCAGCCGTATCTGGACTGCTACGTGTCGGCCTGGGCGTCGACACACCTGCCCACATCTTCCGAGGTTGCCTCATGAACCCCCATCTCGCGCCGGTCGCCGTACCGGACCCGGCCCTGCTGCCGCACGTACAAGAGCTGTGCGACCTGACCGACCCGTACGCCTTCGGACCCGCCGAGGACGAGCTGTTCGCCGCGGCCATGGCGGAGACCAACGCCTGGCACGCCGAGCGCTCCCCGTTCTTCCGCTCCCTGTACGAGGCCACTCCCCCGGCCGTGCCGTACCGCACGCCGCTCGTCCACGCGAACTTCTTCAAGCGGCACGAGGTGCTGTCCATCCCCCGCGAGGACGTCGAGCTGCACCTGACCTCCTCCGGCACCACCGGCCAGAAGTCGCAGATGTTCTTCGACCACTGGACCATCCGCTCCGCCCAGCGCATGGTCGCGCGGATCTTCGAGCGCAACGGCTGGATCACCCCCGACCAGGAGGCCAACTACCTCCTCTACAGCTACGAGCCGGCCCCTTCGCTGAACCTGGGGACCGCCTTCACCGACAACTACCTGTGCGACTTCGCCCCCGCGCGCAGCGTCGCGTACGCGCTGCGCAACACCGGCGGCGAGCACGAGTTCGACCCCTTCGGCTGCATCGCCGCACTGCGCCGCTTCGAGCGCGAGGACGCCCCGGTCCGCATCCTCGGCTTCCCGGCCTTCCTCTTCTTCACCCTGGAGCGGATGCGGGCCATGGGACTGCCTCCGCTGCGCCTGCCCGAGGGCTCCCTCGTCGTCCTCGGCGGCGGCTGGAAGGGGCACGCCGACCGGCGCATCGGCAAGGAGGAGCTGTACTCCCGTGTCACGGAGCAGCTCGGCGTGCCCGGTGAGCGGATCCGGGACACCTTCGGGTCGGTCGAGCACTGCATCCCGTACATCGAGTGCGACCACCACCGGCTGCACGCGCCCGTCTGGTCGCGGGTGACGATCCGCTCCACCCGCACCCTCGAACCCCTGCCGTACGGGGAGCGGGGTTACCTCCACCTGGTGTCGCCGTACATCACCTCGGTGCCGGCGCAGAGCGTGGTCATGGGCGACCTCGCCTCCCTCCGGCCGGGCGACGCCTGCGGGTGCGAGCTCGCGACCCCCTGGTTCACCGTCCACGGCCGGGCCGGGGTGAGCCGCAACCGCAGCTGCGCGGTGGCCGCAGCGGAACTGATGAAGGGAATGGCGTGACCATGGGCGGGCACCACCACTACTGGCAGGGCGAGTTCATCGGCGACGAGGAGGCCGGCCGCCGGCTCGCGGGCCTGCCGGCCGCCGTCGAGGCCGCGCTCGCCGAGGGCCTGGAGACCGAGACCGTGCTGGCCGCCTGCGACGCCCTCGGCTCCGCGCTGTGCGACCCCGGCCACCCCGTACGCATAAGGCTGTCGGCGCACCTGCCCGAGGGCGAGGACCCGGCCGTCCTGGCCGAGTTGGGCGGCCTCCTCGGCCGGCGGGAGCTGGCCCGCAAACTGCGCCGGGAGCTCGGCAGCGCCACTCCCGGCCGGCTGAACCGGGCGGATCCGCGCGAGACGGTCTACGAGGCGTGGGCCCCCGTCGGACTGGTCGCCCACATCGCGCCGGGCAATGCCGCGACGGTCGCGCCGCTGAGCATCGTCGAGGGGCTGCTCGCGGGGAACGTCAACGTGCTGCGGACCAGCAGCGCCGACACGCTCCTGACCCAGCACCTGATGGCCGAACTCGCGGCGCTGGACCCGAGCGGCGCACTGGCCGCGCGGATCGTCGTCCTGCGCTTCCCCTCCTCCCGGCAGGAGTGGCTGCGCCTGATGTGCGCGCCCGCGGACGCCGTCGCCGTATGGGGCGGGGAGGCCGCCGTCGAGGGGATCGCGGCCCATGTGCCGGCCGGCTGCCGGCTGGTGGAGTGGGGGCACAGGATCTCCTTCGCGTACCTGACGGCCGACGCCTGGTCGGACGCCCGCACGCTCGGCGCCCTGGCGGACGACGTCTGCCTGCACGAGCAGGAGGCGTGTTCCAGCCCGCAGGTGGTCTATCTCGACACCGAGGACGAGGACGAGGTCTTCGGCTTCGCCGAGCGTTTCGCCGCGGCCCTCGCCGCCCGGCCGCCGGCCGCGGCCGGTGCCGTGGCGGGCGGGCCGGACCCGGCGGAGGCGGCCGAGCTGACCACCACCGAGCTGGTGGCCCGACTGGAGGAACATCTGGGCCTGACCCGGGTGTTCGCCGCTCCCGACGGCTCGTGGCGGGTCATGGCCGACACCCGGTCCCCGCTGACCGCCTCGCCGCTGCACCGCAGCGTGTGGGTCAAGCCGCTGCCCCGCAAGCGGCTGATCGCCACCCTGCGCCCGATGCGCCGCTATCTGCAGACGGCGGGCCTCGCGGGCAGCGAGACGGACATCGCCGAGCTGTCGCGCACCGTCCTGGCCGCAGGCGTCACCCGTGTCACACCGGTCGGCGCCATGCTGGAGAGCTACGCGGGTGAGCCGCACGACGGCGTCTACGCCCTCCAGCGCTACAGCCGCCGTGTCGCGGTCCAGGCCGATCCGGCCCGGTTCGCCACCACCGCCTGCCTGGACGATCTGGCCCGGCCCGTGGTGCTGGCGCGTCCCACCGGCCCGCTGCTGGGCAAGGAGGACGTGCAGGAGCCGGCCCGCCGGCTGACGCGGGACGATGCCGAGCTGTACTTCCGCAGCGGCGGCAGCACCGGCGCACCGGCGCTGTCGGTCTTCAGCTACGACGACTACGACACCCAGATGCACGCCGCCGCCCGCGGGCTGGTGGCCGCCGGCTACGACCCGGCGGCGGACCGGACCGCCAACCTGTTCTACTGCGGCGCCATGTACGGCAGCTTCATCAGCTTCTTCTCCGTGCTGGAACGGCTCGGCGGGGTGCAGTTGCCGCTGTCGGCGGGACCCGACCACCGGGCGACGGCACAGGCGCTGATCGACCACGGGGCCGACACCCTCTTCGGCATGCCCTCCTACCTGTGGCAGTTGCTGCACGCGGAGGCGGACGCGCTGCGCGCGTACGGGGGCCTGCGCAAGGTGTTCTACGGCGGCGAGCACTTCACCGCGGAGCAGCAGCGCACTCTGAAGGACACCTTCGGTATCGAGACCGTCCGCTCGATCACCTACGGCAGCACCGACCTGGGGCCGCTGGGCTACCAGTGCACCGAGAGCTCCGGCGGCGTCCACCACCTGCACGCCGACCTGCACACGATGGAGGTCCTGGACCTGGCCGAGGACCGCCCGGTGGTTCCGGGCGAGACGGGCCGGCTGGTCTTCACCACCCACGCCCGGCGCGGCCAGCAGCTGGGCCGGTACGTGATAGGCGACCTCGGCCGGGAGGTCCCGGGCCGCTGCCCGTGCGGACGGCACGCGCCCCGCTTCGAACTGCGGGGGCGCACCGGCGACGTGATGCGGGTGGCGACGTACTTCCTGGGCCACCGTCGCTTCCTGGACCTGGCCGAGGAAGAGGGGGGCCACCGGGGCGAGCTGCAGATCCGGCTCGACTCCACCGATGCGCGCGAGCGGCTGACCGTACGGGTGGAGAAGTCCGCGGCGACGGATCCGGAGCGGTTGCGGCAGGTCTTCCTGGCCGGCTACCCGGAGCTGTGCTCGGCGGTGGCGGAGCGGCTGCTGGAGCTGGTGGTCGAGGCGGTGGACGGCGCTGCCCTGGACCGCAGCCCGACCAGCGGCAAACTCCTCGCCGTGGTGGACGCGCGCCGCTAGGCGGAACGGAACCCCTCACCGCGAGCGGGGGCGCGGGACGGCCCTCAAGCCGGCCCGCGCCCCCTCCTGCTCATCACCCCGTCAGGTCACGGGGCGCCGAAGGTGAGCGTCAGCTGCGGTGTCCCCTCGGCGGCCTGCGCCTCGGAGGACCACAGCCACAGGGCGTCCGTACCGCTGCTGCTCAGCGCCAGGTCGTAACTGGTGCCGAGCGCAGCCGCGAGGCCCGAGGTGGTCAGCCCGGTGGTGTGCACCGCCGAACCGTCGGGGATTCCGGCGAAGCTGCCGAGCGCCGGCCCGCCCAGCGCCGGACGGTTGTTGTACGAGGTCCCGTCCTCGCTCCACGAACCGGTGACCGGGACCACGGAGACGGTGTCCGTGGTGCCGGCGCCGCTCTGGGTGTTCGTCTTCACGCTGAGCGCGGCCGACTTCAGTACCGTGCCGGCGGGCGCGGCGGGCAGGTCGAAGCGCAGGTAGCTCGCGTAGAACGAGGTGCCGCGCACCGCGAGCGAACCGGAGGTGCCGTAGTTGGTGCCGGGCGCCCCCGCGTTGGCGTAGGTGTCCTCGGCGGCGGTCACCTGGACCACCGAGTCGGCCGGGGCGGTCGCGAGGGTGTAGTGGTTCTGCACCTGCGCGGCGCTGAGGACCGTCGGGTAGACAGCGGTCTCGTCGAGCTGTCCGGCCCAGTAGTCGCTGGTGGGGCGGTTCGGCCAGGAGGTGAGGTTGTCTCCGCCGGTGCGCCAGAAGCCGGAGTAGTTCTCGTGCGTGGTGACGTTGAGCGTGCCCTTCGACGCGCCGTCCACGTAGAGGGTCATCCCGCCCGGGCCCTGGGTGGCGACGACGTGGTGCCACTGGTTGTCGTTGTAGGCGGCCGGCGTGGTGATGGTGCGGGTGGCTCCGGTGTAGACGCCGAAGACCAGCCGTCCGTCGTTGGTCATGTAGACGTGCTTGTCGTACTGGTGGCTGGTGCCGCCCTGGCTGTTCCCGAAGCCGACGAGCTTGCCGCCGCGGGTGGTGTTCGTCCTGAACCAGGTCTCGACGGTGTAGGTGCTGCCGATCGTCTGCCGCTTGTCCGCGTACACGTGGGTGTTCGAGCCGTTGAAGCCGATCGCCGTGCTCGCGCCGGAGACGGCGCCGGGCGTCTGCCGCAGGGCGGGGGCGTTGTTGTGCACGCCGCTCTGGTTGCCGCCCGCCGAGGAGTCGGCGACGAAGGGCAGCGCGGATTCGTCGTAGCGCCAGTACAGGGCGGCTCCGTCGGCGCGGACGTCGTTCGGATAGCCCTCCACCGTGGTGGGGACGCTCACGCTCGCCGTCGCGGACAGGGCGCTGGTGTTGCCTGCGGCGTCGGAGGCCGTCACCCGGTAGGTGTACGACTGGCCCGCCACCGCGGTGGTGTCGGTCCAGGAGGCCTGCGGCCGCTTGAAGAACAGCGAGTCGGCGGTGACGGTGGCGATCGGTGCGGCCGCGCCGTTCCGGTGGATCCGGTAGGTCAGCGCGCTGTCGTCGAGGTCGAGGCTGGTGCGCCAGCGCACCTGGACCTCGCCCGGCTTGAAACTGACCGCGCTCGCCACCGGCACGCTGGGCGCTCCGGTGTCCCCGGTGGAGGAGAAGCGCGTCAGGCTCTGCTGCGCGGCGCCGTTGACGGTGGTGAACTCCCCGCCGACCCACAGGTACTGGACGCCGCCCTTGGACCCGACCGTCATCACGCGCGGCCCGATGCCCTCGCCGATGCCGTCGTTGGTGTCGGGGGCCCAGCCGAGCTTGCCCGTGCCGCTGGTGGGCTGGGCGAGCAGGTGGTGACGCTGGCCGTCGGGGAACTCGCCGACGCTGGAGCAGTCGTGCGCGTGCGAGGCGCTGTAGAGGACGTCCTGGTAGGGCAGCACGGCCTGGGTGGCGCCGAGGCAGGTGTCGCGCCAGCGCTGGCCGAAGCCGTCCAGATCGATCGCGATCCGGCCGTCGAAGACGCCGCCGCCCGTGCCCTCGTTGGCGGTGTAGACGCCGCTCGCGTCGGCGGCGACGTCCTTGACGACGGAGTTGGTCTCGATGAAGCCGGGGTAGGACTTGGTGAGCGCGCCGCTCGTCGCGTCGACGACGGCCAGTGCGTGCGTGTTCGTCCCGTTGACGGTGAAGAAGTCACCGCCGAGGACCACGTTCTCGCCGTCCGGGGTGACTTCGACGGCGCGTCCGGGCTCGTCGGCGTCGGCGGTGAAGGGCTTCAGCGCCCCGTCGGCCGCGCCGACGGCGGCGAAGCGCTCGCGCGGCCGGCCTGCGACGCTGAGGAAGTCGCCGCCCGCGTAGACGGTGTCGCCGGTGACGGCGAGGGCGCGGACGGTGGCCGCGAAGGCGGGGCGGAAACCCTGCTTCACCGTGCAGCTCGCCACGTCGACGGCGGCGAGGCTGGAGACGGCGGTGCCGTTGACGGCGCCGAAGTAGCCGCCGGCGTACAGGGTCGCCTTGTCCGGTGAGAGGGCGAGGGCGCGGACCGTGGCGGTGCCGGAGCCGACGGTGAAGGACAGTTTGCAGGAGGTCGGGGCGCCGGTCGCCGCGTCGAGCGCCACGAAGTTCACGGCCGACTGCTCGCTTCCGGAGCCTCCGGCCGACGGGCGCACGGTGGAGAAGGTGCCGCCGGCGAAGACCTGGCCGCCCGCCTCGGCGAGGGCCCAGACGACTCCGTTGGGCTGCCAGGTGGACAGCGCGTCGGCGGTGAACGCGACGGGCGGGGTGAGCGCCGCCGCCTGCGGGGCGAGGCCCAGGCCCACGCCCATTGCGGTTCCGGCCAGGGACAGGACGAGAGCGGCCGCCGGCCCTCGGGATCTACGCATGAATCCCCCAGTTCGGTGTGCGGTACGGCCGTAGGGTGCGGCCGCGCGAGGGATGGCCGAAAATCGCTGAACAGCAGTCCACAGCCATGCCCACGGGCGCACCCTAGAGCGATTCGAGTCCTGATTCATCCCACTTGACATATCGGATGCAAAATCGCGAAGGCCCCCGCACGCACCCCGCCGTCACGCGCGGGGCTTCGCCCGGACGTGCATGCGCTCCCCCTGCCGCCCGAAGAGGCTGAGGACCTCCACGGGCCGCCCGTCCGCGCTGGTGAACCAGTGGGGCACCCGGGTGTCGAACTCGGCGGCCTCGCCCGGGCCGAGGACCAGATCGTGCTCGGCGAGGACGAGGCGCAGCCGGCCATCCAGCACGTACAGCCACTCGTAGCCCTCGTGGGTCCGCGGTTCCGGCTCGCCACCCCGGTCGACGATGAGCATCTTGTACGCCTGGAGGGGGCCCGGGCCCCGGGTCAGCGGTACCGCAGTGCTGCCGTCCGGCAGGGTGCGAGGGGTCAGCCGTACGCGGGGATCGCCCACTTCGGGCGCGCCCACCAGATCGTCCAGGGGCACCTGGTAGGCGGCGGCGAGCGGCAGCAGCAGTTCCAGGCTGGGGCGGCGCTGCCCGGACTCGAGGCGGGACAGGGTGCTCTTCGAGATGCCGGTCGTCTCGGAGAGCGCGGCCAGGGTGAGACCGTGCCGGGCGCGCAGCCGTCTGAGCCGGGGCGCCACCTCGTCGAGGACCGCCTGATGCGGAGACTGCTGCGGAGACTGCTGCGGAGGTGCCTGCGGGGGTGACTGCTGAGCCGGCGTGTCGTCCATCTGTCCATTCCACTCGGTCGTCCCGGAAACGGCAACAAGGTTTGCCGGTCGGCGCCCGGTGCGCACACCCTCGCGCCATGAGCCCACACAGTGATTCCGCGACCTCGCAAGGACAGCGCCGCACCGGCGACGACGGGACCCCCGGCGCCCACCGGCCCGCGGTGAGGTGGGCGCTTGGCGGCCTCTCCCTCTCCGTACTGCTGTCCTCGCTCGGCACCGGCATCGCCCATGTCGGCCTGCCGGCCCTCACGCAGGTCTTCTCCGCCTCCTTCCAGCAGGTCCAGTGGGTCGTCCTCTCCTACCTCCTCGCCATCACCACCCTCGTCGTCGGCGTCGGCCGGCTGGGGGACCTCTTCGGCCGGCGCAGGCTGCTCCTGGCCGGGATCTCCTTGTTCACCGCGGCCTCGGTCCTGTGCGCCGCGGCGCCCACGCTCTGGCTGCTGATCGGTGCCCGCGCGGCCCAGGGCCTGGGTGCGGCCGTCATGATGGCCCTCACCATGGCGTTCGTCGGTGAGACGGTCCCCAGGGAGCGGACGGGCAGCGCCATGGGGCTGCTCGGCACGATGTCGGCGGTCGGCACCGCGCTCGGTCCCTCGCTCGGCGGCGCGCTCCTCGCCGGGTTCGGCTGGCGGGCGCTCTTCTTCATCAACGTGCCGCTGGGCCTCGTGGCGTTCCTGCTGGTCCGGCGCCATCTGCCCGCCGACCGGCAGGGGTCCGGGACCGACCGGGCCCGCTTCGACCACGTGGGTACGCTGCTCCTCGCACTCACGCTCGCGGCCTACGCGCTCGCCATGACCCTCGGCGGCGGCCGATTCGGCGCGCTCGGCACGGCGCTGCTGCTGGCGGCCGCCTGTGGAGCGGTCCTCTTCGTACGCGCCGAGGCGAGGGCGGCCTCGCCCCTGGTCCAGCGGGCCCTGCTGCGCGATCCGGTGATCGGTGCGGGCCTCGCGTCGAGCGCGCTCGTGTCGACGGTGATGATGGCGACGCTGGTGGTCGGGCCGTTCTACCTCTCCCGCACCCTCGGCCTCGACGAGGCCCCGGTCGGCCTGGTCCTGTCGGTCGGACCGCTGGTCGCCGCGGCGACCGGGGTACCGGCCGGCCGGCTCGCGGACCGGTTCGGCGCGCAGCGCATGACCCTCCTCGGGCTTCTCGCGATGACGGCCGGGGCCTTCGCCCTGTCCATGACACCGGCGAGGCTCGGCGTCCTCGGGTACGTCGTCCCGCTGGCGGTCGTGACCGCCGGCTACGCCGTGTTCCAGACGGCCAACAACACGGCCGTCATGGCGGACGTCCGCCCGGACCGCCGGGGCGTGGTCTCCGGGATGCTCAATCTCTCCCGCAACCTCGGGCTCGTCACCGGCGCCTCCGTCATGGGTGCCGTGTTCGCGCACGCCTCGGCGACGGCAGACGTCGCCTCGGCGCCCGCCGCCGCCGTGGCCACCGGAACACGGTTCACCTTCCTGGTGGCGGCGGGCCTGGTCCTGGTCGCACTCGCCGTCGTCGCCGCCGCCCTCGTGCGCCGTACTAAGGGGCGTCCGGCCCCGGCAGGGGACGGCACAGCAGCGCGGCCGGGGAGGGCCGGGTGGCGGCGCGGGTGGTGAAGGCGATGCCCGCCGCGTACTCGGTGGGCAGGCACTGGCCCTTGTAGTTCCCGGAGCCGAAGTCGCCGCCGGGGCCGCCCGGCGGGCGGTTGTCGCCGCGGTCGAACCAGAGCGTCCGGGCACCTCCGGGCAGGGCCGTGCGGGCCGGGGCGCACAGACCCGCCGAGACCCGCTTGCCGCGCAGGCTGTATCCGATCAGGAACTGGCCGCTCGGGCACTGGAACTTCGTGTAGCCGGTGGCCCAGTCGCCGCCCGCCGGGACGTACCTCTCATCGCGGACCACGGTGTGCCCTCCCGTGGGAGCGCGCAGGTCGGAGGTGGTGCACAGGCCCCGTCCGCCGGTGTGGGCGAGCCCGGCGAGGCGGGCGCCGTCGGGGCAGACCGCCTTGCGGGCCCCGCTGTCCCAGTCGCCGGTGGCGCGCGTGCGCAGCGAGGCGTTGTGATCGCGGTGGTCGGTGGTCAGCTGGTACCAGGCGGTGGTGGCCGGGACCGGCCCGGTGCGGCCGGGCGTGGTGGCGAGCGGGGTCCAGCGGGCGGTGCGCCAGTCCCCCGGGTCCAGGACGCCGGAGCGGCGGCCGGCAGCGTCGTAGCGCAGCATCGCCCAGCTGTCGCCGCCCGGGTTGCCCTGGGCGTCGGTGCTCCAGCCGACGAGGGGCCAGTACGCGAAGTCGGCGTCGGAGCGCGTCAGATACCCGGTGAGGCGGTCGAACCAGGTGCGCGGGGCAGCCCCGGTCTCCTCGGCCCCGATGCCGAACTCGCTGATCCAGACGGGGGCGGTGAAATGCGTTCCGGTCTCCGCGGACACGAAGAAGGCCTGGTCGTAGAGGGTCTGTTCGAGTTGGGCCTGGGTCATGTCCTGGTAGCGCAGGTCGCTGGTCTCGCCCATGCCGGTCGCGCCACTGTGCCGGGGGCCGGTGTACCCGTAGAAGTGGGCGGAGTAGACCAGCTTGTTCGAGGTGACCAGGGTGTGGGAGAGGGTGCGTACGGGGGTCAGGGTGGGGCGGCCGTGCGGGAAGCCGTCCACGGGCAGGCCGTACCAGTTGATGCCCTCGACGACGATCAGCAACTGGGGGTTGGCCTCGGTGAGGATGCGGTCGGCGGCCTCCTGGGCGGCGGCGTGCCAGTCGTGGTTGTCGCCGAGGCCCCAGTTGGGGTCGTCGAAGAAGTCGCGGCGGACCTCGTTGTAGAGGTCGGCGCCGACCACGCGCGGGTTGTCCCGGTAGCGGCGGGCGAGGAAGACCCAGTCGTCGGCCCACTGGGCGGTGGAGCGGCCGCTGTTCCAGCGTTCGTTGCCGTCGAGGCCGCAGCACCAACGGGTGGTGACGGTGTGGTTGTTGAGGATGACGGCGAAGCCGGCGTCGGTGAGAGCGGCGACCACGGCGTCGTAGACCTGGAGGGGCGTGCGGCCGCGCAGCGCCGGATTGGCGGCGACGGCCGCGTCCGGGACGGCGGCGGTGTCGCGCAGCATCTCGTTGGAGAAGGGCAGCCGGATGCTGTTGAGACCCAGGGCCCGGAAGTCGGCGAGCAGGGTGGGCAGGGGGGCCCGGTCCAGGCCGACCGGGATGCCGTGGGCGTTCTGCCCGCTGTGGTGCGCGGCCGGGTCGTTGCGGTCGCCGGAGCCGTTCCAGGAGCCCTGGGCCCCGTCCCAGTTGCCGGAGCGCAGCCGGAAGCGGTTGCCCTGCGCGTCGACGATGTAGCGACCGCGGGTGGACAGCGGCGGGGTCCATGCCTCGGCGCCGGCGGTAGCGGCCGCGGGCTCCGGCGCCGGGGCGGCGAGCGCGGGCCCGGCTGATGGCGCCGACAGCACACCGGCCGCCAGCACCAGGGCGCAGAGGACCGCGCGTAAGAGGCTCTTCATCATGCTCCTGCCGAGGTCCGGCCGTCCCGGCGGGCGGCTGCCGTCGGGCAGGTTACCGGCGGGTCGCTTCCGGGGGAAGGCAAGGGCACGGTCACTTTCGGACGCGGCGCTCCGCAGCGGCGGATCCGGCACCGCGGCATCCGCTCACGCACGGTCACCCTGCGGAAACCGCCCCGCGCAGGGCCACGCCCCCTCTACCGTGCCCTGAGGCGATTCGGGCACTGCACCGGAGGGCGGGGCGGATGGACGAGCAAGAAGACATGCGACTGGCGGGACTGACGCCGGAGATCTCCCGCCGCACCCTCACCCTGCTGCGGGGTCTCGCGGGCCTCGAGCCGCCCGAGCAGGTCCCCGAAGAGGCCATGGTCGTCGCCGACGCGGTACTGGCCGAGCACGGCACCGACGGGCTGCGTGTGCTGGTCATGACGCTGGCGGCCTGGGCGACGGCCCAGATCGAGAACGTCGCCGAGCTGAGCGGGCGCAGCCACGAGGCGGTCCTGGACGCGATGGAACTGGCCTGCCTGGAAGCGAACGCCGAGGACACCCCCTAGACGACCCGGGCCGCACAAGGCTTTCGTCGCCCCGTTCCCACACCGGGAGCAAAAGAAACCAGCTTCGATCCGGCCGCGATCCGGCGGGCTTCGGCGACACTGGGAGAGCAGGAGCGTCGTGGGGGGTCGTGATCGGAGGCCGTCGTGAGCACACCTTCCCCCATCCGGATCGCCGCCGTCCTGTCCACCGAGCACCGTGGACGGCTGATGTCCCAGGCCCGTGAAGTCAATTTCCCGGAGAACGCGCGCATCTTCGACGAGGGCACGAGGGCGGATTCCTTCTGGATCGTGCGTTCCGGCACGGTGACCCTGGAGATCCCGGTGGCCGGCCGGAGGCCCGCTGCCGTGGAGAGCCTCGGCCCCGGGGAGCTGGTGGGCTGGTCCTGGCTGTTCCCTCCGTACGTCTGGCAGCTCGGCGCGGAGGCCATGACACCGGTGCGCGCGTACGAGTTCGACGCCGCGACCGTCCGCATGCTGATGGACGCCGACCCCACCTTCGGCTCCGCCGTCGGGCACTGGGTCGGCCGCGTCCTCGCGATGCGCCTCCAGCAGACACGCACCCGCCTGCTCGAGATGTACGCCCCCCGCCTCACGGCCACCGGCTGACCCCGTAGGCGGCGCCCGGCGCGACCGCCGGGCGCCGCGGCACATCACGGCCCTCGCCGGGCACACCACGGCGGTCGCCGGCCCGCGCCGGGTTCGGCAGCGCTCGCGCGCACACTCCCGGGGGCTGCCGCATGCCCTCGTTGAGCCCGTTCCGGCAGATCACAGCCGGGCGCGGCAGGTTTCGGGGAGGTCTCCCGGTCGGTGTTCGGCCGATTCGGCGGGCTGCTCCCCCACAGGTCAGCTCGCTCACACGGCTGCGGTCTGCATTCATTCGTACACGATCGGTGACGAAAAATCGGGGTGCGCACGGGCGTTCACGGCCCGGGTGGGCAAGACTGCGTCCGCTATCCGAAACACCAACCCAAGGGAGTGTTCGAAATGCGGTCCATCGCAAAGGGTCTCGGGCTCGGTTCCGCCGCCATGGCGCTCACCGCGCTCACCGCACTGGCCTGGCCGAACACGGCTGGAGCCGCACCGACCGGTACGGAGAGCCTCTACGCGCCGTCCGCGCTGGTGCTCAGTGTGACGGCCGGACCCAATGCCGCCACGGGCGCGGCGCTGCGCGCGGTGACGCTCGTCTGCTCGCCGACGCCCGGCGGGACGCACCCGAGCCCCGCCGCCGCGTGCGGCGAGTTACGCGCCAACGGCTCTCAGCTCGACCCGCTCGCGGCGCCGGCCGCCGACGCCGTGTGTACCAGGGAGTACAACCCGATGACGGTGACGGCCGTCGGCGTGTGGCAGGGCCGTCGGCTCAGCTACACGTACACCTTCGCCAACCCGTGCGGCCTGCGGAACACCAGCGGCACGCTGTTCGGCTTCTGACCCGGCCCCGTGAGAAGCGGTGGGCCGGGACCAACTCCTTGCCCACCGGCGGGTACTTCAGCCCAGTTCGAGGCTGGTCACCCCGAACAGCTCGGGCAGGGCGAGGGCCGGGGTCGGACCCGTGTACATGCGGGCGGTCTCGAAAGCGGGCGCCAGGCCGAGGCCCTCGAACAGCGCCGCGGCGGCCGGGTTCGCGTCCGGTACGTCCACGGACACCATCCCGTCGGGCGCGTGCCGGGCCAGCCGCCGCAGCAGGGCCGCCGCCACCTCCGGGGTGGCCGCGTACAGGGGGCCGATCCGATGGGCGGCGCTGGACGGGCGGATCACACCGAGGCCCTCGATGCGGCCGTCCCGGACGGCGGCCAGCGCCGTCCGGCCGGGCAGAGCGGTCCAGGCGGACAGGAACGCGTCACGCGGCGCGGGAAAGAACCGCCGGTCGTAGGCGGCTAGCAGGCCGAAGGGCAGGGTGGCGGCGTCCACGATCTCGACCGACGCGTCGCCCTCCCCCTGCGGCGCACCCTCGTAGCGGAAGTTGTTCCACGCGGAACGGAAGCCGGATTTACGGTAGTTGTCCTGCTGGTCCACGACCCCGTCCAGACCCACGAGCCGTCCGTCGAGCCGTTCCATCCCGGCGTGCCACACCCGGATGCCGTACCCCTGCCCGCGGACGGCCGGGCGGGCGATGTAGAAGCCGATGAAGCCGAAGCCGGCGCCGTACCGCACGGCGGAAATGCAGGCCACCGGTTCGCCGTCCAGCCGGCCCACGAGGAACCCCTCCGGGTCGGCGACCGCGAAGGCGAACCGGTCGGAGTCCCCCGGGTTCCAGCCCTCCTCGTCGGCCCAGTCACGGATCAGCTTCATGTCGGCGGCGCTCGCCCCGGCGATCTCGAATCCCGTCATGCCGGTGTTGTACCAGACCGGGAGGATGTGCGCAGGAGTGCCTGACCAGCCGTCAGGAGGCGGACGAACGCAGCGCGATCCGCCTCCCGGTGCAGGTCGCTGACCTGCCCGTCGCCCACTTCGACGACGCGCCAGACCCCGTCCTCGCGCAGGGCGAGATCGGTGGTCACGAAGGGGCAGTCCAGGGCCTCGACGGCCGCCCGCACCGGTTCGAGGTCCGGCGTCGGCACCTCGGCGACCGGGCTGTCGGGGTGGGCGGTGACCATCCGGGGCGCCCCGTCCCGCCACCACACCCGCACCTCGGCGGCCACCGCCGGCGGCGCGACGAACCGCTCGAAGGCCCGCAGCACCACCCCGCCCGCCAGGAACTCCCCCTGCAGTTCGACGAAACGGGCGACGACGCGGTGCAGAGCGGCCGGGTCGGCGAGGTCGGGCACGTAGCAAGCCTCGACCCACTCGTGCTTGCGGGACTTCACGTAGTCCTTGACGATGGCGGCGCCCGGTGGCAGGCCCGCCGCGAGGGCCGCGAGGCCCTCCGGGTCCGGCGCCACCCCGCGACGCGTCGGCAGCCAGCCGCTGACCGGGGTCAGGCCCGCGAAGCTCTCGTACCAGCCGGGGAGTTCGTGTGCCCGGCGGTAGGTCTCCGGGGCGACGGCGAGCTCGCCGCCCCGGCCGCGCAGGGCCGCGTCCAGTTCGGCGTACCGGCCCGCGGGAATCATCCACCCGCGGTACCAGACGGATCCCACGCCCTCGGGCACCCGCTCCACCGCCCGCTCGGCGTCCCCGGCGAGCAGCGCGTCGTGGTCCATGAGCACGACGGTGCCTCCGGCGGCGCGCAACTGCCGGGCCTCCGCCGTGAAGTGGGCATCGGCCCGGCGTTCGTGCAACGGGTCGCGGCAGTGGAGGACGGTGGTGGTCGCGGTTGTCGTAGCCATGCGCCCACCCTACGAACGGCCCCGTGGACCACCGTACGGATTTCAGCCTGCGCAGATCACATCGTCGAGCCGGATGGGGCTGCGGTCCAGACGCACATACGCGGTGAAGGTGTCGGTGCTGCCGGAGCCCCAGTGGGTGGTCACCGTGGCCCAGCCCACCGAGGCGGTCTTCGCCACGGTGACCGGGCCGACGCTGATGTCCAGCGGCTCGTTGTGCGCACAGAGCAGGACGTCGACCCCCTCATTGACCTGCTGTCTCTCCTTGAGGATCTGTGAGACATGCTCCTCCCGGTCCTGAACGGAGGGACCGTGGTCACCGTAGAAGCCGACGAGGAATTCGCTGATCTGGGCAGCGGTGTGCCCCTTCCCCGCGACGGCGGCGGGCGCGGCGAGGGCGGCGGCGGACGGCATGACCGGCAGCGCGAGCAGGGTCAGCAGCAGGGCACCGAGACGGTACGGCTTGAGCATCATGTCCGGTCTTGTACCCGCCGGGCCGGTGGATCGGGAGCGCCGGGCCCGGATCTCACTCCTGTGGGGGTCGGGATTCACCGCAGAAACGACCCTCCGGCCGGTACGCGGAAATGGACTCGCGGGCGAACCGCACCCGTACGTAGGGTCACCGCATGGGGAAGCCACTTGTCGCAGTGTTCAGCGGGGCCGGGATGTCCACCGACTCGGGGATCCCGGACTACCGGGGGCCGCAAGGCCTGTGGCGGCGGGACCCCGAGGCGGAGAAGCTCGTGACGTACGAGTACTACATGGCCGATCCGGAGATCCGACGCCGCTCCTGGCGGATGCGGGCCGAGATCGGCGCGCTCGGAGCACGGCCGAACGCCGCGCACCTGGCCGTGGCGGAGCTGGAGCGCGGCGGCACCCCGGTACGCGTGATCACCCAGAACGTGGACGGCCTCCACCAGCTCGCCGGGATGCCTGAGCGCAAGGTGTTCGAGCTGCACGGCAGCGCCCGTTCGGTGGTGTGCACGGCCTGCCACGCCCGGTCGGGCACGGACGAGGCACTGGCCCGGGTCGCCGCCGGCGAGCCGGATCCCGCCTGCCTGGAGTGCGGCGGGATCCTCAAGACGGCAACGGTGATGTTCGGCCAGCGGCTCTCCCCCGAAGTGCTGGGTCAGGCGATCGCGGTGGCCAAGGGGTGCCAGGTCTTCATCGCCGTCGGGTCGACCCTCCAGGTGCAGCCGGCCGCGTCGCTCGCCGGGATGGCCGCGGAGGCCGGCGCCCGGCTGATCATCGTGAACGCGGAGGAGACCCCGTACGACCCGCTGGCCGACGAGATCGTCCGCGAGCCGATCGGCACCGCCCTGCCGGCCCTGCTGGCCAGGATCTCCTCGCCCTAGCCGGGGTCCCGCCCCGGCCGGGGCCCGCCCTACCCCGCGTCGGCCGCCCGGCGCATCTGCGCCACGTCTAGCTTCTTCATCTGCATCATGGCGGCGGTCGCCCGGGAGGCCCGTCCCGGGTCCGGGTCGGCGATCAGGTCGATGGCTCCCGCCGGGATGACCTGCCAGGACACCCCGAACCTGTCCTTGACCCAGCCGCAGACGCCCTCCTCGCCGCCGTCGCGGGTCAGTGCCTCCCAGTAGTAGTCCGCCTCGGCGTCGTCGGCGCAGTGGATCTGGAAGGAGATCGCCTCACTGAAGGTGAACTGCGGACCGCCGTTGAGGCCGATGAACTTCTGGCCGTTGATTTCGAACTCCACGACCATCACGGAGTCGGTCGCGCCGGGGCCGGCCTCGGTGTAGCGGCCGATCCGGCCGAGCCTGCCGTCCTTGAAGACGGCCAGGTAGTAGTCGGCGGCCGCTTCCGCGTTGCCGTCGAACCACAGACACGTGGTGAATCCGTTGCCGTTGCCGCTCATTGCTCTGCCTCCGGGCCGGGGTGGGTGGACGGTGGGCACCGTCCCTCACATACGGACCGGCCCCGGACCCGAAATTCATCGGTGGTCCGGGGCCGGTCCGTCATTCAGCCCGAAATTCGCCCGTCCGGCTTACTTCGCGGGGGCCGCACCCATCGCGAGCATCCGCTCGACGACGCGCTCGGCGGCGTTGCCCTTGTCCAGGTCGCAGAACTCGGCGCGGAAGGCCGCCCGCGCCTCGGCGTACTCCGCCCCGACCGCGTCCGCGTTGCGCACGGCCTCGATCAGGCTCGCCGAGTCCGCCAGCAGCGGTCCCGGGGCCTTCGCCTCCAGGTCGAAGTTGAAGCCGCGCAGCGTGCCCCGGTAGTGCGCGAGGTCGTAGGCGAAGAGCAGGATCGGCCGGTCGGTGTGCGCGAAGTCGAAGATCGCGGAGGAGTAGTCCGAGATCAGTACGTCGGCGACCATCAGCAGGTCGGCCGCGTCGGGCCAGCGGGAGACGTCGACGACGAATCCGTCGCGGACGCCGTCGCGGACCTGCTCCGTCACGTGGTGGTGGCTGCGGATCAGCAGGACGTGGTCCTCGCCCAGCTCACGGCGGGCCTCGTCCAGGTCGATCTGCAGGTCGAGCTTGTAGCCGCCCGACCAGCCCTCGTTGTTCTCGCGCCACGTGGGCATGTAGAGGACGACCTTCTTGCCCTCGGGCAGGCCGAGCCGCCGGCGGACGTCCGCGATCCGCTGCGCGTCCGGCCGCACCAGTGCGTCCGTGCGCGGGCTGCCCGCCTCGATGACCTCGCCGTCGTAGCCGAGGGCGCGCTTGAGGAGGGGCGTCGCGTAGGAGCTCGGGGAGGCGAGCAGGGACCACTGGGCACTGTCGTGCTCCAGTCCCTCCAGGATGTCCGGGCTCGTGTAGTAGTCGTGCACGAAGTCGTGGCCGATCTGCTTGATCGGCGTGCCGTGCCACGTCTGGACGACGACCTGGCCGGAGCGGCGCTGGAAGCGCCGCGGCACGTTGTCGTTGGTCACGTAGTAGCGGGCGCGAGCCATGACCTCCCACGACTCCACGCTGCCGTACTGGACGGCGCGCGCGGTCTCCGGGATCTCGGTGCGGCCGTCGCGGACCAGCCAGACGTGCTCCAGCTTCTCGCCGCGGCGCACCAGCTCCTCGTGGATGGCGCGCGGCGAGTCGCCGGAGCCCTGCCCGTGGAAGGTGTCGTACACGACGATGTCCTTGACCGGCAGGGCGCGCTGCGCCGGGTAGGTCTCGAACCGGGCGACGCGCTGCGCGTAGTGGGAGCGGTCGTGCGGGCTGATCAGCGGGTCGGCGACCAGCACCATGCGGTCGTGGAAGCGCGTCTCGACCCGCATCCGGCGGTCCTGCACGGTGAAGGGGTGCGGCCCGGTGAACAGGAGACCGGGGCCCATCTGCACGGGGGCGCCGCGGTCGACGCCGAGCAGGCCGGCGGTGGTTCCGCCCTGGGCGACCGGACGCATCGTGGGCCACCAGCGGCCCTCGGGGAGCGTGGTGCGGCCGGCGTACGCCTCGGGGAGCACGGGCCGGAAGGTGGCCTCGAAGGTGTCCCCGTCGCGCGTCACCGGGTAGCAGTGCTCCACGCCGTGCGCGTTGTGCACGACGAACTCGTAGGGCTCGTCGGTCGGCGCGACGAAGCGGCCGCGCAGGGTGAGCGTGCCGTCCTCGGCCGAGACCTCGTCGACCAGCGGCGGGGAGGGCTGTACGGAGAGGGTCAGGTGGCCGGTGTTGCCGCGCTTGGCGAAGAGGGAGCGGTCCGCCTCCTCGCCGGGCAGGGGCAGGACCAGACCGTCGAACCCGCCGCGCTCGTCGTGGACGAGGCGGTGCTCGGTGCCGTCGGGGCCGATGACGGCGAGGCCCCAGGGCTCGGGGGTCCACTCGCCGGGCTCGCACGGGGCGTCGGCCACGGCGGCCAGCTCGGCCAGCGGGACACGCGCGGTGAACGCGGCCCGGCCGGCGCCGGAAGCGGCGCTCTCCAGCGGGAAGGTCAGTACGGTGCCAGTGGTGACGTGGACGGCCCGCAGGGCGGTGGCGCCGACGGCCTCGGCGGTGAGCTCACCGGCGATCTCGATGGCGTCGTCACCGGCGGGGTGGACGTCCAGCGCGCGGGCGCGGGCGATCTCCACCTGGATGGTGAGGGCGCCGGAGACGGCCGGGACGATCCGGACGTCGGGGGCCACCCAGTGCGGCGGCGGGTTCTGGCCGGTGTCGTGCTCGCCGCCCCTGAGGCGGGCGCGGTGCAGCCCCCCGGCCCCGGTGACGGCGATGGACGTGGTCCATATCCCCTGGTTCCACTTACCGCCCGACTGGAAGATCGAGGGGTCGACGACGGCGGTGAAGCCGGCCCAGTCGGCGTGCCGCAGGGCGAGGTGCGGGGACTTGACCGTGGCCATCGGGGAGGCGACGGTACGGGCGCTGACGACGGAACGACGGCGCTTGCCACCCTCGCGGAAGACCAGCATCTTGCGGGAGCCGAGGCGGCTCTCCGCACCGAGATGGCCGGGCAGGGCGTAGCCGCGCAGCAGCAGCTTGCCGTCGGCCCAGCTCGCCTGCTCCAGTCGGCTGACGACGCGTCGCTCGCGCGGGCCGAGGGTGAGGATCTTGGCGGGCACCGGCGGGCGGCCCTGCAGGAAGGGGTAGTCGGCCTGCGGGCGGGCGATGCCCTTGACCGGCACGCTGTAGCTGTAGTCGCGCTGGTGGTCCTGGAGCGCGATGAAGTCCTCGACGCGGCCTTCGCCGGCCAGGTACGCCTTGAGCCGGTCGGCGACGGTCAGGTCGGACCAGGGGCCGGTGCCGATCTCGCGGACGAGACCGCCGACCTCCTTGACGAACGCGGCGCGGAAGTCGGGGCCGCCCTCGCCGACGTACTTGTAGATGAGCGGGAGTTCCTCGCTCAGCACGTTGTAGTCGTAGTCCCGCAGGTAACGGACGTACTTGGCGCCCTGCTTGGCCTTGAGGGAGTCGCGGACCAGGCGCACGGACTTCACGCGGTCGATGAGGGAGATCGGGTCGGTGGAGCGCTGGGTGATGGAGCGCTCGCCCGTCTCGCGGACGCGCCAGTGGTAGACGCAGTCGCTGATGATGTCGACGCTGGAGGCGAAGTAGTGCGCGGGGATGCTGACCGGGGCGTCCTCGTAGAGAATGCCCTCCGGGTACTGGAAGCCGTGCCTGTCCCAGAAGCTGCGCCGGTAGACCTTGTTCCACGCGGTGCGGTCGGTGACCAGCGCCGGGAACTTGGAGATGTGGGTCTTCAGCTGGGTCCGGGCGAAGGCGGCGCGGTGCCCCCAGGACTGCTGCATGCCGACGGAGCGGAAGCGCTTGACGTTGCCGCCCGCGAAGTCCGAACCCGTCTCGTCGAGTGCCTCGATGAGACGCTGGTAGGCGTAGTCGGGCATCGTGTCGTCACTGTCGACGAAGGCCAGGTACTCGCTGTCCTTGTCGGCGTGGCGGGCGCCCACGTTGCGGGCGGCACCGAGGCCGGCGTTGTCCTGCATCACGACCCGGAAGCGCTTGTCCCGGGCGGCGAACGCCTTCGCTATGACAGCGCTGGTGTCCGTGGACCCGTCGTCCACGAGGATGACCTCGAAGTCGTCGAAGGTCTGGGATGCGATCGATTCCAGGCACTCGTCGAGGTAGAGCTCGACGTTGTAGACGGGGACGACGATGCTCAGGCGCGGGGGCATGGGTGGCGGTTTCTCCAGCGTTTTATGCTTTATCGATGATCAGCTGCTCACAGCATCTTACTCTGTAACAGAGTCATAAACTCCACCCATATGGGGCATACGCGGCTGATCGCCGAGGCGGACGGCAAAGAATTCAGCCGTCCGCCACTCAGCCGACGCGGTTCGACGCGGCCCGACCGTGCCCGAGGGGACCGGTCAGACCTCCAGTTCTGCCTCGATCTTCTTCAGTTGGTGGCGGGCCATCGCGAGGTTGGCGCGCCCCTTGTCGAGAGCCAGGTAGAGGAAGAAGCCCGAGGAGCCGCGGCTCTTCATCAGCCGGATCAGGTGGTACTGGCCGCCGAGGGTGATGAGGATGTCCTCGATCTCGTCCTTGATGCCGAGCATCTCCATGGTGCGGACCTTGGCCCGCACCACGTCCGTGTTGCCCGCCGCCGCGACCGCGAGGTCGAGGTCCTTGCCGCCCCCGATGGTGCCGAGGGCCATACCACTGCCGTAGTCGACGAGGGCGGCACCGATCGCGCCTTCGATGGTGGTGGTGGCTTCCTTGAGTGCGGTCTCCACATTGACCATGAGAGGGTCCTCTTTCTCGTTTCACTGTGATGGGGATGTGACGATGATGTGACTGGCTGTAGCGGTGACGGCACGTGCCGGACCCGCCGGGTCCTGCCGCCGGGCGGAGTGCGCATCACCCGGGCGGGACTCCGGGCCCCCGTCGCCCGAGGGTGTGGTCGATCAGTTCGGCTATCCGCAGGCTCGAGCGCCGGGCCTCGAGGTGGAGGCGACCGACGTTCACGCGCGGCTCGGCGGTCAGGGTGAGGACGGCCGCCAGGCCGGCCGCATAGGTGGCGACGTATCCGTCCTCGCCGCGCACGAGCAGTTCACGGAAGGCGCCCTGTCCGGTGCAGTCGCTGAGCCGCTGGGCCACCCCGAGGGCGGCGGCGGTCAACGCTGCGATGGACTCGGCCTCGGTGGCGGCGCTGTCCTGGGCGAGGACGAAGCCGTCGGCGCTCGCGGCGAGCGCGCCGGTGAGCTGGGGTACCCGGGCCCGCAGCCTGCGGAGCTCGGCGAGTATCTCGGCCTCCGTCTCGGGGGGCACCGTGCTCATGTCGGCCTTTCTCCTTTCGGGCTGCCTACGCTCGGAGCGGTCGGCTCGCAGGGCCGGTCGCAGCGGGAGCCTCACAGGCTTGCCTCCAGTGCGTCGCGTAACCGGCGGAGCAGCGCCACGTCCGGGGATTGGGCCTCGGTCATCCAGTCGGGCAGGGGCGGCACGGCCGGTGGCGGGGCCGGGGTGTACGGGGTCTCGACGAGTCCGGCCGCCGCGAGGCGCCGTACGTCGAGCAGGGTGTGGAACGCGGGTCGGCCCAGGACCCATGCGAGGTCGGCCGGGGTGCGCAGGCCGTCGGCCTGGCCGAGCAGGGTCCGCTGCCGGGCGGTGACCGTCTGGCCGGGCGCGGCCGCCCGGGGCACCACCGGGGAGGTGTCGAGCAGGGGATACGGCCAGACCGCGTCGAGCAGGTCCCGGCGGCGCCGGGTTTCCCGCTCGACGGCGGCGGCGGGAACGGAGCGGACGGAGCCGATCCAGTGGGTGGCCCCGCGGCGGAACCGGGAGGGGCCGCTGCCCGGGGAGAGGGCGAAGAAGGCGGCGTCGAATATGGCGGCGAGATGGCATATCTCCAGCTCCCCGCCGGCGAGGCCGCCGCTGTCCACGAGGAAACGGGCGACCTGGCGGCGGGCGCCTGCCCGGTCCACCGCCTCCCGCCAGCGCTCGGGTGCGAGGCCGCCGCCGGTGGTGAGCAGTACGTCGAGACCCGGGGTGGCCGGGCTCTCCGCGTGCACGATGCGGCCGTCCTCAAGGAAGAGGGTGCCGCGGTCGCGGAGCAGCGCGCCGGTAGCGCGCTCCGCGGCGAGTCGGGTGAGTAGGGGGGAGACAGCGGCGAAAGCGTTCACGGTCGCGACCGAGGTGGTCATCTGAGCACCAGTCCCTCGGCCAGGGCGCGGAGCCTGTGGCGCGCGAGGGCGAGGTTGCCGTCCGCGCGGTCGAGCCACAGGTGCAGGAATACGCTGCTGTCGAAGCTCGTCTCGACGAAGCGCAGTACGTGGTATCCAGTGCGGGTGGTGACGATCAGATCCTCGACGGGCGGGCCGGCGGATAAGCCGGCGGACGAACCGGCGGAGGATACGGCTCCGCCGCCGTGTGCCGGGTCGGTCCCCGCGGGTGCGAAGGACTCGTACTCGGCTGCCGCCCGGGCCAGTTCAGCGGTCTCGGCGGCGGTGGTCTCGTGGTCGCCCACAGGTGATTCCCCGGCGGTGCCGAGGGCCAGTCCGCTGCTCCAGTCGACCAGCGCGGCCCCCCGCGCACCAGGCAGGGCCATGGCTTCGAGCAGGCATTCGTCGATCCCGGGCACGCGGGCTCCCCTCCCGGCCGGACGTGCTGGGTGCACGGTCGTACGGCGCGACAGGAGGGAACTTACTCAAGTTCCACAGTACGAAAGGGCGTTCTGGCATTTTCCGCTGGAACATGCCAGGAAGCGTGTGAGAGCTTGGCCGGAACGCGTCAGAATTTGATCACGAAGCGAGCGGAAGATCGTCCGCGAGGCGAAACGACCCTCCCTCGCGCAGCACGTAGCCCTCGTGGCTGAGGGTGCGCAGCAGGTGGTAAACGGTGGGCAGGGGGATCCCGGTGAGCCGGGCCAGCCGTTTGGCCGTCGCCCCGCCCTCCGCGGACACCGCCTCCAGGAGGCGCAGCGCGCGCTGCACGGAACCGATCAGGGTGGGTGTGCTGTCCTTCTGACCGTGGTCGGTGCCCATGACTGGTCCCCCTGCTTCGGTACGAGGCCTGGCGAACCCATCAAAGTCGCTCACCGGGCGCAAAACCAGCGGACTCGCGTAAACCTGAGCATAAGATCACCGCATCCTGGAGCCCGGGAACCGGCGGGCGGCCGCTAGCGCGTGCAGGTCACGTACGCGGGGAGCGGGGTGTCCGCGATCAGCCGGCGCGGCAGGGACAGTCCGAAACGGCGCTCAATAACGGCGAGGATCCGGCGGTCGCGGCCCCGGTCCGCCTCGTCGGCCGGCCGGGCGCACGCGCCGTCCGCGGTGAGGATCCCGGCCGCGATCAGCTCCGGCAGCAGGAAGTCCGGCCGGTGGCCACCGCGCCAGAGTTCCTCGCCGAGGCCGAAGCAGCAGACCAGCTCTCCGTCCCGGGCGTACGCGAACTGCTTGGGCGGGTGGTCGGGCTGCGGGTCGAGGTGGACGGCCTCGACCCCGCCCCGCGAGACCTCGGTGAGCCGTTCCGCTCCGGCCGGCAGGCCGTGTTCGACGGCGAAGGACCAGCCGCCCCACCTGCCGACCCGGGCCACGCCGTCGCCGTCCACCGTCTCGGCGACCATGCTCCAGGCGCCCGGCGCCCCCAGCGGCCCCGGGTGCACACCCGGCAGCGCGCCGAGCCGCGCGGCGAGTTCGTCGGGGCCTATCCCCCGGGCGAAGGTCAGCCCGGCGAACCACTGGTCCCAGTCCGCCAGCCACCGGATCCCGTCCGCCGTGCCGGGCGCCTGCGCCGTGTCCGACGCCTGCGCCGGCCGCGCCGTGCCCTCTGCGATGTCCGCCATGTCCGCACTCCCCACGGTTTCCCCACCCCGCCGGCGCTTGTTCACCGGCACGATAGTCAGTCCGCGGGCTGCTCCGGGAGGAGGCGCTCGACCATCGTTTGAATGAGCCCGTGCACCGGGTGCGCCTCGAGCATCGCGGGCGCGGTCAGGTCGTCCACGATCAGGCCGAGCATCGCCAGGTACATGAGGACCACGCCCTGGCGGTCCCCGGGCAGGCCCGCGTCCAGGTGCCAGGTGATGTTGGCCTCCAGCTCCAGGCCCTGGAAGGCGGCCAGCTCCGCCTGGAGTTCGGGACGCCGGGTGCCCTCCAGCCGCAGCTCCAGCATCGCGATGTGCACACTGCGCTCGCGCCGCATCCGTTCCAGGAGCCGGGTCAGCAGGACGGAGGTGTCGGGCGGGCCCGCGAGGTCCGCCGGGTCCGGGACCAGCCGTTCCCTGGTGCGGTGCAGGATCTGCACGAGCAGCTGGGACCGGTTGGCGAAGTAGTTCGTGGTGGTGCCCGTGGGCACGGCCGCCTCGGCGTCAACGGCGCGCAGGGTCAGACCGCGTGAGCCCTCGCGCGCCAGGACTTCGATGGCGGCGTCGAGCAGCGCCGCGCGGCGCTGCGGGTTCTGGCGCATGAGCGGATCCCTGGGGGTGGAGGGGGCGATTCCGGTGAGCACTGCAAGTGCAGTGCTTCGCTCACGGTAGCGGACGCGGCCGGTCCGGGCCCTCCCCACCGCCCCCTCCCCCGTGTCAGGCTGCGCGTCATGGAGCGGATCATCGAGGAGATACGCGAGGACCTGTCCCGCCGGATCGCGGTGGCTGCGGACCGGCTCGCCGACCGGACGCTGGCCGAAGACCCCGCCTACGCCGCCCTGCTGGGCCGGGCCGAGCTGCGCGAGCGGATCCACCACAACCTCCGCCAGGCCGTCGAGGGCCTGGTGCGCAGCGCGCGCGGTCTGCCGGTGGACCTCGCCGACACCCGGGCCATCGGCACGCTCCGTGCCGAACAGGGCCTGCCGCTCGCCTCTCTGCTGCGCACCTACCGCCGCGGCGGCCGGCTGCTCTGGCAGAGCATGACCGAGGCCGTGACCGCCCACGACCGGGCGGCGCTGCCCCGTCTGCTGCCCGGAGCGGCCGCGCTGTGGGACGTACTGGACCAGATGACGGACGCCGTGACCGAGTCGTACCACCACGCGGAGAGCGTGCACGGCGAACGGGAACGGGAGCGCCGGGCCGCCCTGCTGGACGTCCTGCTCGACGGCGCCGACGGACCCCCGGCCACTGCGGCGGAGGCGGCCGCCGCCGCCGCGCTGGGGCTGCCGGAACGGGGGCGCTTCGCGGTGGTCGTGCTCGCCCCCGACGGATCCGGCGCCGCGGCCGGAGGCGCCGGATCCCCGCGCGTGCTGTGGCGGGTGCGCGCCGACGGGGAGATCGGCCTGGTGGAGCTGGGCCACCATCCGCTGGAGTCCGTACGGGACCTCCTCGCGCCCCTCGGCGTACGCGCCGGGGTCAGCCCGGTCGTCGCGGCGCCCGCCGAGCTGGCCCGGGCGCACTGGCTGGCCGCCCTCGCGCTGCGCACCGCCCCCGAATCCGAGGGCCCGCGCACGGCCCTGCTGGACGAGCGGCTGCCGACGGCGCTGGTCGCGGCCCAGGCCGAACTCGCCGGGCGGCTGCGCCAGGTGGTGCTGGGGCCGGTGCTCGCGCTGCCCGCGGAGGACCGGCGGACGCTACTGACCACCCTGGGCACCTGGCTGAGCTGCCAGGGCTCGACCACGTACGCCGCGCAGCGGCTGTACTGCCACCGCAACACGGTCTCCAACCGGCTGCGCCGCCTGGAGCAGCTGACCGGCCGCTCGCTGTCCGACCCGCGGCACGTGGTGGAGTTGGCGCTGGCGCACTCGGCGGTACTGCAGCGGGCCGCCGCGGAGTCGGCTACCCGTCCCGCCGCGGTGGACCAGCGGGTTTCGCCGACTCCAGGAGGTACGGCACGTCGATCACAGCGACGCCCGGGGTGAACAGCAGCCGCGCCTTCAGCCGCAGGGCGTTCTGGTTGTGCAGGGGCTGCTCCCACCAGTGGCCGACCACGTACTCGGGGATCACCACGGACAGCATGTCCGTCGAGGCGTCGGCGGCCAGGTCCTCGACGTGGGCCAGGATCGGGCCCACCACCTCCCGGTACGGCGAGTGCAGGATCTTCAGCGGAAGGCCGGTGTCGTGCTCGGCCCACGCCTCGCGCAGCCGGGTCGCCTCCCCCTCGTCCGCCGCGACGGTGACCGCCGTCAGGGTGTCGGGGCGCAGCCCCTGCGCGTAGCCGATGGCCTTGAGCGTCGGGGCGTGCACGGCGGCGACCAGCACCAGTACGTGGTGGTGGGCGGGCCTGCGCGGGGTGGCGTCGGGGGCGATGGCGACCTGCCGGGCGACCCGGTCGTAGTGGCGGCGCACGCCCTTCATGCCGAGGAAGAGCAGCGGCATGGCGATGACCACCAGCCAGGCGCCGTGCGTGAACTTGGTGAGCAGGACGATGACCAGGACCAGGGCGGTCAGGGTGGCGCCGACCGCGTTGATGGCGAGCCTGCGGTGGATGTGGATCCGCTCCTCGCGCGGGGTGGTGGGTGAGGCGAGCACCCTCCTCCAGTGCCGGACCATGCCCGACTGGGAGAGGGTGAAGGAGACGAATACCCCGATGATGTAGAGCTGGATGAGGCGGGTCAGTTCGGCGTCGAAGGCCACGATGAGGGCCATGGCGGCGAGGGCCAGCAGGACGACGCCGTTGGAGTAGACGAGCCGGTCGCCGCGGTTGAACAACTGACGGGGCGCGTACCGGTCCCGGGCCAGGATCGAGGCGAGCATCGGGAAGCCGTTGAAGGCGGTGTTCGCGGCGAGGATCAGGACGCCCGCGGTGACGGCCTGGAGCAGGTAGAACAGGAAGTGCCAGCTGCCGAAGGTGGCACGGCCGATCTGGGCGAGGGCGGTGGAGGTCGCGGTGCCCGGGGGCAGGCCCAGTTCGGTGGGGTCGGCCGCCACGTGCACCTGGTACGACATGGCGAGGGCGGTGATGCCGACGAACATCGTCACGGACAGCACGCCCATCGCGGCGAGCGTGGTCGCCGCGTTCTTGGCCTTGGGCTTGCGGAAGGCGGGGACGCCGTTGCTGATCGCCTCGACGCCCGTGAGGGCGGTGCACCCGGAGGCGAAGGCCCGCATCGTGAGGAACACCAGGGCGAGGCCGGTGTAGGTGTCGACCGGGGTGATCGGGAGGCCGGCGGACTCGGCGCGGATGGTGTCGCCGGTGCCGAGCCGGACCGCGGCGACGGCGAACATGAGGTAGATGACCAGGACGAAGCCGTAGGTGGGGATGGCGAAGACGCGGCCCGACTCCCGTACGCCGCGCAGGTTCATCAGGGTCAGCAGCACCACGAAGGCGACGGACAGGCCCACTTCGTGGTCGTTCAGTGCGGGAATGGCCGAGGTGATGGCGGAGACGCCCGAGACGACGGAGACGGCGACGGTCATCACGTAGTCGACGAGCAGGGCGCTGGCGGCGGTGAGCGCGGCGCTCTGCCCGAGGTTCTCGGAGCTGACGACGTAGGCGCCGCCGCCGCCGGGATAGGCGTGGCAGGTCTGCCGGTACGAGGCGACGACGACGATGAGCAGGAAGACGATGGCGGCGGCCGCGTACCAGGTGAGGTGCAGCAGTGCGACGCCGCCGAGGGCGAGGATCAGCAGGATCTCCTCGGTGGCGTAGGCCACGGAGGAGAGCGGGTCGCTGCAGAAGATCGGCAGGGCGAGCCGCTTGGGCAGCAGGGTCTCGCCCAGCCGGGCGGTGTCGAGGGGTTCGCCGACCAACATACGTTTCGCATTGATACGCCTCATTCATGCATGATCATGCATTTACTTCACCCAACAGCCCTTTTGGGGCTTGTGTCACCCGGCGAGCTCCTCCGCCCGCTGCGCCAGCCACAGGTCGTGCCGGGCGCTGGGCGACTGCAGCAGGGAACGCTCCAGCAGCGCCTCGATACGGGTCAGCCGCTTGCGGGCACCGGGGACGGAGACGCCCAGCGCGTCGGCCGTCGGGACGAGTTGGGCGTCGTGGGCCAGCCAGACGCGGATCGTGTCACGGGCTCCGGGCGGGGCGTCCGGTCCGGTCAGCCCGCTCAGGTGGGTACGGGCCCAGCCGGTCAGCCGCGGATCGCGCAGCACCTCGTCGAGCCGGGGAGCGTCGGTCGGCGGAGCGTCGGTCGGCGGAGCGTCGGTCGGCGGGACGCCGGCCGGGGAGGCACCGCTTCGCGCCGCTGCCCCCGGGGTCAGCCGCAGCGCCAGCGAGAGCGCCGCCTGGTCCGCCAGGCGGGCGAGGTTCAGGCCGAGCAGCGCCTCGATCAGCCGGAGCCGGGCCGCCAGGGTGTTGCGGTGGACCTTCAGCAGCCGGGTGGCGTGCGAGGTGAAGTTCAGCCAGGCGTGGGCGGTGGCGCGCAACTCCTGCCCGCCGGGGTCCTGGGGGCGCCGGGGCGCGTACGTGTGCAGGGGTGCGAGCAGGGCCTCGGCCCAGCCGGCCCCCGCCTCGTGCGCGGCGAGCGCCAGTTCGGGTCCGGGCCCGAAGCGGGCGTGGCGGTCGGCGCGGCCCCGGGCGACGGCGAGCGCGTGGAAGGCCTGGGTGTAGGCGGCCGGCGCCTCGTCCAGGCGCATCTCCCCGCTGACGCCGACCGCGCAGTCCGGGGCCCCCTCCACCAGCGCGGCGGCCAGCGGGTCGTCGGCGCCGGACGCCGGGGCGGGGGCGGGCGGGGCGAGCACGATGAGGTGGCGTACGTAGACCGGGCAGCGCACGATCCAGGCCCGGCCGCCCGTCAGTTCCCGGCACAGTCGACTCACTTCGGTGCGCCGTCCGGCCGGGCATTCGACGACGTACATCCGCATCGGGTCGGGCAGCGCGGGACCCAGGGTCCCGGCGATCTGGCGGGCGGTGGACAGCCAGCCGTTCATCAGCAGGTGGAGAACGGCCTCGCGGGTCTGCGCCTCGGCGCGCCGGACCCGTTCCTCCCGTCGTCCGGCCTCCTCGGCACGCAGGACGAGGTCGAGCGGTACGGCGGCGTCCGCGAGGAGTGCCGGGGCGTCGGGGTGGTGCGGCTGCGGCAGTACGGCGGCCAGCGCACGCGGGCCGTCCAGGGCGAACAGCAGCGTCGCGGAGTCGGCGCCGTGCAGGACCGCCGACCGTACACCGCGGGCCGCCAGCTCGGCGGCGCCGCGCACGGCGGCTTCGGGAGCCCGTCCGTGCCCGGCTTCGGCGTCCACCACCCCGACCCAGCCTCCGAGGTGGGACGCGAGCCACTCCAGCAGCGCGGCCGATCCTCCGGCGCGGGCGAGCCGGTGGACCTTGAGGATGTCGTCGGACCGGGACACGGCCGCATTCAACCACCCGCCGCACACTGTGCGCTGTGATACCCGTCTCGCCCGGTCACTGGGCAGGACGAACCCTGCGCGCAGCCCCGTCCGCGCATAGGTTGGGGAACGAGCGGCAGGATCCCGGCGGCTTCGATTGGATCGGACACGGGGGAAGCCACGGGATCCCGCCGCCACTCACATCCGGCGCGCCGCGCTGCGGATGGCCTCCCGGATGCGGAAGTAGGTACCGCAGCGGCAGATGTTGGCGATGGCGTCGATGTCCTCGTCCGTGGGATCGGCGGTCCGCTTGAGCAGGGCGACGGCGGCCATGATCTGGCCGGGCTGGCAGAAGCCGCACTGGGCGACGTCCTGTTCGAGCCAGGCCTCCTGCACGGGATGCAGATCGTCCCCGTTCGCCAGACCCTCGATGGTGGTCACCGCCCGGCCGGCGCAGGCGGAGACGGGCACCACGCAGGGGCGGATGTCGGCGCCGTCCAGGTGACTGGTGCAGGCCTTGCAGACGTCCACCCCGCAGCCGTACTTGGGGCCGCGGACGCCCAGCATGTCGCGGAGCACCCACAACAGGGGCAGGTCGTCGGGCGCGTCCACGGTGACGCTCGGCCGACCTCCTCGCGCGGCAGCCGGAAGCGAACGGTGCCGTCGGCCTCGACGACGAGCGCCAGCAGGGCCGAGGTGGGGGCGCCGGCCAGGATGAACAGGTCGCCGAGGTCGATCACGTCGGCGATGGCCGGCAGGGTCGGGACGACGGCGTGGGCGGCCTGCGGGGCCGGCGCGTCGGCCCCGGCCCGGGTGACCAGGGCGAGGGTCGGCGCGGCGACGAGGTGGGTGAGGAACGAACGGCGGCTCTGCCCCGCGGCGTTCGTATCGGCGTGGTGACGGCCGGCCATGTCGTTGTGTGACCCCCACGCTGTGCGGGTCCGCCCGCGCAGACCTCCCCCGTTATTACCGGCACGTAGAGTAGCGACCCGGTGGTGCGGTGGGAAGCCCCGATTCCGCCGAGTCGCCAAGGCCACATCACTCGTTCGGGGGTATCTCCGCGGGTCGCCTTGATCCGTTCCTTACGCGATTTCTGCGGCGGCCCGGGCTCGTACACCTCGGTCGTACGATCGAGCCCCGGGCCCCGGATGGCCGGATTCCGGCCGCCCTTCCGACCGCGCCGCCGCCAGGACCGGCGAGTGCCGCTCCGTCACCCCGCAGAGCCCCTGACCGGATTCGTTCGTACGCGTCCGAAGGCCCGCTAGGCCTGAGGCATATACCAGAAGCAAGGACGTAGCGGATGTTGCCAAACGCCTTACACACCGTCGCGCCCTATGCAACAGTCGTTACCGGTCCTTCCTTCAGACTTGGCCGTGCCGCGCCTGTATCGGAGTTCTCATGCCGTCCCACCTGTTCGCGGACCGTCCCGCGCAGCCGCCCGAGCCAGGGTCGGTGGACGCGCTGATCTCGCAGACCCGGCGGCTGCGGGGAGAAGTGGACGCGGTCCGCCGCGACACCGTCGTGGACGACGACGACGCCCAGGGCCGCTGGCAGCGCGCTCTGTGCGATCTCGCCGTCCACCACCTCGACGACCTCGGCGAGCACCTCGGCCAGCTCAAGGAAGGCCTGCCGCCGGTGCCCGTGAGCGTCGAGTACGCACAGTCGGTGCCCGTGCGCGTCAAGTGCCCGCAGCCGGCGCCCGAGGTCGGGCCCGAGGCCCAGACCCGCGTCGGCAGCGCCGAGTGGAACCTGCTGACCGACGAGGTCAGTTGGTCCGACGAGCTGTTCCAGATCTTCGGCCGCTCGCCCGAGTCCGGCGCGCTTCCCCTCGACGAACTGGGTTCGACCCTCTTCTCCGAGGACCAGCCATTACTTACCGCGTGGGTCACCGCCTGCCTGGTGGACGGCAAACCGATCGACGGCGAGTTCCGCATCGTCCGGACCGACGGCCGGGTCCGGACCTTGCACATGAGGGGCGAGCCGGTACTCGACGCCGACGGCTGTACGGCCTCGATGTGGGCCGTCCTGCGGGACGTGAGTGAACTGCGCCGGAGCCAGCGCGCGGTGCGCGAGTCCCGTGACTCGCTGCAGCGCCAGCGGGAGATCGCGCAGACCGAGCACCGGCTGGCGGTCGAGCTGCAGGAAGCCGTGCTCCCCCCGTGGCGCGGCTCCCTGCGGTTCCCGTACGGCAGCGCCGGCACCCTGGACACGGCCGCGCACTACCTGCCCTCCGCGACCAGCGCGCTGATCGGCGGCGACTGGTACGACGCACTCGAACTCCCCGACGGCCGCTCGATGCTGACGGTCGGCGACCTGACCGGGCACGGGGTGACCGCCACCTCCGGGATGGCGATGATGCTGGGCGCCCTGCGCGGCATGGCCATGGCAGGTATCGAGCCGGGCCCGCTGATGGGCTGGCTCAACCAGCTTCTGGAGACCTCCGTACAACCCGCGCTCGGCTCGGCCGTGTGCTGCCGGTACGACCCCGCGCGCCAGGTGCTGTCCTGGGCGCAGGCGGGCCACCCGGCGCCCCTGCTGTTCCGCCGGGGCTCGGGCCGCTCCTTGCTGCCGCCGGAGGGCGTCCTGCTGGGCGCGACCTCCGGAGCCTCGTACGGGCAGGCCGAGGAACGGCTCGAAGTGGGCGACCTGCTGATCCTGCACACGGACGGACTCACGCCGCGCAGCATCGAGTTCAGCCGGGCGGACGGCACCGAGCGGCTGCTGGCGCTCGCGCCCCGGTTCGCGGCGGCGCGCTCGGCGCAGGACTGTGTGCGGATCGTGATCGAGGAGTTCGGCGAGAGCGAGCGGGAGGACGACGCCTGTGTGCTCGTCGCCCGGGTCGGCGGGTAACGGGCGCCGTTCGTAAGGGCTTCGGGGCCGCGCCGGAAGGCGCGGCCTTTCTCGTCTCCGTGCATGGGGCTCCGTACCGGGCGGGTCCGTACCGGGCGTGCGGGGCCGGGTGGGCGGGGGCCGGCGTGGATCATACCCCCGTGGCGCGCGGACCGCGCTGCGCCGGGGTGTCCGGAAGGGCCAGCGCGATCTCCTGGCGCAGGTCCTCGATGCGCGCGTACCCGGAGTACTGGGCGGTGAGCCGGTACATCTCGCGCAACCGGTCCCAGGTCCGGTGCGAGGAGGTCTCGTTCATCGACACCAGGGCGAGGCGGGCGTACCGGTCGGCCTGCTCCGGCTCGTCGGCGATGAAGCAGGCCGAGGCCAAGGAGATGTAGTCGAAGATCTGCGAGCGCTGGTAGCCCTCGCCGCGCAGCCGCAGGGCCTCCTTGGCGTGGCGCGCGGCGACGGGCGCCGCAGCGGCGTCATGGTCCGCCAGGGTCCGGTAGGCCAGGGCCTGCATGCCGTGCAGGTCCGCCTCGTCGAAGTGCTGCATCCAACTGGGCGGCGGTACATCGCCCTTGTCGGAGACGAACAGCTCCTCCGCCTCGCCCAGGGTGCGGCGCATGGCCTGGCCCTTGCCCATGGCGGCCTGTGCCCAGGCCTCGATGGTGTGCAGCATGGCGCGGGTGCGCGGCAGGGTCTGCTCGCCGGAGCCGGACTGGGCGAGCTTCATCAGGTCCAGGGCCTCGTTCGGCTTGCCCAGGTGCACCATCTGTCGGGCGGCGCGGGACAGCGCCTCTCCGGCGCGCGGCCGGTCGCCCCCCTCGCGGGCCGCGTGCGCGGCGATGACGAAGTACTTCTGCGCGGTGGGTTCCAGGCCCACGTCGTGGGACATCCAGCCCGCGAGGACGGCCAGGTTGGCCGCCACCCCCCACAGCCGCCGCTGGAGGTGGTCGGGGTGGTGGTAGGCCAGCATGCCGCCCACCTCGTTGAGCTGGCCGACGACGGCCTTGCGCTGGAGACCGCCGCCCCTGGAGGCGTCCCAGGCGCGGAACACGTCGACGGAGCGCTCCAGGGCCTCGATCTCCTGGGAGCCGATCGGGGCGGCCTCGTAGCGGTCGTAGCCCGCTGGGTCGGCCTGGAAGGAATCCCCGAAGTTCCGGGTCTCCTTGGCCAGGGCGGGGTCGGTGTGCAGCCAGTCGTACATGGCGTTGCTGAGGGCGGAGCCGGCGGTGAGCACCGCTCCCGCGCCCATCAGACCGCGACGGTTGAGCATGAGGTCCATTCCCGTGAATTCGGTGAGGACCGCGGCTGTGCGTTCGGGCGCCCACGGCATCCCGTCGGGGTTCTCACGAGCCCCGTCCGGCTGCCGTTTGGAGGTGCGCCGCTGCCGTACGAACCCGAGGTCCTCGATGGTCACGACACGACCGAGCCGCTCGGTGAACAGTGCTGCCAGTACCGTGGGCACCGGTTCGCGGGGGGCCTCCCCCATGTCGATCCAGCGCCGCACCCGCGAGGTGTCGGTGGCCAGCTGGGGGTGGCCCATGGCCGCCGCCTGCCGGTTCACCATCCTCGCCAGTTCGCCCTTCGACCAGCCGGCCAGGCCGAACAGGTCGTTCAAGCGGGTGTTTGGACCTTTGCTCACGTCAAGCCCCCAGGTTCTCGGCTGAGTTGACAGTAGCCCGCCGTCAGATGCCCAGCGACTATTCGCCAGGCTTCGCCAGGGCACGCCCGATGGTTCGCCACCTTGCGCCGGGTGTCAGGTAGGAATGCGCCTCCCCGACCCGGTCACCGACGGAACTCCCCAGGGTGAAGCACGGGATCCGGCGGGGCGGCGTACGCAACTCGTCGGCGCACGAAGGGATCCGTATCACCATGTACGCAGCAACGTCCTCCGTGTCCGCACCGGTCCGGCCGCACCGCACGCTTCCGACGGGCGGCGGCCCCTACCTCGAACCCGGCCGCCCGTCGGCCCCGGCGCAGGGCATCGTCCGGGCGCGGCGCATGCCGGGTACCGGATCCCAGCCCGTCAGCGGCCGAATCGACCTCTCGGGGCCGCAGGGGGCACAGCTGCGCACCGCGCTCGCCTCGGTGCAGCGCATCTGTCCGGAGTTCGCCCCGGTGCAGGTACTGCGGCGCAGCGGCCGCTCCGTCCTCCTGGTGGGCACCACCGGACGGATGACCGCCGTCGCGAAGGTCTTACTGGATCACTCGCCCGAGTGGCGTGAGCGCTACCGGCACGAAATAGCGGCATACCGGGCGTTCGTCCGGCACCGCCCGCCGGTCCGGGTGCCGCGGCTGATCGCCGCCGACCCCGAGAACTGCACGCTGGTGGTGGAACGGATGGCGGGCCGGGTCGCGGCGCTGCAGCGGCACCCGGTGGAGCCGCCGCCGCGGGTGGACCTCCGGGCGGCCCTGGGCGCGGTGTGCCGGGTCAACCAGTGGCGGCCGCCGGCGGATCTCTTCGGCACCCCGATGAACTACGCGCGGCGGATCGCCCGGGACTACGAGTTGGGGCTGCTGACCGACCGGGACCTCGGCGATCTGCAGAAGCTGCTGCACGGTGTGAAGATGTCGGGGACCGGACTGCAGTTCAACCACGGTGACGCCCTGCTGTCGAACCTGCTGCTGTCGCCGGCCGGCCCGGTCCTGCTCGACTGGGAGCACGCGGGCTGGTACCTGCCCGGATACGACCTGGCCACGCTGTGGACCGTGCTGGGCGACGCCCCGGCCGCCCGCGCCCAGATCAGCCGGCTCGCGCAGTCGGCCGGTCCGGCCGCGCGGGACGCCTTCCTGGTCAACCTGATGCTGGTGTTGACCCGGGAGATCCGGATGTCCGAGACGGCGGTGCAGCGCTCGATGCTGGCGACCGCCCCGACGCAGTCGCTGCCGGTGGGCGCCCTGTCCTCCGGTGAGGAGCAGCGGCTGCTGCTCCGCCGCCTGCACGACGATGCAGGGATGGCGCGCCGAGCGGTGCGCGCGGCGGTCGGCACGCGCTGACCGTCCCCCGTACGCGAAGCCCCGTGGCCCCCACCGCCACGGGGCTTCGCCCGTTCACGGGTGCGCTGGTACGGGTATGCCCCGGCGGGCTCTCCGTTAGCGTGGGGGGGGCGATCGACGGGAGGCGCTGATGAAGTCCGGAGTGCGCAAGTGGGAGGCGGTCCGGGAGTTCGCCCTCGGCCTTCCGGAGGCGGTGGAGGACCATCCCTGGGGTCCCGAGGACTGTGTGGTGAAGGTGAACAAGAGGATCTTCGTCTTCCTGGGGAACGCCGACGGGCCGCAGCAGCCCGGCCTGTCCGTCAAGCTGAAGGACGAAGCCCGGCACGGGCACGCGATGGCCGCGCCGGGAGCGGAGCCCAGCGGTTACGGTCTGGGCCGCTCCGGTTGGGTGTCCGTACCGCTGGCCGGGCAGGGGGCGCCCTCCGTGCAAGTGCTGTGCGAGTGGGTGGAGGAGAGCTACCGCACCGTGGCCCTCAAGCGGCACGTGAAGGAACTGGACGCCCGGATCGGGGCGGAGGGCTGAGCGCCCGGTCCTGTCCCGGGGTGCCGGATGCCTTGACATCACATGATCCCCCGAACACCTTTTCTGACTCAGCATCAGAAATGCTGGAGGCACATCCCCTCCTCCTTGACTCCGCTGGAGCCTGCCCATGTCCGCAAGCGCTTCACGCACCTCCTCCGCCGCCTCCCCGTCCAGACGCGCGGTCCTCGCCGGTACGGGGGCCGGGGTGCTCGCCGCCACCGTGCTGCCGTCCGCCGCGGCCCGGGCCGACACCACCCAGGACGGCCCCCCGCTCGGCGAGTACGACGTCGTCGTGGTCGGGTCCGGGGCCGCCGGGATGACCGCCGCGCTCACCGCCGCCAGGCGGGGGCTGAGCGTCCTGGTGGTCGAGAAGGCCCCGACCTTCGGCGGATCTGCCGCACGGTCGGGCGCCGGCATCTGGCTCCCCAACAACTCGGTGATCCTGGGTGCGGGCGTGCCGGACACCCCGCAGAAGGCGGCGACGTACCTGTCGGCCGTCGTCGGGCCCGAGGTACCGGCCGACCGGCAGGCCGCGTTCCTCGCCGACGGGCCCCGGATGCTGGACTTCGTCATGGCCAACAGCCCGCTGCGGTTCCGCTTCATGGAGGGGTACAGCGACTACTACCCCCATCTGCCGGGCGGTCTGCCGAACGGCCGCTCCATCGAGCCCGACCAGCTCGACGGGAACATCCTGGGCGCCGAACTGGCGCACCTGAACCCGGCGTACATGGCGGTCCCGGCCGGGATGGTGGTGTTCAGCCAGGACTACAAGTGGCTGAACCTGGCGGCGGTGAGCGCCAAGGGGCTCGCCGTGTCGACCGAGTGCCTGGCGCGCGGTGCGAAGGCGGCCCTGCGCGGCGAGAAGCCGCTGACGATGGGCCAGTCCCTTGCGGCCGGGCTGCGCGCCGGGCTCCAGCGGGCCGGGGTTCCGGTGTGGTTGAACAGCCCGCTGGTGGACCTGGTCCAGGAGGGCGGCGCGGTCACTGGCGTGGTGGTGGAGAAGCAGGGCGTACGGGGCACCGTGCGGGCCCGGCGAGGGGTGGTGATCGGCTCGGGCGGTTTTGAGCACAACGCGCAGATGCGGGCGCAGTACCAGCAGCAACCGATCAGCACCCAGTGGTCGGTGGGCGCGAAGGAGAACACCGGCGACGGTATCCGGGCGGGCCAGCGGGCCGGGGCCTCGCTGGCGCTGATGGAGGACGCGTGGTGGGGGCCGTCGATCCCGCTGCCCGGAGAGCCGTACTTCTGCCTGGCCGAACGGACCCTGCCGGGCGGCCTGATCGTGAACGCGAACGGGGCGCGGTTCGTCAACGAGGCGGCGCCGTACAGCGATGTGGTGCACGTGATGTACGAGAAGGACCGGGGAGCGGTCGGCTCGCACATCCCGGCGTGGCTGATCGTGGATCAGAACTACCGCAACAAGTACCTGTTCAAGGACATCCTGCCGACGCTGCCCTTCCCGGAGTCGTGGTACCAGGCGGGAGCGGCGAAGAAGGCGTGGACCTGGGACGCCCTGGCGGGGCAGATCGGGGTGCCGGCGGGCGCGCTGCGGGCCACGCTGGGCCGGTTCAACGCGCAGGCGTGGAACGGCGACGACTCCGACTTCCACCGGGGCGACACGGCCTACGACCACTACTACACGGACCCGAACGTGCACCCGAACTCGTGTCTGGCACCCGTCTGGGTCCCGCCGTTCTACGCGTTCAAGATCGTGCCGGGTGACCTCGGTACGAAGGGCGGCATCGTGACGGACGCGCGGGCGCGGGCCCTGCGGCCGGACGGCTCGGTGATCCCCGGCATGTACGCGGCCGGCAACGCGAGTGCGGCGGTGATGGGCCACAGCTACGCGGGGGCGGGTTCGACGATCGGCCCCGCGATGACGTTCGGCTACGTGGCGGCGAACGCCATCGCGGACGCGTGAGGTCCGCGGCCGTTCCCCGGGGCGGTCAGCCCTGCTGGAAGAGCTCGGCGGGGAGCGGCTTCAGGAGGGCGTAGAGGTCATCGGTGATCGGGCGGTCCCAGCTGGCGATGGTGACCAGCACGTTGTCACTGCGGTCGAACTGGACGCAGGAGATGCGGGACTCCGACAGCTTGATCTTCCGGACGATGAGGAGGTTGTCGCCCTGCATGACGGGGCAGTCCTCGACGCCGGTGACCTCGACGTCCTCGTCGTTCTCCAGTGCGTCGAGGAGCTGGGCCACCTCGAAGGGGATCTGGCTCTCGGTGAGGTCCCGGGCCGGGGAACCCTCGGGCAGGTTTCCGATGATCATCGCGGGTCCGCGTCCGCCGAACAGGTCGTAGCGGAGGAAGACACCCTGGCAGCTGCCGTCGGGCGCGGGCAGCAGCCCGGCCCCGAGATTGCCCGGCCAGTCCCCCGGGTCCATGGCCAGGACGTCGAAGTCCGGGCCGGCGGGTGTGGCGGCGCGGTGGCGGCGGAGGAAGGACATGCCGCCATGGTACGTGGCCGCGCGAGTTTTCCGGCCCGGGGGCCCGCATCGGGGGACCCGCCCGGGCCGGGCCCGCCGGCCCCGGCGGTCAGACCGGTGGGACGATCCTGAACCAGTGCGGGAGCAGGGCGGCGTCGCCGTGGACGCGCAGGGCGGTGGGTGTCGGGCGGCCCCAGAGGAACAGGGCGAGGTCCGAGGCCGTGCCCGCGGCCTCGACGTCCGTCGGGTCGGTGGAACCTGGCTCCAGCAGGACCTGGTCGCCGGAGAGGACGACCGTCCAGGTTTCGGGGCCGTCGGTACGCCGGAAGCGGTACCTCTCCCCCGCACCCGCCGGTGCCCGCAGCCAGCCGCGGCGGGCCGGGGCCATCACCTCGAACGTCTGGGTCACGGCGTCCGTGGCGACGGCCGGGTCGAGGCGGCCCGGGGGGCCGGTGGCGGATTCGGCGTCCCAGCGGTGCACGGCCAGCTCGATCAGCTGCATCCGCAGCCAGAATCCCGAGGTCTGCTCCGCCGACCAGGTCCAGACGGCCGTGTCCGGCCCCAGCTCGCTCAAGAGCTCCGCCAGCTCCCGGGCTCCCTGCGCGAACCAGTCGGTCAGCGCGTCCGGGCCGTCCGGGGGCCCGGGGAGGGTGGGGCCGGCTGGGTCGGGCGGGGCCGTGAGCCGTTCGCGCAGCACGTGTACGAGGAAGCGGTGCACTCCGCCCAGGTGCCGGACGAGGTCGGTGACCGTCCAGCCCGGGCACGAGGGGACCGCGGGCACCGGCTCACCGAGGTCGAACGCACGGCGCACCGCCTTCTCGAACGCGGCCGCCTCGGTCCGGAAGGCGGCGAGCCTCTCGACGTGATCCATACGGCCACCCTGCCCACCGGGAGGCGGCCGCGATCACGTTGAGCTACGGGCGAACGCCTCCAGTGCGTCCCTGAGCCCGGGCCGGTCGGTGCCCAGCTTGCGGCAGGCCGCCGACAGCACCCAGTCCGGCGCGTGCACCACCACGGTCTCCGGGGCGGGCTCCTTCTCGACCCGCACGGCGCGGTCCGCGGCCCGGAGCTCCTCCTCCGTGAGCCTGTCCTCCCAGGCCAGGCCGCACGGCAGCGCGCCGCCCAGTCCCAGCAGGGTCGCGGTCGTCTCCGCGGCCAGCCCGTCGGCACCGCATGCCCGCGCCGTCACGACGGCCTGCATCAGCAGGTCCGCGTCCCGCAGCTCGGTGCCGAGCGCGGCCAGCGCGCAGGCCAGTTCATAGCCCGCCGGTGAGGCCGAGAGCAGGGTGACCGCCTCCTGGAGGAGCCCGGCCCGGTCCTGGGGTTCCGCGACCTGCGCCGCCACCCGCAGGGCCTGGCCGATGCTCGAGGCGGCGCCGAAGGCGCGGGCCCGCCGGACGGCGTCGTCGGCCAGTGCGCGGGCCCGCTGCGGATCGTCGGCGGCCACCGCCCGGGCCAGGTGCAGCTGCCACGGGCACCAGGCCGGATTCTGGATGCCGCGCGGGGTCAGCCGCCGGTCGACCGCCTCCAGTTCGGCGATCGCGGCCCGCACCTGGCCCCGGGACAGGAGCAGTTCGGCGTAGACGGTCTGCGAGTCGGGGAAGACGACGGCCGACGGGAAGGGGCTGCCGTACTCGTGCTCCTGTGCCAGCTCCCAGGCCTCCTCGGGCCGGCCTCTCGCGAGCAGGGTCGTGAGGAGGATGGCTATGGCGTACCAGTGCACGGGGGTACGGCGGCCCACGCGTTCGGCGAGCCGCAGTCCGGCGCGCGCCAGTTCCTCGGCCTCCGCGAGGCGCCCGCGCCGGTAGCGGACGTAGGCCCGGAGGCTGTAGGCGAAGGAGAGGTGCGCCCCGCGCCAGCCGTGCCGCTCGAACTCGGCGGTGCCCGTCTCGAACAGCTCCTCGGCCCGTCCGGGCCGGTCGGCGTACATGTGGACCATCGCGGCCAGCACCGGGACCTCGAAGCCGCGGTCCTCGTGGGCCCAGCTGAAGGGCTGCGCCAGCACCCGTCCGGCGTGGTGCAGCACCACGTCCACGGGCTCGCCCCGCAGACAGGCGTCCCAGGCGCGCAGCCCGATGATGTACCGCTCGGTGAGGTCGCGCCCGGTCAGCCGGTCGGCGAGGCGGGTGAGCCGCCGGGAGCGGGCCGGGGAGTCGGTCTCGGCGGCGTTGAAGGCGTCCCACATGAACTGCTCCGACTGCAGGCGCAGCCGGGCGCGTACGTCCTGGGTGTACGGGATTTCCCGCGCGAGCGATTCCGAGGCCTCGGCGAGGCGGTCGCTGTGCGCGAGGACCTGGGCGAGCCGGATGACGATGCCCTGGCGCAGGGCCGGGTCGTCGGAGGGCTCGGCGAGGGCGGCGCGCAGGTGGTTGACGGTGTTGGCGGGCTCGGTGAGCAGGGAGGCGCAGCCCAGTTCGTAGAGGACGGCGGCGCGTTCGTCGAAGTCCGGAGGTTCCAGCAGGGCGCGGGCGAGCTGGCGGCGGGCGGCTTCGGGGGCGCCGGCCCGGAGGTTCTCGCCGGCGGCCTCGCGCAGGGTGCGTACCACCCAGGGGTCACTCTCGGGGTGGGTCTCCAGCAGGTGGCGGGCGGCTGCGGAGGAGCCGAGTCCGGCGTCGACGACGGCCGCCGCGGCCTTGCCGTGCAGGGCGACGCGGAGTGCGTCGGGGATGGCGCGGTAGATGGCGGTGGCGATGAGCGGGTGGACGAACTCCAGCCCGGCCTCGCTGTCGGGCTCCTCGGCGGTGGCGGCCGAGAGGATGCGGGCGTCCCGCAGCCGCCGGGTGGCGTCCACGGCCTCCTCGGCACCGAGGGCGGCGACCCGGGCGGCGAGGTCCTGCGGGATGGCGGTGCCGAGGACGGCGCAGGCCCAGGCGAAGCGGACGGTGGAGGGACCGAGGCGTTCGAGGCGGGCGACGAGGCCGCTGCCGCGCTGGGCCGCGGCCAGGTCGTGCAGTTGCGGGGCGTTCGCCTCGACCGGGGTCATGCCCTTGCCGCGGACCTTGGCGGTGAGTTCGACGGCCTCGAAGGGGTTGCCGGTGGTGACGGCCCAGGCCTCCTGGCAGAAGGCGTCGTCGGCGTGCGCGCCGACGGCCTCGCGGACCAGGGTGGCGACGGCGGCCGGGGTGAGCGGGGCCAGCGGCAGGGGGCGCTGGCCCGCGCGGCCCGGCAGCGTACGGAAGGCGTCGGCGTGCGCGGGCAGTTCGTCGGGGCGGTAGGCGACGACGAGGAGCAGCGGGAGGTGCTCGGCGCGCGGGGCGAACGCGGCGAGCCAGCCGAGGGACTCGGGGTCGGCCCAGTGGGCGTCGTCGAGGACGAGGGTGACGGGGGCGCGCTTGACGACGAGGTGGGTGAGGACCCAGTCGAGTCCGTCGCGCAGGCCCTGGGGGTCGGGCGGGACGCCCTGTTCGGGGGCACAGAGTCCGAGGGCCGGGCCGACGATGGAGTACCAGCTCCCGAGGGCGGCGCGCAGCTCCTGCTCGGAGGTGCCGGCTAGCTGCGGCTGGATGAGCTGGCGGGCGACGTGGAAGGGCTGGCTCTGCTCCTGTTCGCCGCCGCGGGCGGCGAGGACGGTGCAGTTGCGGGCGTGGGCACGGCGGCGCAGTTCGGCGAGCAGGGTGGTCTTGCCGAGTCCGGCGGGTCCGGAGAAGGCGAGCAGCGCGCCACCTGCGTCCGGCCCGGGACCGGTGAGTTGGTCCAGGGCTTCGTCGACGATCGCGAGTTCGGCATCGCGTTCGACCATGGTGCGCCGTGTGCGGGTCCGGCGGTCCGTCATGGCTGGTACCCCCCAGGCCTGTTCGGGGGTTCAGCGTACGCCCGGCGCGCAGCGCAAGGGATGCCACTGCGGAAAAGAATCCGATCTTCTTTTCCGGGGAGTGTCAGCCCTGTGCGGAGCGGGCGGCGAGGGCCTCGAGAACGGCCACTGCCTCGGCGGCCCGGTCGGCGTCCACGAAGAGGTGATCGTGGTGGTAGCCGGCGATGACGTTGCAGCTCAGACCGTGTGCGCCGAGCTCGGCGGCGAAGGCGGCGGTGAGCCCGACGGCGTCGAGGGCGGAGTGGATCCGCAGGGTGATCCAGCCGGCGGTGTAGTCGTAGGCGAGGCCGGCCGCGTCGGCGTCCTCCTGGCGCAGCACCAGGGTGAGGCCCTCGGACTCGAGGACGGTGGCGACGGGAGCGGTCCCGGCGGGCACGGCGGTGCCGGCGACGGTGCAGAAGACGTATCGCCCCTGGTGGAGCTCGGGCCGCAGCCCGCACAGAAGCCTCCGCAGATCCTGCTCGCCACTCATGCGACCACCCTACCGATTCTTCCGGTTCTGCCCGGTTCATCCAGGGAGCCGCCCACGCTTTCCGGCCACGACCGCGGGCGTCGAGGAGGGCCACGAGCGCGTCCGGGTCCCCGGAGTCGACGTTTCGCACGTCTCACCAGCCCTCGTAGAGCCGCCGGTGCCACCACGGGCGGGGGTTTCCCGACCAGTCCGTGGCGCAGGCGTCCCGGTCGTGGGCCGTGCGCCTGCGGAACTCCGCGTCCAGGAGCCTCAGTACGCGGCCCAGTGCGCGCCGGGACTCGGGCGGCAGGCTCCGGTAGGCGTCGGCCAGCTCGTCGCGGACCACGGCGACGTTGTCGAGTTCGCAGTACGGGGCCGGGCAGACGGCAGCGGTGAGCCGCAGACGGGACCCGGGGCTCCGCAGGAACGCGCGGTAGCGTCGCAACAGGTCGCCGAGCGGGTAGGTGCGAGCGCCGGCGGTCCAGTGGACTCCCCCACAGGCGGCGGGCGACAGCCGGTCCGTGGGAGGCGCTTCGCGCGCCCAGGCGGGTGGCCGTCGACCGGCGTGGGTTCCTCGTGCGGCGCGCAGCGCGCCCGGCCGACTACGCGGCATCGCCCTTTCGGCGGATGGTCATCACGGGCTCATCCTGCCCGGGCGCTCCGCGGGGCGCAAAGGGATTCGGCGGCCACCGGGGCGGCGGCTCCGCGCCCGGTGGTACGCCGTGTGCGGGGGCTCCCGCCGGTCCCTCAGGTCAGGTCGAACTCACCGCCCCGTGCGTTGAGTACGAACTTGTGCCACTCGTCCGGCGTGAAGATCAGTGAAGGGCTCTCGGGACGCTCGCTGTTGCGCATCGCGATGAAGCCCTCGACGAAGGCGATCTGGACGTCGCCCACTCCCCGGCTGCTCGACTGCCACTCGGCCTCGGTGAGATCGAGGTCCGGCTTCCCCCAGCCAGCGAGGGGCTGTGAAGTCATGCTCTCGGCCACGTGCGTGCTCCTCCCGGTACGTCGTCCGGGGGCAAGGTTAACCACCGCGGCGGGTGCCGGACAGGCCACGGTGAGTCACCCGTGGCCGGTCCGGCTCCCCGGCCGGCCCCTCCGTCGTCGGCCGGGCCTGTGTTCAGGAGGTCGGCTCCTGTGCCCCCACCAGCCACATCGCGAAGAACTGCGAGCCGCCGCCGTACGCGTGCCCGAGCGCCCGGCGGGCGCCCGGAACCTGATGTTCCCCGGCCTGGCCGCGGACCTGGAGGGCGGCCTCCGCGAAGCGGATCATGCCGGAGGCGCCGATCGGGTTGGTGGACAGCACGCCGCCCGACGGGTTGACCGGAAGGTCCCCGTCGAGTTCGGTGACCCCGGCCTCGGTGAGCTTCCAGCCCTCGCCCTCCGCCGCGAAGCCGAGGTTCTCCAGCCACATCGGCTCGTACCAGGAGAACGGCACGTACATCTCGACCGCGTCGATCTCCCGGCGCGGGTCGGTGATGCCGGCCTGACGGTAGACGTCGGCCGCGCAGTCCTTCCCGGCCTGCGGCGAGACGAAGTCCTTGCCGGCGAAGAGGGTGGGCTCGCTGCGCATCGCCCCGCCGTGCACCCAGGCGGCCGGTTTCGGCGAACGGGCCGCGCCCGCCCGGTCGGTGAGGATCATCGCGCAGGCGCCGTCGGAGGAGGGGCAGGTCTCCGAGTAGCGGATCGGGTCCCAGAGCATCGGCGAGGCCTGGACCTTCTCCAGGGTGATGTCGTGCTCGTGCAGGTGCGCGTACGGGTTCTTCAGCGCGTTGCGCCGGTCCTTGTACGCGACCAGCGAGCCCACGGTGTCGGGCGCGCCGGTGCGCCGCATGTACGCGCGCACGTGCGGGGCGAAGAATCCGCCCGCGCCGGCGAGCAGCGGCTGCTGGAAGGGGACGGGGAGCGACAGGCCCCACATGGCGTTGGATTCGGACTGCTTCTCGAAGGCGAGGGTCAGGACGGTGCGGTGGACGCGGGCGGCCACCAGGTTGGAGGCGACCAGCGCGGTGGATCCGCCGACCGAGCCCGCCGTGTGCACGCGCAGCATCGGCTTGCCGACGGCGCCGAGGGCGTCCGCCAGGTACAGCTCGGGCATCATCACCCCCTCGAAGAAGTCGGGGGCCTTGCCGATGACGACCGCGTCGATGTCCGCCCAGGTCAGCTCGGCGTCCGCGAGGGCGCGTGCGGCCGCCTCGCGGACCAGTCCGGCGATGGACACGTCGCGGCGGGCCGCCACGTGCTTGGTCTGGCCGATACCGACGACGGCCACGGGCTCTTTACTCACCTTGCGTCCCCTTCCAGGACGGCGACCAGGTTCTGCTGGAGGCAGGGGCCGGAGGTGGCGTGGGCGACGGCCCGGTGCGATGCGCCGCGGTGGATCCGGGCGGCCGCCTCACCGATGCGTATCAGGCCGGCGGCCATCATCGGGTTGGCGGCGAGCGCTCCCCCGGAGGGGTTGACGGCCACATCGTCGGCGAGGCCGAGTGCCTTGCGCAGGACGATCTCCTGGGAGGAGAACGGCGCGTGCAGCTCGGCCGTGTCGACCGGAGCCTCGAAGACCCCCGCGCGTTCGGCGGCGAGGCGGGTGGACGGGGAGTCGGTGAGGTCGCGCAGGCCCAGGCTGTGGGCCTCGATGCGGTGGTCGATGCCGGTGATCCAGGCGGGGCGCTCGCACAGTTGCCGTGCGAGGTCGCCGGCGGCCAGGACCACGGCGGCCGCGCCGTCGCCCACGGGCGGGCAGTCCCCGGTGCGCAGCGGCCGGACCTGGTAGTCGCCCTGCGGGACGGGGCCGCGGAGCTGGGCGTGCGGGTTGCCCTCCGCATCGGCCCGGCTGCGCGCTCCGACGGCGGCCAGCGCGCTCTCGTCGGTCTCGCCCGCGTCGATCAGGGCCTGGGCCTGGAGGGCGGCAAGAGCCACCGCGTCGGGCCAGAGCGGAGCGACGTAGTACGGGTCGAGCTGGCGGGTCAGCACGTCGCGCACCGACCCCGGTGAGGACTTCCCGTACGAGTAGACGAGCGCGGTGTCCGCCTCGCCGGTCTGGATCTTGACCCACGCCTCGTAGAGGGCCCAGGCGCCGTCCATCTCGACGTGCGACTCGGAGATCGGCGGCCAGGCGCCGACCCCGTCGAGGGTCATGGTGAAGGAGAAGGCCCGGCCGGCGAGGTAGTCGCTGGAGCCGGAGCAGGTGAAGCCGATCTCACCGGCCTTCAGGCCGGTGGCGGCCAGCACCTGGTGGAGGACCGGCATGACCATCTCGACTTCGCTGAGCTCGTCGGTGCGGCGCAGGTGGTCGCTCTGCGCGAAGGCGACCACCGCCACCTCGCGGGCGTATCGGGCCATCAGATGAGCTCCTTGTACACGTCGTAGTCCGCGTCCGGTTCGCCGGTGGGGCGGTAGTGGTCGGGGTAGCGGCCGCCCTCGGTCCACACGGGCTCGACGCGCAGGCCCATGCGGACCTCGTCGTAGGGGATGCCGCCGATCCGGCCGTGGAGGGCGAGGCCCGCGCCGTCGAGGGCGATGTGGGCGTAGACGTAGGGCACTTCGATGCCGAGATTCGCCGTGTGCGCAGCCTTGATGTTGACGATGCAGTAGGTGGTGACCGTGCCGGCCGGGCCGACCTCGACGCGGTCGGTGGTGGCGACCCCGCAGGTGGGGCAGGCGCCGCGCGGCGGGACGTACACCTTGTGGCAGGAGGGGCAGCGCTCGCCGACGGTCCGCCGCTCGGAGAGGGCGTTGATGTACCCGGTCTGGGCGCGGCCGGGGCTGTAGACGTAGTCGAGGCGGGCCTCGGCGACGATCCCGGTGACGGCGTCGGCGAAATCCCCGTCGTGCGGGACGGCTTCCCCGCCCGCGGGGCCGTCGTACGGCTCGAAGCAGGCGATGTCGGTGATGGCGCCGGTGCGTTCGGCGGCCCAGCGGACCCGCACGCGCATCCCGGTGCGGACGGCGTCGGGGCCGGGCGCGTCGAGGGCGTGCAGGAGGGCGGTGTCCGCTCCGTCGAGCGTGACCAGCACCCAGGCGAAGGGAGTGTCCAGGGGCTGCTGGGGGCGGGGCCGGTCGTTCCACGCCCAGGTGGTGACGGTCCCGGTGGCGCCGACCTCGACGAGCTCGCGGATCTCCTCGGCGGTGACGGGGTCGTACTCGACGGGCGGGACCATCACCTTGCCGTCGGAGGTCTTCACCCCGAGGACGAGGCCTTCGCGCAGCCCCGTGAGGAAGGCGCTCTGAACGGGCCCGAGGGACCGGGTGAAGGGGAACTCGACGATGAGGGGGGCGCGGAGGATCTCCGGTGGGGAGGCAGCTGTCATGACGGTTCTCCGATGTGATCGATTCCGGTACGAACGGTGCGTACGAGCCGCTTTCAGCCCCGCGGGCGCTGGAGGCGACCCACCCCAACCCCGCCGACGCCGGGACGCGCACTCCCAGCCCCGCCGGCGCCTGACACGCGCCCCCCCCAACCCCGCCGGCGTTTGAGGCGCACTCCCCCAGCCCCGCCGGCGTTTGAGGCGCGGGGGTCCGGGGGCAGCGCCCCCGGCAACGGCGCGGCACAGGACGGCAGGCGACAGGCGGCAGGCGGCAGCTACTCGCGCCGATACACCGCGGGCCGCTTCTCCGCGAAGGCCCGCGCCCCCTCCTTCGCATCGGCGGTGTCGAAGATCGGCCACCCCCGCAGGAGTTCCGACGCCAACCCCTCCCGCTCCGTCAGCTCGGCGGTCTCGTAGACCGACGCCTTGACCGCCTCCACCGCCAGCGGCCCGCACGCGTTGATCCGCTCCGCGATCTCCAGCGCCGCCGCCAGCGCCGTACCGTCCGGCACCACCCGCCCCACCAGCCCGATCCGTTCGGCCTCCGCGGCCGAGTACGGGCGGCCGGTCAGCAGCATCTCCAGGGCGTGCGTCCGCGGGATCTGGCGCGGCAACCGCACCGTGGAGCCGCCGATGGGGAAGAGCCCGCGCTTGACCTCGAACAGCCCGAAGGTCGCGCCCTCGGCCGCCACCCGGATGTCCGTGCCCTGCAGGATCTCCGTCCCGCCCGCCACGCAGTACCCCTCCACCGCCGCGATGACCGGCTTGCGCGGCCGGTGGTGGCGCAGCATCGCCTTCCAGTGCAGGTCGGGGTCGGCCTTGAGGCGGTCCCGGTACTGATCGCCCGCCATTCCTTTGCCGGCCAGGGCCTTGAGGTCCATTCCGGCGCAGAAGTCCCCGCCCGCGCCGGTCAGGACGACGGAGCGGATCCCTTCATCGGCGTCCGCCTCCAGCCAGCCGTCGTACAGCCCCACCAGCAGCGGCAGCGAGAGCGCGTTCTTCGCCTCGGGCCTGTTCATGGTGAGCACCAGCGTGGCGCCGTGCCGATCCACGGTCAGGTGTTCTGTCCCACCCATTGCCGTCCTCCCGTCTCAAGACCTAGAACAGGTTGCAGTAGGGGAGGGTGCAGTTCAATAGCATTCTGACACACAGTCAGATTTCTTGGACAGCGGCCTTCCCAGTTGCCGTATCCGGCGCTCTAATGACCGCCGGAGCAGGCCGGCCACAGGGCCAGTCGTCGGGAACATCGGGAACATTCGGGGTCAGGAGGAACGGTGGAGTACAACCTTGCCGACCTGTTCGAGTCGGTCGTGGACGTGGTCCCGGACCGCGAGGCCCTTGTGTACGTGGACCACCCCGGGACGGGCGCCGAGCGCCGCCTGACGTACGCGGAGCTCGACACGGCGGCGAACCGGATCGCGCACCACCTGCTGGAGAGCGGGCTGAAGGCCGGCGAGCACCTCGGGCTCCACCTCTACAACGGGATCGAGTACCTGCAGACCGTGCTGGCCTGCCTGAAGGCCCGTTTGGTCCCGGTGAACGTCAACTACCGTTACGTGGAGGAGGAGCTGGTCTACCTCTACAACGACGCCGATCTCGCCGCCCTGGTCTTCGAGGGCGAGTTCACCGAGCGGGTCGCGGCCGCGCTGCCGCAGACGACGAGGCTCCGGCACCTGATCCGGGTCGGGGCGGCTCCCGACGGCGCCCCGGAGCCCTCGATCGCGCCGGTCCCGTACGCGCAGGCCGAGGCGGCCGGCTCGCCCGGCCGCGGCTTCCCGTCGCGCAGCCCCGACGACCTGTTCATCATCTATACGGGCGGCACGACGGGCATGCCCAAGGGCGTGATGTGGCGGGCCGAGGACCTCTTCTTCGCCGGGCTCTTCGGCGGCGAGCCGTCGGGCGAGCCGGTGAAGCGGCCGGAGGAGCTGGCCGAGCGGGTCGCGGCCCGCGGCGCCGGGCTCACCTTCTTTCCGGCTCCTCCGCTGATGCACGGCACGTCCACGCTGACCTCGTTCATCGCCTTCAACTACGGCCAGCGGGTGGTCATCCACCGCAAGTACGCGCCGGAGGAAGTGCTCCGCACCATCGAGAAGGAGAAGGTCTCCAGCGTGTCGCTGGTCGGCGACGCAATGCTGAGGCCGCTGATCGACGCCCTGAACGGGCCACTCAAGGGCACGGACCTGTCCTCGCTGTTCAGCGTCTCCTCGTCCGGGGCGATCATGTCGGAGACGGTGCGCGCCGAGTTCCAGCGGCTGGTGCCCGACGTGCTGCTCCTGAACAACTTCGGGTCGTCCGAGTCCGGGTCCAACGGGCGGGCGACGGACGACTCCGGCCCGGAGAAGGGCTTCCGGCTCGAGGTCAACGACCGTACGCAGGTGGTGGACCCGGCGACGCACGAGCCGGTGGCGGTGGGCGTGCCGGGTCGTCTCGCGCAGCGCGGGCACGTCCCGCTCGGCTACTACAACGACGCGGCGAAGACCGCCGAGACCTTCTTCCGGAAGGGGACGGAGCGCTGGGTGCTCCTCGGCGACATGGCGACCGTGGACGAGCAGGGCATCGTCACGGTGCTCGGGCGCGGCTCGCAGTGCATCAACACGGGCGGCGAGAAGGTGTACCCGGAGGAGGTGGAGCAGGCGCTGAAGTCCCACCCCGATGTGTACGACGCCCTGGTCGCCGGGGTCCCGGACCCGACCTGGGGCAGTCATGTGGCCGCGGTGGTCCAGATCCGGGAGGGCGCCCCGGCGCCGTCCCTGGACCAGATCCAGAGCCACTGCCGGACCCGGCTGGCGGGCTACAAGATCCCGCGCCAGCTGGTCGTCGCGCCCGCCATCCAGCGCTCCCCGAGCGGCAAGGCGGACTACCGCTGGGCGAAGGCGGTGGCGACGGAGGCGGACACGGCCTGACCGGGCGATGTTCGCGGGCCCGCCGGAAGGGCCCCGGCCGGTGTGCCGTGCGGGTCGCCTCCCGGGCGCCCGCTCAGGACGACGCGGGTGCGGGTGCGGGTGCGAGGGCAGGAGAGGAGGGCGCCGGGGCGGTGGCGGCGCCCTCGCCGGCGTCCACGCAGTGCAGCGACACGAGGACCGGTGCCTGGAGACCCGGTGCCGGGTCGCCCGCGAAGCCGGCCACGACCGTCCAGTTGCCCTTCGTGAGGATGGTCTGCGACTCTCCGCCCGACTTGGGGCCGTCCTGCCAGCCGTGCTCGGAACGGGCCCGCGCCAAGGCCGCCTTGAAGGCGGCCTCCACCGTCTCCGGCGCATGCCGTCCCGAGAGCCGTTCGGAGCACATGCCTTGGAGGTTGGAGGGTTCGCGCTCCACCACGATCCCCTCCGCCGCCAGCACCGCCGTCATCTCCGCCACCGCTGTGTCGGCAGGCATCGGCGGGCCCGAGAACCGCGGGGGCAGGGGGCCGAGGTCCTGCAGCGGATACGCGCAGGCAGTCGCCGTCGCCGCCGTCAATGCCGCCAGGGCCAGAGACGCCAGGGCCGTGCGCGCCCGTATCCGTCGCAAGATGATGTCCGTCCTCCCGGTTCGCGGTACGGCCGACCAGTCTGCCATCCCGTCGATCTTGATCGGCCACCGGCCACCGGCCACCGGGACGGCGGGCGGTGGCCGCGGAGTCGCCCGCGGCGTGCGGGGAGAGGAGGATCGGAAGGCGCCCGGACGTCGGTTCGCGGGGCACACAAGAGACGATCACTCGTTCGAGTCATTGATTTCACCTGCAGGTTCCTGGCAATCTACCGAATGATCGGTCGGTTCTCATGATGAGGTGACGGCATGGCGGCGTACGCGGATCTCCACGACGAGGGCGAGCGGCTGGGCCGCGACGAGCTGGCGGCCCTCCAGCTCACGCGGCTGCGCGCCACCCTGCACCGTGCCTACGAGAAGGTGCCGTTCTACCGGCAGGCCTTCGACAAGGCGGGGGTGCATCCCGACGACTGCCGGTCCCTGTCCGACCTCGCCCTGTTCCCCCTGACCACCAAGGCCGACCTGCGCGACCAGTACCCCTTCGGGATGTTCGCCGTGCCGCGCTCGCAGGTGCGCCGCATCCACGCCTCCAGCGGCACCACCGGGCGGCCGACCGTCGTCGGGTACACCGACCGGGACCTCGCCACCTGGTCGGATGTCGTCGCCCGGTCCATACGCGCGGCGGGCGGACGGCCCGGCCAGATCATCCACATCGCCTACGGGTACGGGCTGTTCACGGGCGGCCTGGGCGCGCACTACGGCGCCGAGCGCCTGGGCTGTACGGTCGTGCCCGCGTCGGGCGGCATGACCGACCGCCAGGTGCGGCTCATCGAAGACTTCCGGCCGGAGGTCATCATGGTGACCCCGTCCTACATGCTGACCCTGCTGGACGAGATGGAGCGCCAGGGGGTGGACCCGCGCGCCACCTCGCTGCGGACGGGGATCTTCGGCGCGGAGCCGTGGACCGAGGAAATGCGCCGGGAGATCGAGGAACGGCTCGACATCGACGCGGTGGACATCTACGGCCTGTCCGAGGTCATCGGGCCGGGAGTGGCGCAGGAGTTCGCGGAGACCAAGGACGGCCTCCACATCTGGGAGGACCACTTCTATCCCGAGGTGGTCGATCCACTGACCGGCGCGGTGCTCCCGGACGGCGAACCGGGCGAGCTGGTGTTCACCTCCCTCACCAAGGAGGCCATGCCGATCATCCGCTACCGCACCCGGGACCTGACGCGGCTGCGGCCCGGCACGGCCCGGCCGGCCTTCCGCCGGATGGAGAAGATCACGGGCCGCAGCGACGACATGATCATCCTGCGCGGGGTGAACATGTACCCGACCCAGATCGAGGAGATCCTGCTGCGGACGCCCGGCCTGGCGCCCCACTTCCAGCTGCGGCTGACCCGGGAGGGTCGGATGGACGCCCTGACGGTACGGGTGGAGGCGCGCCGGGAGATGGACGCCGACAGGCGGCAGGACGCGGCCGCCGCCGTGGTCCGGGCCGTCAAGGAGGGGATCGGGGTATCCGTCCGGGTCGAGGTGGTCGATCCGGAGACGCTCGAGCGTTCGGTGGGGAAGATCAAGAGGCTGGTCGACCTCCGCAGCGCCGGGTAGCGCCGGTCCGGGCAGTCGAAACCACCCCTTCGGGGCCATTTCGGGGTGGCTCCCGGGAGCGGGGCGGCACTCGCGGGTAGGGCATGGGGTGTGATCTCCAGCGTCCGCCAGCTCTACGACCGGCTCCAGGGCTCCCAGATCGGGCTGGCCTGGAGCCGCGGCCGGGAGATGGAGCTGATGCACCGGGCGATGGGCTTCGCGGCCCTCGGCTTCCTCACCCTGGTGCCGCTGCTCGTGGTGGTCGCGGCCGCCGCGCCCGGCAGCGGCTCGGGCTTCGGCCGGTGGCTCGGCCAGGCCCTCGGCGTGACGGCGGCCTCGCGGGTCCGGGTCGAGATGCTGTTCGGTGCGGCGGACCTGGCCCTCGAGCGGACCACCGCTTTCGGTCTGGCCGCCCTCGCCGTGTTCGGCCTGACCTTCGGGTCGGCCGTCCAGACAGGCTACGAAAAGGTCTGGGACCTGCCGACCATGCGCTGGCACACCATGTGGCGGCACGTCGTCTGGCTCGCCCTGCTGGTCTGCTACCTCGCCCTGCTCGTGGGGATCCCCGCGCCCTCCGACAACGTCATCGGCACCATCCTCGGCGCGCTGGGCGACCTCGTCGGCACCTGCCTGTTCTTCGTCGGCTCGCAGCGCCTGCTGCTCGGGGGCCGGGTCCGCTGGCGCGCCCTGGTGCCGGGAGCGGTGGCGACCAGCCTCGGGCTGCTGGGGCTACGGATCTTCTCGCAGCTGGTCTTCTCCCCCCTCATCGCGTCCAACGCGGTGATCTACGGCCCCTTCGGCACCCTGCTGGTCGTGCAGTCCTGGCTGGTCGGCGTCGGCTTCGTGGTCTACGGCGGCGCGCTCGTCGGCCGGCTCGTGCACGAGCACCTCACCCTGCGCCGCTTGCGGCGCAGGGGGCTCCACCCTCCCGAGGACCCCGCCGCCCACCATCCGTGACGGCGCCGACCGGGACCGGTAGCCCGCCCGGAACCCCCGACCAGGGCTTCCCGGCCGGGCGTCAGGGGCGGGGCGTCCGCGGCGGAGGCTTCAGCGGCGGGGGCTTCAGCGGCCGGGCTCCGCGAAGCGGTCGCGGAGCTCCCGCTTGAGGATCTTGCCGCTGGCGTTGCGCGGGAGGGCGTCCACGAAGAGCACCCGCTTCGGGGCCTTGAAATGGGCGAGCTTCTCCCGCGCGTAAGCCATCAGCTCCGCCTCCGTCACCTCCCCGCGCGGTACCACCACCGCCGTGACCGCCTCGATCCAGCGCTCGTCGGGCAGCCCCACCACCGCCGCCTCGGCCACGCCCGGATGGGTGTAGAGCACGTCCTCCACCTGCCGTGAGGCAACCAGCACCCCGCCCGAGTTGATGACGTCCTTCACCCGGTCCACGACCGTGAAGTACCCCTGCGCGTCGCGCACCGCCAGGTCGCCCGAGCGGAACCAACCGTCCCGGAAGGCCTGCTCCGTGGCCACCGGGTCGTTCCAGTACCCCAGGCAGAGCTGCGGCGAGCGGTAGACCACCTCGCCGGCCGTCCCGTCCGGCACGTCCTTGCCGTCCTCGTCGACGACCTTCGCCTCGACGTGGCGCACCGGCCGCCCGCAGGAGTCCAGCCGCCCCTCGTGCTCCAGCGGCCCGAGCACCGTGGCGAGCGGTCCGATCTCGCTCTGGCCGAAGCAGTTGTAGAAACCGAGCCCCGGCAGCCGCTCGCGCAGGCGTTCCAGCACCGGGACGGGCATGATCGAGGCGCCGTAGTACGCCTTCCGCAGCGCGCCCAGCTCGCGCTCCGCGAACTCCGGGTGATTGGCCAGGGCAATCCACACCGTCGGCGGCGCGAAGAGGCTGTCGGCCTGCCCGGCCTCGACGAGGTCGAAGATCCGCTCCGCGACCGGCGCGTCCACGATGGTGTTCCGGGCTCCCACCGCCAGGTAGGGCAGCAGGAACACGTGCATCTGCGCCGAGTGGTACAGGGGCAGCGAGTGCACGGGCCGGTCGTCCTCGGACAGGTCCAGTGCTTCGATCGCGCTCTCGTACTCGTGCACGAGTGCCCGGTGGGTCATCATCGCGCCCTTGGGCAGGGCGGTGGTCCCCGAGGTGTAGAGGAGCTGGGCCAGCGCGCCGGGGTCCCGACCGGCCTCGAAGAGCAACGGCTCGGCCAGCTCCGCGAGGAAGGAGTCAGGGGCGTCGCGCAGCGCCCGTACCCGGTATCCCTCGGGGATCCGCCCGGCCAGGTCCGGGTCGGCGAGGACCAGGGCGCTGGCGGAGTTGTCCAGGATGTACGCGAGGTCGTCGCCGGTGAGGTTCTGGTTGACCGGGACGTGGGTGAGCCCGGCGCGGGCGCAGGCGAGGTAGGCGAGGAGGTAGGCGTCCGAGTTGTGGGCGAAGGTGGCGACCCGGTCCCCGACGGCCAGCCCGTACCGCTCCCGCAGCACGGCGGCGCCGGTGGTGACGGCCGCGTCGAGCTCCGCGTACGTCCAGCTCCGTTCGCGGTAGCGGACGGCGGGCCGGTCGGGCACCCGCCGCGCGCTGTCGCGCACCAGCCCGTCGACCGTGTTGTCCCGTACCGCTCGCCCTGCCCGCACCGCCCGGTCTGCCGTCATGGCGCGATCCTCGTCCTCCCGCACACCCAAGGTCAATAACCGGATACCAAACGGGATGTTGACAGATCATCGGACCGCCTGCATGAGCATGGGGGCACGGACGCACCGCCTGCCCAACGGGTAACCACGCCCATCCACAGGCCACTTGGGAGGACCGTTGCACCTCAGTACTCGTCCGCCACTCCGCCGCGTCGCCCTCACCGGCGCCGCTCTGCTCGCCGCGACGGCGGCGATGCCGCCCGTGGCAGGGCGGACGCCGATTCTGGCAGTTCCAGCAGACCATCCCGGGCGAGCTGAACGTCTCGGGCGCCTCCCTCCTCGGCACCGCCGTGGTCAACATCGGCTTCAACGAGAAGGTGGCCTCGAGCCACACCGTGGCCACCGGTACCCCGGTGAACCTGCACCAGCTCGCCCTCGACCCGGCCGACCCGACCGCCTACCTGGTCGACGGCAAGCCGGAGAGGATGACCCGGCGCACTGTCACCGTCCCGGTGTCGGGCGGCGCCCCGGTCACCCGTACCCAGCGGTGGTCCCGCTACGGACCCGTGGTCTCGGACCTCGGCGCGGGCCTGCCCCTGCCCTGGACCGCTCGGACGGCGTACGCGCTGAACGACCCGAACGCGGCGAACCTGCGCGGCTCCGACACCGCCCTCGCGATGGGTAAGGCCCGTTCGGTGGCCGGGATCCAGGACGCGCTGAAGCGCACCCAGGGCCTGCCCCGGGTCAACACGGTGGCCGCCGACTCCGCGGGCGGCACCCTCTTCACCCAGACCCAGGTGCTCCCCCGCATCACCGACGACCTGGCGGCCCGCTGCTCCACGCCGCCGGGCCGGGCCACCTACCCGACCTCGGGGCTGGCGGTACTGGACGGCTCGCGCGAGGAGTGCGCGATCGTCCGGATCCGGACGCGGTGCAGCCGGGCGTCCTCGGCCCGGGGAAGGCGCCGACGCTGCGGAACGCCCCCTACGCCGACTGGGCAGCGCCGCACCTGTGTGCCTGACCACTCGAGCGGCTGAGGTGGCGCCGGGTGGGCTCACGACAGCGTTGGCGGTGAAGTCCCGGCCGATCAGCGCCGGCGACGGGGCCGCCCTGGCATCAGGCTGTCAGGCCGCGACGCCCGGTGCGACGGCTGCCGGTGGGCACCGGTCCTCACGCGGACGGCCCCCTGTGCCATGCGACGGGCCCCCGACCCTGCAACGCTGGCCGAGATCCGGGTTGGCAGGCCCGGACGGGGTCGTCGCCGTGCAGGACGGACGGAGGAGGAGTCGTGGCACCTCTCGCTCGGATCCCGCTGGAAGGCGGGGGCTACGTCCTGGTCGAGGCTCCGGCCACGACCGAGGGGCCCGTGAAGGCCGGCCGTATCAGCGAGGCCATCCATGACCTCCCGGAAACGCTGCAGGAGGCGCTCGGCCCGGTCACGGAAGCAGCGCGCGTGGCCCTCGAACAGCTACGCAAAGCCCGCCCCGACGACATCACCGTCCAGTTCGGCATCGACCTCTCGGTCGCCGCCGGGGCCGTGATCGCCAAGACCGGCGCAGGCTGCCATCTGACGGTGACCATGGCGTGGAAGGGCAGCGGGCGACCTATTTCGCCCAGATGAAATGGGCGCTTGTCGTCCCGCTGGTGGCAGCGGCCGTCCTGATCGTCGTCACCCTCTGCTGCCGCCGGGTACTGGACCCCTCCCTCGTGCGCAGTGCGCGGGAGGACCGACCCCGACCCGTCGTGGCCCACGCCCACAGGCTCGTCGGCGGCACGGAGAGCCAGTGGAGCGACCCGGACGTGATCCTCCCGCCTGCCGCGCCCCACGACTGGGAGCCCCGGACCGAGTGGACCGCCCCCGGCCCGGCGCAACCAGACCAGACCGAGGCCCAGAACCCGAAGGACAGCGCGGTGACCCGCTGGCGTACCCGCGCGTACCAGCCGCCTGGTCGGCAGCCCGCAGAGCTCGGCTTCTGTGTCTCCGGCGGCGGCATCCGGTCGGCATCGGTCACCCTCGGCGCACTGCAGGCACTGCGCGGGCAACTGCTCAAGGCGGCATATCTGGTGTCGGTGTCCGGCGGCGGGTACACCGCCGGGGCCTTCCAACTGGCACTGACCGATGCCCGGCTCCGCGCCCCGGACGGGAGCCCTTCGGCGCGGCCCGGTCTCGCGAAGCCCGCGGATGTGTTCGCGCCGGGCAGCCCGGAGGAGGACCACATCCGCCGGCACGCAAAGTACCTGGCGGACGCGCCCAAGGAGAAGCTGAACGCCGCGGGGGCGGTGCTGCGGGGGATGGCTGTCTCCTTCGGCATGCTGGCGCTGGTCTTCACCGTGGCAGGTCAGTCCCTGCACCAGTTCTACTCGTACGTTCCACTGACCGAACTCCGCCCCCTCGCAGCGGAGGCGGAGGTGTTCGACTCGTCCCTTGATCTGTACCCGAACGTCTGGCACCCCGTCCTCGCCCTGTTCGGCCTGGCCGGTCTGGTGTCCGTCGGGTACGCCTTCACGCGGGCCGGCAGCGGCAAGTCCCGCCCCGCATGGCTGCGCAGCACGGTGAACACGCTCACCGGCCTCGCACTGGCGGTGGCCGTGTACGCGGTCGTCCTTCCTTCGGTGATCTGGTTCTTCGCCTCTCTGGCCCACAAAGCCGGCAAGGGGGGATATTGGGACGACAGCGGGGCGGGAGTCGCCTTACTCGGCGCGATCACGGCGGCGGCGACCGCTGCGGGTACGTGGTTCACCGCGGTCCACAAGACGGTGAAGAAGCTGAAGCCGGACGGTGAGCAGGCAGGCCCGTTCGCCAGGGGCGGCACATCCCTCGTCACGCAGGTCGGCGGCAGCTGGGTGAAAGCCGTGGTGTGCCGGCTGGTGCTGCTCCTGGTCGCGTTCTTCGGCCTCGCCCTGATGTCCTGGGCCGCCGTCTACGCGGGCAGCTGGCACGCGGGGTGGAAGTGGGGGGGGTGCCGATCGCCCTGATCGTGCTGACCCTCGTCATCGACCAGACCACCTTCAGCCTGCATCCCTTCTACCGACAGCGGTTGGCGGGCGCCTTCGCCGTGCGCCGCCCGGTGTTGAAGGACGGCTCGGTCGGTGCCCTGCCGTACGACTACAACGCCGAGCCGACCCCGCTGAACCCCTACGCACAGCGGGTGGAGGGCTTTCCTCAAGTCATCCTCGCCGCCTCCGCGGCCGTCTCGCTGCGCAACCGCACCGCGCCCGGCCGGCCCGCCGTGCCTTTCACCTTCGCCTCCGACTACTGTGGCGGACCCGACACGGGCTGGGTCCGTACCGGCACCCTGCAGAAGACGGCCCCCGCGCTGATCGGGCGCGACCTGACCGTACAGTCCGCCGTCGCCGTGTCGGGAGCGGCCTTCGCCTCCGCGATGGGCTCACAGACGATGTTCATGGAGCGGCTGCTCGCGCTGTCCAACGTGCGGCTCGGCACCTGGGTGCCCAACCCCCTGTACCTCGCGGAACTGGCGACGTACGGGCCCAACCGGATCATGCCGCGGGTACGGCGGCTGCGGTACCAACTGCAGGAGCTGGTGGGCCGGTACTCGGACACCACTCCCCTACTGCTGTGCACCGACGGCGGGCACTTCGACAATCTCGGTCTGGTCGAGATGCTCCGGCTCCGCTGCCGGACCGTCTATGTCATCGACGCTTCGGGGGACTCACCGCCGCTGGCGACCACCCTCGCGCAGGCGATCACACTCGCCTACGAGGACCTCGGAGTGACCATCACCTTCGACGACAAGGGGCAGAACCTGCTGAACCTGGTGCCCGGCAGCGCGAAACCGCTCGCGCCCGAGGCGCCGATGGCCTCTCTGAACGCCCGGTTCTCCGCCAACTGCTTGGTGCGCGGCACGATCGAGTACCCGGAACCGGTCCAGTTCTCGCCCGACGCACCGGCAGACACAAGGGGCAGATCATCTACGTGAAGGCCGGGCTGACCCCTGACATGCCGTACGAGCTGCTCAGTTACGCCCTCCGGGAGAAGGCCTTCCCCCGCCAGGCCACCTTCGACCAGTGGTTTGACCACGCTCAGTTCGACGCCTACCGGGCGCTCGGACACCACCTGGGCACCAAGGCCGCAGAGGTACCCCTCGCTCACGCAGCACGGTGCGGTGTCAGGCGCCGCGGGTCCGGGCACCCGTCTCAGCGGTAGCGGGGATCTCGTCGGTCGGCCCCGCCCGGGCTCCTGCGTCCTGCGTCCGGCCGTCCGAGGGACCCACACGGCCGGAGGAGAGACACGCCTGCCACTCACGTTCGGTGCGCGCAATCGACGCTACCCTACACAGAGTGACGAACAACAGTGCGCCGTCCCGCTCAGCCGCCCCCAGTCACATCTACTACTTCGATGTAGGGGCCGGAAATTGGCAGGGGGAGTTCACCTTCCGGGTCACCTCGTGGCGCCGCCTCCGGAACGCCCGCACCGGGCTGCGGAACCGGGCGCTCGTCGTCGCGATGGCCCTCACCCAGCGGCTGACCGGTGCGTCCCGGCTGGAGTCGACGATCGTGGCCACCCCGTCCGCGGGCGCCTTCGGCGTGGCCGATAACGTAGTCAGGGTCTCCAAGTTCGGTGTGACCCTGTACCTGTTGAAGGAGCGCTACCTGCTCGATCCTGACGGCAGGGGCGTCACCGTAGAGGCGAACGAGCAGTTCAGCCCCGTGCCGGGCATCCTGACGCGGAAGTTCACCTACCCCGCGGAGATCGAGCCCTCCGGTATGGGATCCACCTACCACATGCCGCTGCTGGGAAGCCCGTGGACAGCGACGTACCAGGTGGGAACTGACCGGCAGAGCCTGTCGGGGGAACTCGTCTGTGACTGGGCGAAGGCGACGGAGAACGCCCGCAGGGCCTCATGACCGGGGACCCGACTGCCGGTGCCGCTGCCGCCGACAAGGTCGCCGGGGTCGTCGGGGAGCTCGCCGCCCGTGTCGAGCGGTACGACGCTCTGCGGGACCCACGCGCCGTGTTCGCCTACACCTACTTCCGGCTCACCTCCGACCTCGCCGCCGTCCTGCGCGCGAACAGTCTGTCGTTCAGGGCGCCCGAGTGGGTCGCCGACCTGTCCGTCGCCCTCGCCGCGGGCTATTTCACGGCGATGGACGCCATCGACACCTGGCTGGGCCCCGTCCCCGATGCCCGGCCCGGCGGGGAAGTGCTCTCCGCAGATCTTCCGGAAACCGTCCCTCAACCCTGGCGGGACGTCTACGCCGCCTCGACCGTGCGGCACTCCTACGTCCTGGAGGAGCTGCTCTTCTCGATGATGGCGCACATGTCCTACGATCTGCCGCTGGCGCTGCGGGTCCTGGCCGCGCGCGGGGACGTACACCATCGCATCGCCGACTTCCACCGCATGAACGACCTGCTGGCCTCCTCCGTCGACGTGGTCCAGGACGAGATCGCCGCCCGCTACTGCCCCCGGCTGAGCTCACTGGACCGCTTGTTCATCCGCGACGACGAACTCTTCACCGGCTACGGGATCCGGGTCGCTCGGGGCCTGGCCTGGTTCAACTGCGACAGGCTCCTGGATCCGGGTGCGAGCGGTGAGGCGATGGGCTCCATCAGCAGGTCCACGGCCGCGTTCATCTCCGAGTTCCGCTCACCGGACGACTGGAAGCGCCGTCGCTCCCTCCAGCTCCTGCGGGGACTGATCCCCTCCCGTCGGCAGTGGCCGCCGCCGGGGACGCTTATCGAGATGGGCGGACTGTTCGGCTGACCCGGACGTCGCCCATCGCCGTAACGTGGCTTCAGGCGCAATTCACCGTCCGGAATATCCTTGAACCATTGTCTCCCGGGGAGTGCGGACGTTCCGCCAGGCAACAGAGCGCGGACGCCGCCGACATCAAGGGCCCTCGAGTTCTTGCCGCAACGATGCCGTACGAGCATCCCGGGCCGCCTTGTGCGGCGACGTAGTCGATGCTTCCTCGGGCCCTCACCGACCGGTCCCGTCCGCGGCTTCGTCAACCAGGCCTGCAACCGCTGCGCGTTGACCGGCTCTTTCCGTACCCGGCGATCTCCGCAGGTCCACTGAGATGTGCGCCCGTAGGACTGATGGTTCCGAACCGCCGCGAACCGCCCTGAGGAGCAGTCGTGCCGGGACCATCTCAAGATCGGCGGTGGCAGCTTCACCCTCGGCGGCAAGGTCTACGCGGTCGTCAAGTTCAACTCGGGCAAGATCAGGTACCACGGCGCCGTGCCCGCGAAGACGAATTCCGGCATCCCCGGCGGGGCTGTCTATCTGGAGACGAAGCCATGTGCGCACGGATCGGATGAGGTTGACGGCCCCGCGCCGCGAGGGGGCCCACCGCGAGGCGTTCCCTGGGTCCCTGGGCTGTCCGGGACGGTCACCGCCGTCCCGGACGGATCCGTTTCGTAGGGTCCTGTCACCCTTCCCCGTGCCAGTACTCGTCGTGCGTGCGGTGGGCTTCGGTCAGACCGTCGCGGAAGTACCGCTCGTAGTAGGCGTTCTCGAGGTGATGGGCCTGCAGCCACACGCCCGGTACGTGGATCGTGTCGCAGTGGGCGGGAAACCGCCCGTGAGTCTCGTAGATATAGGTGCAGATGTCCCGCGTACACGCGATGACGTCCGCGGAGTAGTCGTCTGCCTCGTGCAGGTACCGGCTGCCGAAGTCCCCCCGGTAGATGCGCGCGAACAGCCCCTCGTCGGAGTAGATGCCCTTCGGCCCGAACTTACCCGCCACGACGGCGTCGACCGCCTCGCCCATAGTCCCGTAGTTGGGCGGACACATCGCCTTGATGAGGTGTTCACCGTTGTGCCGCAGGCCGACAGCGGTCGCTCGCAGGTCTGCGTAGCGCGGGAGCGGCACCTGCCAGCGCAGGAGGTCCGCCGGTCTCCACCGCGGGGTGGTCCAGTCGAAACCGAGCATGGGACCGTAGGCGGGACGGAACTTCGGGTCGCCCAGCATGATCGACGGGGCGATCGAGGCGTGGATCCAGGCTCCGAGACCCATGGCGTCGGCGGTGAGCATGAGGTTCTGGAGCAGCAGGTCGGCCTCGATCTGCGTCCTCATGGCCCAGATGAAGCCCAGGGGCAGCTTGATGTCCTCGTTCAGGAACCCCGACTTCACCCACTTGCGCACGCCCGCCGGGCGGTAGAGGTTCCGGTCGTCGACGATCGCCGGCCGTGCACCCTCGGGCTGGGTCAGCAGGTACATCAGCCCGTTGATGTACTGGCGTGACAGGTCCACCACGGGGAAGAGGAGGGTGCTGCCCGGGAGGTTCGACAGGAACCGGTTCGAGTCGAGGTAGGCGGGGAAGTCCCGCTTCCCTTCCGGTACGTCGATGCGGTGGTCGAGCAGCCGCACCTTCGCCTCGGCGGCGCGCGAGCAGAGGGTCCCTTCGTCGAATGCCGCCGCCCCGCCGTCGGACGCAGGGGGCAGGTTGCGCAGGAAGTAGGTGCCGCTGTCGTTGATCAGGAAGAAGTGCGTGCCCTGAGCGTTGTCGGGGCTGCCCGCCGTACGGCCGGCCACGTTGAGGTTCGGCTTGGCCATGATGGGCTTGCCGTCGCGAGGGTCGGCGAACGGGCGGTCCGGCATGGTGAGGCCGGAGCACCCCGTGATGGCGATCAGGATGGCCTCTTCGAGCTCGGTGAGGGGGGCTCGTGGAGCGGTGGAGGCCCAGCTCATCGAACCGGCCTCGACCGAGCTGCCCCGGCTGACCCGGTGGGTGCGGCGACGCCAGATAGACGTGAGCAGCGGGCGGTTCACAAGGGCCGCGAACCCAGCACGGCTGTGGGTGTTCAGCGGGTCGTTCATCATGCTGTCCCTTCACGGCGCGACCGGACGAGCCGGTCTGCCCCGGCCTCGGTGCCCCGCACCGCACCGTGCCGTTCGCTGTGGGCGCGGGCCTCGCCGAGGGGAGGAGCACTGACACGGTCAGCCGCGCAGGCGTGCCTCGATGGTCTCGACGAGGCCGGCGATGACGCCGTCGGGCGAGGGGCTGTAGTGGGGGACGGCCCATCGCGTGATCCGGGCGTCGATGAGGGAGGGCCTGCCGGAGGCGAGCGCTTCACGGAACGCCTTCTCGAACTCCTCCAGCGTCTCGACCCGGTGGCCCTCGGCGCCGCACGCCTGCGCGTACGCGGCGAAGTCGGGGTTCTGGAACTCGACGAGCCCCATCTCCCCGTAGGTGACGAGCTGGAACAGTTTGATCAGCTTGAATTCCTGGTCGTCGAAGATGATCCAGATGACGGGGATGTCGTTCTCGACGGCGGTCATCAGCTCGAAACCGGACAACGAGTAGCACCCGTCACCGCACCCGACGACGACGGTCCGTTCCGGGTGTGCGAGCTTCATGCCGATGGCGCCGTTGACATGGCCGGCCATCGGCCCGAAGGAACCGACCTTGCGGAAGTTCTGCCCCTCCTCCAGCTCGACGTAGTAGCTCAGCCAGGCGAGATGTGCTCCCGCATCGGCGAGCAGAACACCTCCTGGAGGCAGCATCCTGCCGATCGCCTGGGCCAGCTCACCCGGGTGAATCTTTCCGGTCAGGTGCGTGATGTGACGGGCTTCGTAGTCGCGGCCGTCGACATCGACCGCCGCGACGTCGCCGACCCGTCCGTCGAGTGCCTCGTGGAGGGCGGCCATCCCGAGGCGGGCATCGGAGAGCAGCGCGTAGTCGGGCCGATAGGCCTTGCGGAACTCGGTCTCGGAAATGTTCACATGGACGAGCACTTTGTTCTCGAACAGGTCTTCGCGGTAGTTGAAGGTGGCGTGCTGATTCAGGGAGTTGCCGATGCACAGCACGACATCGGCCTCGCGGAACGCCTTCCACGCGCTGGCGTGTCCGCTGTCCGCGAAGACGCCCACCGAGAGCGGGTGCCCCTCGGAGACGATGCCCTTGCCGTCCAGTGTGGTGAGCAGGGGGATCTGGAACCGTTCGATGAAGCGCCGGACCTCCGCTCCCGCTCCACTGCGGATCGCGCCGAACCCGACGAGCGCCACGATGCGCTTGCGCCGCGCGAGGGCGTCGGCCAGCATCGAGGCGATCGCCTCCACGCGGGCCGGATCCGGGACGACCGGGGCCACGTCGAGCCGGATGTGCCGGAAGTTCGTCACCTCGACACCGCGGTGGGTGAGGTCCTCGGGCACGTGGATGTGCACCGGACCGGGCCTTCCTTCGAAGGCGATGTTGACGGCCTCCTCGAGCACATCACACGTGTCGGCGGCATCGGTGAGCAGGAACGACCTCTTCGTCGTGGCGGCGAACATGGCCCGGGAGTCGGGCGTCCGGTTCAGGCCTGAGGTTTCGTTGAGGGAGCCCCAGCCCTGCCATGCCCTCGAGGCGTATCCCGAGACCGCCAGGACGGGGTAGGAGTCGGACATCGCCACAGCCAGACCGGAGAACAGGTTGAACGCACCCGGCCCGGCCGTTGCGAAGCAGAATCCCAATTCGTTCGTGTACATCGCGTGGCCGCACGCCATGAAGGACGCAGCCTGCTCATGGCGCGTGATGACCGGCCGGATCTGCTGTGAGTGCTTGAGCGCCAGCATCAGGCCGGCGGCGTTCTCTCCGGCACCGCCGAAAGCGGCCCGTACTCCGATGTCTTCCAGGCCTTTGACCACGGCCTCGTAAACCCTCATCGCCGTTCCCTCGTCCGCTCCCCCGCATTTGTTGTCGGCGAGTGCGGTATCGACGCGGCACGTGGTGCGGCCGTGTCGGCACAGTCACCCATGACGGAGCCGCCTCGAGCGTCCCCGGATGCCGGGAATGACGCCTCGGGCGAGGAGCTGTGGTCGGTGTGGCCCGCTGTGGCGGGAAGAAGCATTCGCACGCGCCGGACACCTCTGCCGTGCGGGCTTCCGGAACCAGTTTGCCAGTACTCGTCACATCCCGCTCCCGCACGTGCAGTGGTCCGTAGGAGTGGCAGGGCCGGCGTCACCGCTCACGGCGCCCGCAGAACTGGTGCCTGCTGTTCCCTGCCGGGGCTCGAAGCGGACGCCACCCGTCTGCGTTGTTCCGCGTGCCGCGGCCGCACCTCTGGGTCAGGGTTGCCGTGTGTAACCCAGGTGCCCGCGGACCCAGTCCCGGGCAGCCGTGCAGCGTCATCGCGTCGTCCGCCGGCAACGCATCCGGACAGCGGGGCGCGCCCAGGCGAAGAGGCACACATGGCCGAGATCAGGCAGTACGAGCACTACGTGGGCGGCAACCCGGAGGCGGAACGAATCGTCTTCGAGCGGCTCGCCCGTGAGCTCATGCGGGTCCAGCTCAAGTCCAGGAAGCGCAGTGGCGCCGCCGACCTCGCGCGTACGTTCCACGCAAAGGCCGTTCTGGGTGTGGAGAACGCGCGTCTGACCTTCGCCCGCGACCTGCCCCCCGACCTGCGGACCGGCTTCGCCCAACCTGGTGCCCGGTACCCCGTCACCGTGCGGCTCTCCAATGCGAACGGCGCCCGCCGGCCCGACCACTCCCCCGATCTGCGCGGAGCGGCCCTGCGCATCGCGGCAGGAGCCGATGAGGCGCACGACCTGCTGATGACGAGCCATCCGGTCTCGCATGCGCGCAACGCCCGCGAGTTCGTCGAATTCGCGAAAGCCATGGCGGGCGCCGACTCGACACCGCGCAAGGCCCTCGCGCTGTTCGTCACCCTGCCGCTCGCGGTGGGATGGTCCACGGCCGCGCGCATGCGGCGCAACGTACGTGCTGGTACGAGCCGCACGGTGCGCAGCCTGGCGCTGGAGACGTACTGGAGCCGCGGCGCCATCCTGTGGGGTGACGCCGGGCCGGTGCGCTATCAGCTGAGCCCTGCGGACGGTGCTCCACCGGCCCCCGCCCCCTCCGCCACTGACCCCGATTTCCTGCAGCACGAACTCGCACGGCGGCTGAAGGAGACAGACGTCGTCTTCGAGTTGTACGTGCAGCGCTATGTGGATGCCCGCCGGACTCCCATCGAAGACGGCGCGGCCGAGTGGAAGGAGGAGGACACGCCTCTCCTGCGGGTGGCGACGCTGACCATCCCGCGCCATGACATCGGCGCTGCCGAGGCCCGCGCCGCAGCTGGACGGGTTGACGAGCTCGCCTTCAACCCGTGGAACACAACGGAGGAGTTCCGGCCCCTCGGGAACCTCAACCGTGCGCGCAAGGTCGCCTACGAAGCCAGCAGCGCCCACCGCCTGGGCCTCCGGTTCGCCTCCGTCGAGCCCCGGCGCAACGCCGTACTGGGTGTGCCGTTGCGCGCCGCCTTCCGCGGCCTCAATCGATGCGTCCCCTGGCACCGGCTGCCCACGAGCCTCGGCCTGCTGAACCTCCTGGCCTTTCGGCATAAGCTGCGCCAGGACAACCTGATCGACACCGAGGTCCGCGAGGCTCCGCCCCGAGCCCAGCCCGTACCCGATCCCATCGTCGAAGACATGCGGCTCGCGCGGAGCTACGACGGCACCTGCAACGACCTGTCCGCACCGAGGATGGGCGCTGTCGGGTCCGCTTTCGGCCGCAACCTCGCACCCGTCTACCAGCCGGAGCTGTTCGACGTACCGAACCCGGTCACGGTCAGTCGGGAGCTGCTGCACCGCGACGTCTTCATCCCTGCACGCTCCCTCAACGTCCTGGCCGCCGCCTGGATCCAGTTCCAGGTGCACGACTGGGTCAACCACAAGCGCTACCCCACCGGCACGAAGAGCGTCGAGGTGCCGCTCCCTCCCGGTCTCACGTGGAAGAACACGCCGGGCGGACGTCCCGAGGGGGTCATGCGCTTCGCCGAGAACGAGGGGCTGCACCGTGTCGACGGCAAGGGTCCGCCGACGCTGTTCGCCAACGCGGCGTCCCACTGGTGGGACGGCTCCGAAATCTACGGCGGCAACGAGGACACCGGAAGGTCGCTGCGCGAGCCGGGCGGCGGTGCCGCGCTGCGCCTGGAGGAAGGCCACCTGCCGGCCGGGCCGGACGGCCTCCCGCTCACCGGGTTCGCGGAGAGCTGGTGGTACGGCCTCAGCTCCTTGCAGACCCTCTTTGCCCGCGAGCACAACGCCGTGTGCGAAGCGCTGCGGCAGGAGTACCCGAAGCTGACCGAGGACCGCGTTTACCACACGGCGCGCCTGATCGTCTCGGCTCTCATCGCGAAGATCCACACTGTGGAGTGGACCCCCGCGATCCTCGCCACCGAAGTGATCGACATCGGCCTGAAGACCAACTGGCAGGGGCCTCCGAAGAAGTGGCTCGAACAATTGGGACTGTGGCTCTTCGAGGCGCATTCGCTGACCGGCATCCCCGAGACCCTGCCGGACCACCATGCCGCTCCGTACTCGCTCACCGAGGACTTCGTCACCGTCTACCGCATGCACCCGCTGCTCCCCGACGACTTCGAGATCATGGACCACCGGCTCGGCGGGAGGCTGGACACCCTCGGCTTCAACGACGTCCAGGGCCCCGCCGCGGAGGCGCTCATCCGCTCCACCGGTCTGGCCAATTCTCTGTACTCACTCGGTATCGCTCATCCCGGCGCGATCACCCTGCACAACTATCCCCACGCCCTGCGGGCGTTCGAGCGGGACGGGGAGATCATCGACCTGTCCGTGGTCGACCTGACACGCTCCCGGCGCCGCGGCGTGCCGCGCTACAACGACTTCCGGGCCGGTCTGCACAAGCCACGCGTGCGGCGGTTCGAGGACGTGTCCTGCGACGCGGAGACGGTCGCACGCCTGAAAGAGGTCTACCGCGATGTCGATCAGATCGACACCATGGTGGGTCTCTTCGCCGAGAACCCGCCGCGGGGCTTCGGCTTCAGCGACACCGCCTTCCGTATCTTCATCCTGATGGCGACCCGCCGCTTGCAGAGCGATCGCTTCCTCACGATCGACTTCAGGCCCGAGGTGTACACCCCGTTGGGCATCGACTGGATCGAGCGCAATGGCCTGGCCGGCGTGGTGCTGCGGCACTGCCCCGAGTTGGCGGGCCTCCTCCCACGCAAGGCCACCGCGTTCGCGCCCTGGCGCCCGGCTACGGCGAAGAAGGGCCAAGTCGGTCGCGGTTGAGGACTGCCGGTGTCAGATCGTGAACGGCTTCTGCTCGAGGAAGCCATCCGCCGGGCTGCCCGTCGTGTAGAAGTTCGGGCTCTGGATGGCGGGCATGCGCTTTTGGATGTCGCGGTGGAAAGTGCGGTAGTCGCCCTGGAAGGCGCCCTTCCCCCACACCTCGAGAAGGTTCGCGGTGAACAGTCCGTTCACGTCTCCGTCGGACGCCACCTGGTTGTCCTGGCAGGCGCCGATCAGCACGGCGCCGGGCGCCGGGCGGCGGCCGTCGTCGTCCTTGAGTTCGCGTTGGAGGCCCTCGTAGAACGCCCGGTCCCGGGTGAAGATCTGCTGCTGCTTGAGCAGCGGCATGAGTCGGGACGCCGCCTCCACCTGCCCCGGGTCACGGGTCTGGAACTGCGACTGCAGCGCCTCCGGGGTGAGCAGCCCCTGGAGGGACTCGATGGCGCTGCCGCTGTGACAGCAGTCCAGCAGGGCGAAGATCCTGACCCCCTCCTCGAACCGCCGGAACTCCCGGTACAACTCGTCGTCGATGAATTGGCGGTCGAAGAACACCAGCGTCTCGTCCAGCCGGTCGGGCTCGTCGTCCGATCCGACGACGTTGTCCATCTGGCCGCCGTGGCCCGAGTAGGTGAAGAGCAGGATGTCCCCGCTCTTGAGCCGTCCGGCCGCCTTGCGCAGTTCCCCGGTGATGTTCTGCGCCGTGCAGTCGTCCGTCAGGATCACGGTGTCGCCGAACCCGCCGGCGCGGGCCACCGCCGCCATGTCGCCGGCGTCGTTCTCGCAGGCCAGGAGCTTGCCGTCCCAGCCGTCGTACGCGGCGGGATCGACGTTGTTGAGACCGACGTGGATGGACAGGCCAGTGGGCACGGGTACTCCTCGGGGCGTGGCAGGCAAGCGGGGTCGACAGCATGGGTTCCGCGGCGGACGCCGCCTGAACCGGGGCGTGAGGGACGCCGCCCGATCGGGCCTGCCGAGGGGAGCCGCTGTTCGGGTGAGCCGTGACAGCGGACCGTAAACGATCACTTACGCACGGTATTGCTATGATATGAACGCAATCGACACACCGCCGGACCGGGCTGCGGGCGCCAAAGCGCCGCAGGACTCTCTCGCCGATCGCACCGGCTACGACGAGTCCTTCCTCGGCGCCGCCATCCCGCTCCCCCTCCCGACCGCGGCCGGGATCGAAACCGTGGTCCTGCCATACACCCACTTCACCGTCGTCCTGCGCCCCGATCGCAGGTTGGCCGCCTCCACCGCCGTCTGTATCGACGGCGAGCTGATCATGGAGGACGTGCCCCGTGACGACGCATGGGTGTTCGACCCCCGCGTACCGGAGGCCCAGCAGGCCGGCAACGACATCTACCGCGACAACTCCCTCGACCGGGGACACCTGGTCCGGCGCCTGGACCCGGTCTGGGGTGCCACGGGCGAGGCCCACCGCGCGAACGCGGACACCTTCCACTTCACCAACGCGGCACCACAGCAGGACGTCTTCAACCAGGGCAAAGAGCTGTGGCAGGGGCTGGAGAACCATCTGCTGGACCACGCGGCCCGGTTCGACCGCAAGCTGTCCGTCTTCACCGGTCCCGTCCTGCACGAATCCGACCCGCCCTACCGGGGCATCCAGGTGCCGCTGCGGTTCTGGAAGGTGGCCGCCTTCGTCCAGAACGGCCGACTGGCCTCGACCGGGTACGTCCTCGACCAGAGCCCGGACCTCAGCCGGGAGCGCGAGCGGGCGATGGCGGGGGCCGGCCCCGGCGCTCCGCCGCCGCTCGGCCCGTTCCGCACGTTCCAGGTGCCGGTCACCGACATCGTCGAGCTCACCGGCCTCGGCTTCGGGCCGCTGCCGGCCGCCGACCTCATGCCCGTCACCCGCGCACCCGCGGACCGCTGGAAACGTCTCGAGAGCTTCGAAGACGTGGTCCTGGGCAGCTGAGGTGGACGACGCCACCGTCGTCTACATCCACGGCAACGGGAACAAGGTCCGCAAGGAACTGCTCAAGTCCCAGTGGGACAAGGCGCTGTTCGGCACGGACATGGGCGCGGCGTCGCGGATGGCCTATTGGGCGCCGGTCCGGTACGGCACCCCCTTGCCCGACGACGGGCCCGACCCGCTGTCCGGCGGACTGCCGTCCGTCCGGGAGCTCCCGGACGGACGGCTGCCACGGACCCCGGAGGAGTTCATCGAGCACACGCTCCGCGAGGCGCGCCGGAAGGCGGCCCCCGGGCTCGGGAGACCGTCGGCGCGGGCCGGGGACGAGAAACTGGCGAACTGGCTGGCGAAGATGACGTACTCGGCGGAGACCCTCGGCCGGGCCGAGGACGCGGTGCCCGAACCGGCCTCATCGGACCTCGCCAGGGCGCTGCCTCTCCCCCGGTTCCTGCGCGCGCCCCTCTTCGAGCTGCTCGTGAAGGCCACCTTCGAGGACGTCTACGCGTACTTCTTCGGCGGGGTCGGCGAGGCGATGCGCGAGGCGGTCCGCGGCGAGCTGGCCGAGGTTCGCGGCGGGCCGCTCGTCGTGCTGGGGCACAGCCTCGGCACGGTCATCGCCTACGAGGTGCTCCGCGAGGAGCGACGGGACGTCAGCCTGCTCGTCAGCGCGGGATCTCCTCTCGGCATCACCGAGGTCCAGGACCTGCTCGCGCTCCCGACAGCGGTCCCGGCGGGTGTGGCGGCCTGGTGCAATGTCTCCGACCTGCGGGACCTGGTGCCCCTCGACCACTGGCTGCGGCCCGAGTACGGACCGCCCGGCCTCGTCACGGACCATCTGGTCACGAACGACAGCGACAACCATCACGGCGTCGCCCAGTACCTGCGGAGCGCGCCCGTCCAAAGGGAGGTCGGCGCGCTGTTCGACCGCGTTGCGACGGACCGGGTCGAGTGAAACCATTACAGGTATCAGGCAGTCCGTCTTCCACGCCGCTTCGGCGGCCTGTGCAGGTGCGGTATGTCTCCCAAGGATACCGAATGGGGACTCGTCACCGAGATGGTGCGAGACCACATCTTCAATACCGGCGAACCACGACCCAAGCTGGTCGGGCACGGATTCTCACCCGAGTTCGTGAGCAGAATCCCATTCAATTACGTGAGCAGCGACAATTCGATCGCCCTGGTCGAGGCGGTGCGGAACAGTGGCATCGAAAACCAACTCCTGCTGCTCAGCATGCTCGCGGTGGAGGACTCGCTGACCTCCCTACCGGTCGGAAATGAAGCCATGCGCCTCAAGCGCGAGCTGGAGGAGGCAGTGAGGCTGCACATTTCGCCCCAGGACTTCTTCCTCAGCAGCGTGATCAGCGATGGCGCTGACATGTTCATCGACCGGGCGGACTTCAGGAAGCGGCTACGCGAGTTCTTCGAGAATCCCGACAAGACCGTTCTGGTGGTGGACGGAGAGCCGGACAGCGGGCGCTCCTACAGCTACAAACTGATCCGGCACATAGGCGAGCACTGCAATTTCCGCCCGGTGCGGGTGACGCTGAACCGGACCTCGACCGCCGAGCAGGTCGTCCAGCGGCTCACCGAGTCCGTCGCGGACCCGAACCCGGCTGCACCGGCTCTCTCGGACACGGCCCTCTCGCCGTTGAACTCGACACAATTGAACGATCCACTACCTGAGATCGATGCGGCGGTGCACCGCGTCGTCAGGCAGGCCACGACGGCGTGCAGGCCGTACTGGCTGGTGCTGGACGACTGCGACAAGCTCGACGTCAATTCAGATGTCTGGGACTGCATCGGAAAGCTGGCCCTGACCATCTACAACCAGAGGCCGGAGCCGCCGGACGTACCGCCCCGGCTGGTACTGCTCGGGTACTCGCCGACGATGCGCCAGCTCCCGTACGAGATACGCAAGAACGAGGTCCGGGACACCGCCCGGATGTTCGGCCCCGAAGATCTGCGGGAGTTCTTCCGGCAGTTCTTCACGGAGTCCTCGAAGCTACCGGACACGAAGCGGATCTCCAGCCTCGTGGAGACGACCGTCCCCGCCGTCCTCCAGGCGGGTGAGGTCTCCGGGCCGGACAGCTACATGCGCAGGGTCTGCACGGCGGCGGCGGAGTCGGTCCGCCTCTACGGTGGGCTCGCACCCGGCGAGGACTTCGGCGCGTGCCTGAGCGAGCGGCTGCTCGCCGCGGTGGCTGTCCCCGGCCCCGCAGACCTGTCCGACCTGCACAAGGCCTACCGCGAAGCGGCGTCCCTGCTGAGCCGGTTCGCCCCGGCGCGGCTGAAGCTGCCCGGCGAGAACAAGCCCTCCGGGGCGGCCGGCGTGGAGCTGCTGCGGGACTGCCGGGCCGTCGGCAAGCGCAACACCTTCACCTGGGCGCTCAAGCCGGGGGCTCGCGACACGGCGCTGCGCGGCTTCGCCGGTCCGGCAGCGGCCCGCCTCGCCCTGCTGGCCAACCTGGAGCAGTTCCCTCCCGGCCCGGGCCCGGAACACATCGCGTTGGCCTACCTCGACGGCACGCCCCCGGACCTCGTGCACCAGAACCTGGACGACCTGCCGCACACGCTGCAGGCAGTGTTGTGGCTCGCGCAGATCCCGGGCATCACCGGCATCCCCCCGAGTGGAGAGGTGCAGCAGCTACTGGACCGGGCGCGGCTGATGCAGCCCATCGAACGACTCGCACGCAGCTCCTTCCCTGGGCGCGCCCAGGAACTCTCCCGGCTGCGCGCCTACATCGGACTGCCCACGCCGTTGCAGGACGAGTTCACCCGGGCGGTCGGCAGTGGCACGAAGCGGCCGGTGCTGGTCCACGGGCTGAGCGGCATGGGCAAGAGCACTCTGCTCACGACGTTCCTCCGGGACAGCCTGCGCGACTTCCCGACCCCGTTCCCCTTCGCCTACGTCGACTTCGCACGGCCCACCCTCTCCGTCCACGAACCGGCCACCCTGATCGCGGAGATGGCTCGGCAGCTCCGCGTCCAGTTCCCGGACCACCACGCCGATTTCGACGCCCTGGCGCGTGCGTGCGAGGAGACCGTGGGCCTCCACCGGGCCGAAGAGGAAACGGTCGATGAGCTCTACGAACTCGCCACCACCCGGGCGACGATGGCGCGACTCTCCCAGTCGGGCGTGCACGCCCTGTCCGCCGCGCGCGAGGGCATGCTGGCGGCCCAGCTCGCGACGCTCGTCGTCCAGGCGGTGGGCGTACCCGCGGCGCAACAGCCACCCCTCGTGCTCGTGATCGACTCCTTCGAGGAGGCCCAGTACCGCGGCTCCCCGGAGCTCGGCCGCATGTGGGGTATCTGGTCGGCACTCCAGAAGGTGCACCCGCGGCTGCGGACCGTCGTCGCCGGGCGGCTGCTGAAGCAGCATCCGGCCCGGCTGGTGGAGCCCCTGACCATCGAACTGACCGACCTCGACCCGGAAGCCGCCACGGCCCTGCTGGCCTCCTGCGGGGTGACCGACGAACGGCTCGCCGAGAAGCTCGCCGACCGCGTGGGCGGGAATCCCTTGAGTCTGAGACTGGCGGCGCGGGCAGTCGGCCAGGAGGGCGACCGGGCCGAGTCGCTGAGCGAACTGATCGAGAGCCTGCCCCGGCGTCGCCGGCACTTCTTCCACAGGGTCGACCAGATGCTCGTCCAGGGGATCCTGTACGAGCGGATCCTGAGCCGCATCGGGGAGGAGGACGTGCGCGCCCTGGCGCAGGCCGGAATGGCGCTGCGGACCATCACCCCCGGACTGATCCGGGAAGTCCTCGCCGAGCCGTGCGGACTGACGGTGGACTCCGACCCGGAGGCGGAGCGCCTCTTCGGGCTGTACTCCCGGCTCTACCAGGTGGAATCCGCAGGACCGGGGAGCGTGCGGCATCGGGCCGATCTGCGGGCCATCATGCTGCGGCTGGCCGACCGCGCCCGTCCGGACGTGATGCGGGCGGTCGGGCAGCGGGCCGTCGCGTACTACGCGGCACGCCAAGGTCTGGAGCCGCGGGCGGAGGAGATCTACCACCGGCTGCGGTTGAACGAGAACCCGCGCGAGGTGGAGCTGCGCTGGCTGCCCGGTGTCGAGCGGTTCCTCGTCGGGGCCGACCAGGACATGGCGGGACGGTCCGCCGCGTACCTCGCCGGGCGCGTCGGCGGCCACACCCCCGACGAGGTGATGGCGAGGGCGGACCAGGAGGACTGGGAGCGCATCGCCGCCCGCGAGGTGGAGGACCTGCTGTCGCAGGGGTACACCGACGCGGCCACGGCCCGGCTCGAGGAGCGGCGCCCGTGGACCTCGGGCAGCCCGTTGCACCCGCTGTGGGTCGAGACCCTGGACCGGCTGGGCCGTCGTACCGAAGCCCGGGCAGCCGCCGACGCGGCCGTGGCCCGCGCCGAGGAGGACGGCTTCCCCGGACTGCAGCTGGAGCTGCTGCTCCTCTCGGCGCGGCTGGCCGAGGCGGACGGCGACCTCACCGAGGCCTTCGACGACCTCGCCGAGGCCGAGGAGACCGCCACGGGCCTGGGCAAGGACTTCGAGGCGCTGGGCGCCCTGCTGACCCGTGCACAGCTGGCGTCGGGCGCCGAGGAACACGATCAGGAGGTCGAGAGCAGGCTCGCCGAACGACTGTGGCGGCTGCCCGACGCGGAGCTCGTGCGGCAGCCCGCCCTGGTGCGTGCCGCGGTCGCCGAGGTCTCACGCGACCACCCGGGGATCCTGGAGCACGCGTTGGACGTCCTGGGCCTGCCCGAGACCGAGGACGGGGTCCTGGACGTACTCGGCGAAGCGATCGCCCGTGTGGTGGCCGTGCGGCCCGAGCTGCGGGCCTCGCTGTGCCGCCTGCTGCAGGACTCCGCCGGCCCGCCCGACCGGAGGCCGGCCGGGGCCACCCACCAGGGAGTGCAGGGCATGCTGCGCAGGGCGCGCCGGCTCGGGACGCTCGACCTGCTCGCCAGGCGCCTCCTGTCTCTCGACGACCGGAGCGGCGAGCTCGTCGCGGGCGTGGCGGCAGTGATGGGCGCCGGTGCCGTCGCCCCCGGCCGGGACGTACCGACAGGCCCGCGGCCGGTCGCGTCGGAGCCGGGCGAGGCGAACCCCTCAGCAGAGGGCACAGCCGAAGGGAACGGCCACAGAGCGGCCTGATCGACCATGAGCGACGCGTATCTCTCCCAGGACGACGTCGTCCTGCTGCGGGACACAGCGGTGGAGACAGAACTCTCGGACCCGGCACGGCGGAATCTGCTGTTCGCGGGCATCCTCCCGAAGTACCGCGGCTCGCTGCCGGTCCTCGCCGCGCCCGGCCAGCAGATCCACTCGGACCTCAACGAGATGAACCGGGTGGAGCGGCTGATCGACGGCACCGTGCCGCTGGCCATCTGGCTCCGGAACGCCGCCGACCAGCTCACCGACGCCGCCGCCCGCGACGTGGTCCTCAAGGCACTGGACCGAGTGGCGCGCGACGCGGCCGGCGAGCCCGACGTGGCACTCGACGTCCCCACCGGGGAGACCAAGGAAGAGATCGTCTTCCAGGACGACACGGTGCCCTTCGGCTTCCTGAGCGGCGGAGCGCTGGCGGGGTCCTCGGTCGCCCGTATCAAGGTGCTGCCGTACCAGGGAGGGGCCCTGCTCCAGCCGGTGGCGCTGCCCCACAACGGCACGGGCTGGCTCATCACCGGCGACCTGCTCGTCACCAATCACCACGTGGTCAACGCCCGCAAGCGCACCGACGGCCAGCAGCAGGTGGTGGACCCGGTGGACCTGCAGCTCCAGGCCCAGGGATCACGCTCCCGGTTCGACTACCTGAGCGAGGACGACGCGGACGTCGAGGAGGAGCGGGCGAGCGAACTCGTGGCCTGGGACGAAGAGCTCGACTTTGCCGTGCTGCGCCTGACCGGCGCGCCGGTCAGGCCCTTCCTTCGCGTCGCCACCGCTCCGCTGGCCGTGGCCAAGGACATGCCGGTGGCGCTCAACATCATTCAGCACCCGGGTGGGGATCCGAAGCGAATCGCGCTGCGCAACAACCTCGCCTTCGAAGCCGACGACCGCGACGTGCGCTACTTCACCGACACCCGGGGCGGCTCCTCCGGCTCGCCGGTGCTGACCGACGACTGGACGGTGGTTGCCCTGCACCGAGGCACGCGCCGCGTATCGGACGTCAGTTTTCAGGGCAAGAGCACGGCGTTCGTGAACGTCGGAACTCAACTGAGCGCCATCATGCGGCACCTGCGGGAGCACAGCCCGCACATCCACGACGAGATCGCTGCGGCCCAGTCACGCTGACGCCACGGCCACGACCACGGGAGGTTTGAGATGCGCGCTGGATCACCGGTGGCGACCGGGCCCGAGCAGGTCTTCCAGGAGGACCTGCTGGAGGTGGCCGCACGCGTGCGCAAGGGGCTGGACGCGGAGATCCTCGAGTCCGCCGAGGACCTTCCGGGCGAGGAGGAGGCGTCCGCGCAGATCGGCCGCGCCGCCCGGGAGGAGCGGGCGAGGGTGCTGGAGGCCGGGGTGCGCGGGCTGGAGAAGCTTGCCGCGGGCCGCACCGGCGATGTCGACGAGGACGAGTACTTCGGGGTGGAGGCGATCGTCCTGCTCGAAGGCCGCCCGGCGATCCTGGTCCAGGGCCAGGACTTCGTCTCGCAGCCGGGCGACTGGGCCCTGCTGGACGGACAGCGGCCGGGCATCCGAAAGTCGATCGAGCGGGTCGGCCGGGTGGAGGTCTCCGGGCACGCGGAACTGGACTGGCTGGGCACGGGCTTCCTGGTCTCGCCGTTCGCCGTGATGACCAACCGCCACGTCGCTGCCGAGTTCAGCCGGGCGGACGGCGACGGCGGGTTCACCTTCCGCCAGGGCATGGGCGCGCGCATCGATACCGCTGAGGAACTCGGCGCGGCCGCCACCGACGGATCGTTCGAGTTCGAGGTCACCGAGATCATCGGCATCCACCGGGACGTCGACATGGCACTGCTCAGAGTGTCCCCGCGGGCCGGCGGCGGCGGGCCGCTGCCGGCGCCGCTGCCGGTCGCGGCCGACGCTCCGCCGGACCTGCCGGGCCGGCCCGTGTACGTGGTCGGCTATCCCGCGGCGGACGGCCGCCGCAACGAGCCGGAGGCCATGAGACGCATCTTCATGGACATCTACAACGTGAAGCGGCTCCAGCCGGGCACGGCGACGGCGCTGGTCCCGGACGGGCCCGGGTTCACGATGACGCACGACTGCTCCACGCTCGGCGGCAACAGCGGATCCCCGGTCTTCGACCTGGCCGACCACCGGGTGCTCGGCCTGCACTTCGGCGGCCGGTTCAGGTCGGGCAACTTCGCCGTGCCGCTGTTCCGGCTGACGGACGACCCATTGCTGAAGCGTGCGGAAGTCAACTGGGTGTAGGGCGTCTCGATTCCGACCCGCCCGCCACGGCCGGGCCTGCGGAGCCTGTACCGAAAGGCCCGGCCAGAGGCCCCTCCGGGCCCCCAGTCGCATCATCGCTACGCCGGCTCAACCGTTGGTTCCACTATTCAGGAGGTGCCCCATGAGCAGGACCTCACGACTCAACTGCATCATCCCCCCGTACCTTCTCAAGAAGCTCCTGGAGAGCGAGGACAGTGAGGTGCGCCAAGCCGCCTTGGACACCATGCTGACCACTGCCCGCCTGCGGGGTGAGCGAGCGGTCCGGGCGTCCTTCACCGGTGCGGCCGCCCCCGGCAACGGTCGGCGTACAGTCTTCGACTGCGAGCAGGGGAGTTCCCTCCCCGTCGCCGTCCTGTCCAGGCCGGAAGACGGACCGGAGTCCGTGGACGAGTCCGTCAACCGGGCGTTCGACGGACTCGGTCTGACGCGCGATTTCTACAGGGAAGTGTTCCAGCGCAATTCGATCGACGGCCGGGGGATGCGCGCCTGGACGGGTACGTTCACTTCGGCACGAAGTTCAACAACGCGTTCTGGGACGGGCGGCAGATGGTCTTCGGTGACGGAGACGGAAAGCAGTTCGCCAACCTCACCGGATCCCTCGACGTGATCGCCCACGAGTTGACGCACGGAGTAACCGAGCACACCTCGGGATTCGAGTACCACAATCAGTCCGGGGCCCTGAACGAGTCGATCTCGGATGTCTTCGGGTCGCTGGTCAAGCAGTGGTCGCTCAAGCAGTCGGCCGAAGAGGCGGACTGGCTGATCGGGGCTGATGTGTGGACCCCGAGAATCGATGCCGACGCCCTGCGATCGATGAAGGCTCCGGGTCACGCGTACAACAATGCGCTGTTCGGCAGGGACCCCCAGCCCGACCGTATGAGCAAGTTCATTCACCTGCCCGACAGCGAGGAAGGCGATAACGGCGGAGTGCACGTCAACTCCGGCATTCCGAACAAGGCGTTCTTCTTGGCGGCTGTGGGCATCGGCGGATTTGCATGGGAGGCTGCCGGGCTCATCTGGTACGAATCGCTCAAAGTATCCGACGTCGAGGCCCAGTTCCAGGATTTCGCCCACACCACGTTCCAGAAGGCCGGGGAACTGTTCGGCGTCGGAAGCGCAGAACAGTCGGCCGTGCTGGCGGCGTGGCAGGAGGTGGAAGTCCCCATCCGAGGCGTCCCGACCGGACTCGTCCGGGCACGGAGCGTCGCGTCCAACGGGCACGGTGGTGCGGGCCGGCAGGACGACCTGGCAGCCCTGACCAGGCAAATCGGGGAACTGAACGCCAAAATGACAAGGCTGGCCAAGGATGTGGAGGCGCTGACCGGCAATGGCTCCGGTCTGTCGCGCCCGCGGCCCTGACATTTCCCGTACGGCGTCCACCCGCTGCAGAAGACGCCGTGGACGAGACCGCGGTCGTGCGTCATGACACTCTGGCCCGCTGGGTGACCACGATGCAGGCGAGGACGATGACGGCGGTGACGGGGGCGGCGGGGGCGAGGAGCTCACCGAGCAGGAGCACGGCCCGACCGCGCTCCTATGACGACTGCTGTCCGCGTGATGCCGGCTGCGGCGTCCGGTCGGCCCTGCGGGGTCGGGGTGCTTCCGCTGCTAGACCCGTACTTCGCGGGTGACCGTTTCAGATCTGTGGCCAGCGGGTTTGTGTGATGTCGGTGTCGAGGAGGTCGAGGAGGTGGAGTTGGA